>CAZUGZ010000046.1:13542-15876 GCA_964620555.1 uncultured Alteromonadaceae bacterium
TATCCCTCGCTCGCCCGCAGGCAAACCCAGTTACGCATGGGCAAAATCCGTGGCGTTGGGGACTACCTGAACACCAGTCGATAATTGGAGGACATTATGACAACACTTGCGGCTCAACCAAGGTTGGTTCTGTTCGGCGTCGGCTTTGTTGGTCAGGCACTGGTGCGCCTAGCGGACATGAAGGGCTGGCCAATCGTTGCAGCATACAATCGTGCCGGTGACAAGATTGGCCAGGATCTGGGAAGTCTTGCCGGGCTCGACAAAGACCTTGGGGTGGTAGTACAGGATTGTGAGGGCGCAGATTATTCCGCCCTGGAAGCAGATGTTGCGCTCATTGCCGCTTCGGACCTGCTCGAGGTGAATTACCCGGCCTACGAGGGCTTTCTAAACGCAGGTATTAACGTCTTGTGCCACGGCACGCAGGGGTATCTCCCCTACTGGGCCGACGAGGAGGTCGCCGAAACGATTGATACGCTGGCCAGGAAATGCGGGGTTACCTTTACCGGCGGTGGCATATGGGATTCCACACGCTTCTGGTCAGCACTGGTTGCTGCCGGTCCCTGTGTACGCATTGATTCGCTGGTACACCGCAGCAATACGGAAATCGTACGCCAGGGTGTACATTTTCTACCCATGACGGGTGTTGGCATGACCGAAGCGGAATACGACCAAAAATTGGGGCGCAAGGCAGGCCTCCTGACCGACCTTCTGCAAATTCCTTCCATCGCTGTGTTGCAAAAACTGGGTTACACCGTCAGTAACGTGGACGCCCGCCAGGAGCCGATAATCTGGGATGAAACTATCTATGTCCCGGAAATGGAAAAAGAACTCGAGCCGGGAATCTGTATGGGAACGAGACTGTCGATTGATGTCACCACGGAACAGGGCATCACCGCCACCAGTGAATTGGAGTACCGGATATTCAAACCCGGAGAAGATGAAATCATGTTTTGGCGTATCAACGGTTTGCCCGGCATGGAAGTCAGTATAAAACGGGAAGATTCCGGCGTGGCTTCGGCCTCCAGCCTGTTTAACCGGATACCCGATGTAATGGCGGCTGAGCCGGGCATACAGCAGCTCACCGGCTACGCGCCGCTAACGCCAACGGCGCTGGTATAAGGAGTGATGTTGCAATATTGTTAAAATGATCCTGGGCGTCTACAGAAAACAGGCTTCAAACATTCCCTGGAAATACCGGGATAGTCCAGACGCCTCCCGCGAAGACGGTCTCGCCGGTCAAGCTTCCTTGTCTGGCGCTCTCAAAACTCAGTCTTTCAGCCGTCGGGCCCGCTTTTTCCAGAGATAGTAAACGGCTGGCAGGACCAGCAAGGTTAACATCACCGAACTCACCATCCCCCCCACCATGGGTGCCGCCAGGCGGCTCATCACCTCCGAACCCGTGCCAGATCCCATCATGATAGGTAACAGACCGGCAATCGTTGCGCTGGCCGTCATCAACACCGGGCGCAACCGGAGACCGGCGCCCCTGGCCACGGAATCCTTCAATTCCTCATGGGTTACATTTCGTTTCTCACTGACTGCTCCGCGCCAGGACTGATTCAGATAGACCAGCATTATCACGCCGGTTTCCACCGCCACACCGGCCAGTGCAATAAATCCGACGCCCACCGCGATCGAAAAGTTGAAACCCTGCCAGTACATCAACCAAACGCTCCCCACCAGTGCAAAAGGTAACGTTCCCATAAGAATGGCGACTTCACTCAAGCTGCGAAAGCTCATGAACAGCAACAGGGCAATAATGGCCAGTGTCAGGGGCACCACATAAGTCAGTTTTTCCTTGGCGCGCAGCATGTATTCGTATTGCCCGGACCAGTTGATGGAATAACCTGCGGGCAAATCCAGTTCATCCCGAACGGTTGCCATGGCGTGTTTCACATAACTGCCAACATCCACTCCCTCGATATCAACAAAGGTCCAGCCATTGATACGGGAGTTTTCGCTCTTGATTCCGGGCGGTCCGTCCTCAATGAAGATGTCCGCCACATCGCCGAGGGCGATGCGGTGACCCGCCGGCGTCACCACCGGCAAGAGCGCCAACTGTTCCGGGGAGTTCCTGTAGGATTGCGGGTACCGGATATTCACCGGATAGCGTTCCAGACCCTCAACGGTTTGCGTAACATTCATCCCACCGATTGCCGACGCAATCACCTGTTGTACATCGGCAATATTCAGGCCGAATCGGGAAGACTTTTCGCGGTCGATATCCACCTTGATATACCGCCCTCCGGCGACTCGCTCTGAATATACCGAAGCGGTGCCGGGCACGTTGCCCAAAATGCTTTCCAGGCGTTGGCCGATATCCTGAATCACCTC
>CAZUGZ010000047.1:0-14235 GCA_964620555.1 uncultured Alteromonadaceae bacterium
CGCTCACAGTGGTGTAATCTGCTCCACTATCAGTTGCAGTTGTTGCTCTCCGCGGTAGGTGTTGACGTCCATACGATAGACGAGCTGCGCGCGCTGTACTTCGGGGTTGGGCCAGAGATTCAGATCGACTCGAAAAGCGATGGCATCCAGCAGACGCCGGGGATCGTCGCCTGGGGCCAACACCAGTTTCAGGTGCCGCTCGCCCACCAGGCGCTGTTGCAGCAGCAAAAACTCGCCGTCAAAGACCGGTTCGGGAAACTGTTGTCCCCACGGCGCCGCGTAGCGAAGTTCCAGCGCCACATCGAGATTGAGGCTGGCTAAGGGCAACTCGCCATCGCTATCGATAACGGCCTCCAGTGCAGCCGGGTCCAGTTGACTGGCTACCTGCTCGACAAAAGCCTCCTGGAACGCCTCCAGTCCGTCGCGGGGCAGTGACAGGCCAGCCGCCATGGCATGGCCACCGAATCGGGAGATAAGGCCCGGGTACCGGGCCGCCACCGCGGCGAGGACATCGCGAATATGCAATCCGGCTATGGAGCGGGCAGAACCCTTGACTTCGCCCTGTTCCCCGTCGGTGAGAACGATGGTGGGCCGGTGCATGCGTTCCCTGACGCGCGCCGCGAGGATGCCGATCACTCCCTGGTGCCAATCCTTGTCATACAAACACAGGGCCACGGGCAGTTCACTGTCGAGGCTGGCCACAACCGGTTCCAGCGCGCGCAGGGCCTGCCGTTGCATATCGCCCTCAAGGCGCTGCCGATCCCGGTTCAGCGCGTCCAGTTGTGCCGCCAGAGCGGCGGCGCGGTCGGCGTCGTTGGCCAGCAAACAGGCGATGCCCAACGACATGTCATCGAGCCGTCCAGCGGCGTTGAGCCTCGGGCCGACGCCAAAACCGAGGTCAGCGGTGACCAGGGTACGGTGATTGCGGCCCGCCACTGCCAGCAGGGCGGCAATCCCCGGCCGCGCATGACCGGCGCGGATGCGCAGCAATCCCTGCTGCACCAGCACCCGATTGTTGTGGTCCAGGGGCACCAGGTCCGCAACCGTGCCCAGGGCCACCAGATCCAGCACCGAACCCAGGGATGGCTCCTGCAACTGCTTTTCGGCAAACCAGTTGCGCTGGCGAAGCTCCGCCCGCAGCGCCGCCATGACGTAGAAAATCACTCCCACTCCGGCCAGGTTCTTGCTGGGAAAGCGACATTCCGGGTGGTTTGGATTGACGATCACCTGGGCCGCGGGAAGTTGCTCTCCAGGCAGGTGGTGGTCGGTCACCAGGGTGCGGATACCCAGTTCGGCAGCCCTGCGTACCCCTTCCATGCTGGAGATTCCATTGTCTACCGTGATGATGATGCCCGGCTTCCTGCCGGCCGCCAATTCGACAATTTCCGGAGTCAGGCCATAGCCGTACTCGAATCGGTTGGGCACCAGAAAGCCAAGTCGACGGGCGCCCATGGCCTGCAGCATGTGCATGGCAAGGGCGGTACTGGTGGCGCCATCCGCATCAAAATCTCCCACGATCAGCAGGGCCGTATCCTCTGCCAGCGCATCGGCCAGCATCACCGCCGCCTCCCGGACGCCACGCAAGTGGTCGGGAGGCAATAGCCGGGAGCTGCTCAACTCAACTTCGCCGGCATCACTGACACCGCGCTGGGCAAAGAGTTGGGCCAGCAGCGGCGTAGTTCCCGGCAGCGGCCCGGCGGCATCGACGGCGGTGCGCCTGCGGATGGTCCTGCTCACGGCAGCCATTCAGGTATGCAGAAGACCGGAAATACAGGCCTGTACTTCGGCGAGATCATTGGGCAACACCTGGTAGTGCTCGCTGCGCTCAAACAGATCCGCCAGATGGGGCGGCAGGGCAGGCTCGACCGTCAGCCCGGCGCGGGCCACGGCTTCGGGGAATTTTGCCGGGTGCGCCGTAGCCAGACTGATCATTGCGCCGTCACTGCCCACTTCCCGCGCCGCCTTGAGGGCAATGGCGGAATGCGGGTCCAGCAGGTAATTGCTGCTCTCATAGACCTCGGCAATCAGTTCACAGGTCTCCTGGTCGCTTACCGCGCGGCTGCTGAACAGGGCCCGCAACCGCTCTCCGGCCCCTCCATCGAGGGTAATGGCGCCGCTATCGAACTGCCGCATCAGTGCGGCAATGGCCGACCCGTCGCGCCGATAGAGGTCAAACAGCAGCCGTTCGAAATTGCTGGACACCGAAATGTCCATACTGGGTGACAGGGTGTGAAGCAATTCACCGCGACGATACTCTCCGCTGGTGAGGGTGCGGTGCAACACATCATTGGAGTTGGTGGCGATAATCAACTGCCGCACCGGCAACCCCATCTGCCGGGCCAGATAGCCTGCAAAAATGTCGCCGAAATTGCCCGTGGGTACGGAGAAAGTGACTTCCCGCCGGGGGGCGCCGACCCGCACGGCGGCATGAAAATAATATACGATCTGCGCCATGATGCGCGCCCAGTTAATGGAATTGACCGCCACCAGCTCCCGCTCCTCGGGCAGGAAGCCGCGCTCGGCAAAGCTGGCCTTGACCATGGCCTGGCAATCGTCGAAATCGCCCTGCACGGCGATGTTGTGGATGTTGTCGGCGCGCACGGTGGTCATCTGCCGGCGCTGCACCTCAGATATCCGCCGGTGGGGGTGCAGGATAAAGATATCGATATTGGCGCAACGCCTGCATCCCTCGATGGCCGCAGAGCCGGTATCCCCGGAGGTGGCGCCCAGCACCACCACCCTGCGCCGGCGACGCTGCATCAGGTAATCCAACAGTCGACCCAACAATTGCAGGGCAAAATCCTTGAACGCCAGGGTGGGCCCGTGGAACAGCTCCAGTACCCATTCATCGACCTGCAGCGGCACCAGCGGGGCGGTTTGCGGGTGACGAAATTCCCGGTAACAACTGTCAATCATTGCTTCCAGATCCCCATCGGGGATGCAGCCGCCGACGAAGGGGCGCACCACTTCCAGGGCGAGTTGCGGGTAATTCAGCGCAGCCATCGCTGCAATCCGGGCGTGGGAGAACTGTGGCAACTGCCGCGGCACATACAACCCGCCATCGGCGGCCAGGCCGGCCAGGAGCACGGCTTCGAAATCGAGGCTGGGGGCCGCACCACGGGTACTGATGTATTCCATCTCGGGTCGGCGGCGGTCAGCCGTCCAGATCCTCCACCCGAATGCAGGTGATGTCGCCGGCTATGGTGGGTAACGCCTCAATGGCGGTCGCCGCGTGCCGCAGACTGACCGCGGACACCCGGTTGGTGAGGACGATGACCGGAACCATGGTCTGCCCCGGGGCCGGCGGCTTCTGGATCAGGGCTTCGATACTGATTCCCGATTCACTCAGATAATTGGCTACCGCCGACATCACGCCGGGTTGATCGACCGCCAGCATGCGCAGATACCAGGCGCTCTCCATGGCGTTCACCTCCAGCCGCGGCAATTCGCAAATGGCATCGGCGACCGTGCCCAGGGGCGGCACCACGGGCCGCTGGCCGGCCCCCAATTGCCGGGCGAGATCCACCACATCCGCCAGTACCGCCGAGGCGGTCGGCTCGCCGCCGGCGCCGAAGCCATGGAGCAGCGTGGAACCCACGGCATCTGCTTCCACCAGCACGGCGTTTTTCACTCCCTCGACCCTGGCCAGCAGGCTTTGCGAGGGAACCAGGGCCGGGTGAACCCGCATTTCGACCGCAGCTTCGGTACGACGTGCTACCGCCAAATGCTTGATGCAATACCCCAGTTCCCCGGCGTACTCCAGATCCTGGGGTTCGATGTGATTGATACCTTCGGCATGGACCCCTTCGAGACACAGGGGCGTGGCAAAGGCGATGGCGGCAAGGATGACCAACTTGTGGGCGGCATCGATACCCTCCAGGTCAAAGCGGGGGTCGGCCTCGGCGAAGCCCAGTTGCTGGGCCTCCTGCAATACCTCGCTGAAATTCCGTCCGCCCTTCATGTTGCTGAGAATGAAGTTGGTGGTGCCGTTGATGATACTGATCAGCCGCTGGATGCGGTTTGCGGTCAGCCCTTCCCGCAGTGCCTTGATCACCGGAATACCACCGCCGACCGCCGCTTCATAGGCGATGCAAACGCCCGCCTCCCCGGCTTCGGCGAACAGGTCATTGCCGAATTCGGCAATCAGCGCCTTGTTGGCGGTGACCACGTGTTTGCCATGGGCCAGCGCACTGCGCACCAGTTCCAACGCCACATCGGTGCCGCCGATCAGTTCGATCACGATGTCCACTTCCGGGTCCCTGGTCGGTGCCAGAATATCGCGACTCAGCACCACCTCACCCGGATCACAGGCCGGGTTATCGCGGCGCGATGCCACGTGAACCAGCCTGATTTCAGCGCCAGCGCGGGCAGAGAGCAACCCGGCGTTGCGCTGCAACACATTGACCAGACTGCTGCCCACCGTACCCAGGCCACACAGCCCCAGGTTTACTTCTCTCATCTCAGGCAAATCCATCCCGTTTGACCATGCGTTTGATACCGCGCAGGGCCTGCCGGGTACGCTGTTCGTTCTCGATCAGCGCGAAGCGCACGTAGCCCTCGCCCTCCTCGCCGAAACCCACTCCCGGCGATACCGCCAACTTGGCCTCCCGCAGCAACTTCTTGCTGAATTCCAGTGAATCCAGATGTCGATAGAATTCCGGTATGCGCGCCCACACGAACATGGTGGCGAGTGGCGCCTGCACGGGCCAACCGACCGCGTTGAGCCCCTCGCAGAGTACATTGCGACGCTTGAGATAGACCTGCCGAATCTGCTCGACACAGCCCTGGTCACCCTCCAGAGCGGCAATGGCCGCCACCTGAATCGGGGTGAACATACCGTAATCCAGATAGGACTTCAGCCGCGCCAGGGCACCGATCAACTGGGAGTTGCCCACCGCGAAGCCCACTCGCCAACCGGGCATGTTGTAACTCTTGGACATGCTGAAAAATTCCACCGCCACTTCCCGGGCTCCGGCCACCTGATGGATGGAGGGCGCCCGATAGCCGTCGTAGCACAAATCGGCGTAGGCCAGATCCTGCACCACCCAGATGCCGTGCTCGCGGGCAATGGCCACCACCTTTTCAAAAAAGGGCAATTCCACACAATGGGTGGTCGGGTTGGAGGGGAAGTTCAGCACCAGCATTTTCGGCCTGGGCCAGGTATTGCGGATGGCCTGTTCCAGTTGCTCGAAGAAGTCGTCTTCGTTGGCCATGGGTACGTGGCGAATGTCGGCCCCGGCAATCACGAAACCGTAGGGGTGAATCGGGTAGCTGGGGCTGGGCACCAGAACCGCGTCGCCCGGCCCGGTGGTGGCCAGGGCCAGGTGGGCCAGGCCCTCCTTTGAACCCAGCGTGACGATCGCTTCGGTTTCCGGGTCCAGCCCTACCCCATAGCGCTGTTCATACCAGGTGCAGATGGCCTTGCGCAGGCGCGGGATGCCCTTCGACTGGGAATAGCGATGGGTATCCGGGCGGCGGGCGGTCGCCACCAGTTTGTCGACGATATGGTCCGGTGTGGGCTGGTCGGGGTTGCCCATGCCAAAATCGATGATGTCCTGTCCGGCAGCGCGGGCCTGCTGTTTCAATTCTCCTATGCTGTTGAATACATACGGAGGCAGACGCCGGATTCTCTGAAAATCGCCTTCCACGTCACTGTATTCCCAAGCGCTTGGCCAGGTCCGTCGCCGAGAGGTAGCCGGGCAGCAATTGCCCCCCTTCCAGCACCAGTGCCGGTGTGCCCTGAATGCCCATCTGCTCGCCCAGCGCCAGTTGTTCGGCCACGGGATTTTCGTCGCACACGTTCTCGGCAATGTTTTCGCGCCGTTTGAGACGGGTAATCGCGGTCTGGGGGTCCTCTGCGCACCAGGCGCTGGCGATCTTGCGATAGGACTCGCTGCCGACGCCCGCGCGGGGAAAGGCCAGGTAGCGAACTTCGATGCCCAAAGAATTCATGGCCGGGACTTCACTGTGAAATTTCTGGCAATAGCCGCAATCCACATCGGTAAACACGGTCACGCTGGTTTTGGTTGCCACGGCCGGGGAAAAGATGATCATCTGCTCGCGTTCGATTCCGGCCAGTAATTCCCGGCGTTTGCCGTTGCGGCGCTGCGCGTCCAGATTGACGATGGCAGAGGGTTGCACGGCAAACAGGTCCCCCAGAAAAAAGTGCTCACCGTCGGCGGTGGAGTAGAGCATCGGCCCGTTGGCGAGCTGTACTTCAAAAATTCCAGGCACCACGCCGGGCGCAATCGAGTCGATCCGCTGATCGGGCAGCGCCTGCTGCAACTTGCGGCGGATCGTCTCTTCCTCGGTTGCGCAATACCCCTGGGCGGCGACCGTCAGCAGCGCCACTGCCAACCATACCGATAACGTTTTCATGAATTCCTGACTCCTCCTGTCAAGATCTCCGCCGCTGCCCCCGGGGGTGGTGTCGCGCGTGCAGTTCCTGCATGCGCGCCTGCGCCACATGGGTGTAGATCTGGGTCGTGGTCAGGTCGCTGTGCCCCAGCAGCATCTGTACCACCCGCAAGTCGGCACCGTGATTCAGCAGATGCGTCGCAAACGCGTGCCGGAGGGTATGTGGTGACAGGGGACTGCTGATATCCGCACGCCGGGAATATAGTGTAATACGATACCAGAAGGCTTGGCGAGTCATTTGTCCACCGCGCCGGCTCGGGAACAACACGTCAGTGGGCTCGTTGCCAAGCAGTTCCGCACGCGCACCCTGCAAGTACCGCTGCAGCCAGGACAGCGCCTCCTCGCCGATGGGAACCAGCCGTTCGCGCCCCCCCTTGCCGACAATCCTCACCACCCCCCGGTTCAGTTCCATCTGCTGCAGCCGCAGCGATACCAGTTCGGTTACCCGCAATCCGCAGGCGTAGAGCAATTCCAGCATGGTGCGGTCGCGAAATTCCAGGGGCTTGTCCAGTTGCGGGGCCGCCAGCAGGCGCTCCACCTCCGCCTCGCTCAGGGACTTGGGCAGGGGACGTCCCAGTCTGGGGCCGTCGACATCCAGGCTGGGGTCGCTGAGCACGCGGCCCTCACGCAACTGATAGCGGTAAAAACCGCGCAGGCAGGACAGCAGCCGGGCAGTGGAGCGCGCCGAACGCCCCTGACTGGTACGCCAGCCCAGATAGTCCAGCAGTTGGCTTTGATCAGCCGCCAGCAGGTCACAGTGGTGATGCTCCTGCAACCAGTGGGCGTATTGGCCGAGGTCGCGCCGATAGGAAGCCAGGGTGTTGTCGCTCAAACCCTTTTCCAGCCACATGGCATCCAGGTAGGTTTCGATACCGGGGGAATTCTGGTAGCGGGCCACAGCGCCCTCGGGACGGCTCAGGTGCCGAGCTTTTCCTTGATCCGGGCGGCCTTGCCACTGCGCTCACGCAGGTAGTACAGTTTGGCCTTGCGCACGTCACCACGGCGTTTGACCCGGATGCTCTCCAGCATCGGGCTGTAACTCTGAAAGGTGCGCTCCACCCCGATACCGTGGGATATCTTGCGCACCGTGAAAGACGAATTGAGGCCGCGGTTGCGCTTGCCCAGCACCACACCCTCAAAGGCCTGCAAACGCTCGCGGTTGCCTTCCCTGACCTTCACCTGTACTACCACGGTATCGCCCGGGGCGAATTCGGGAAGTGTCTTTTTCATCTGTTCCGCTTCGACCTGCGAAATAATACGGTTCGTGCTCATGTCGCGCTCCTGTCTGAATATTCCCGCTGGTACTCGGCCAGTAGTTGTTTCTCTTCCGGGCTCAATTGCCGCTGTTCCAGCAAATCAGGTCGCCGCTCGGCAGTCCTGCCCAGGGCCTGCTTCAGCCTCCACCGGCGTATTTCCCCATGGTTGCCACTCAGCAACACCTCGGGTACAGCCACCCCGCGATACCTTTCGGGCCGCGTGTAGTGGGGGCAATCCAGCAGTCCATTGGCAAAGGAATCCTGCTGTGCCGAAAGCCGGTGCCCCAAAACCCCCGGCAACTGTCTCGCAATGGCGTCGATCACCACCATGGCGGGCAATTCACCGCCGCTGACCACGTAATCGCCGATGGAGATTTCGTCATCCATTCCGGTCTCTATCAGACGTTCATCAACGCCCTGGTAGCGGCCTGCAACCAGTACCAGGGACTCCTCTGCCGCCAGTTCGGTGGCCACCGCCTGGTTGAGCAGGCGTCCCTGGGGTGACAGGTACACCACTTTGCCGGCAGCACCCACGCCACGCCGGGCGGCGGCTATCGCCGCTTCCATGGTGGCGACTTTCAGCAGCATGCCCGGGCCACCCCCGTAGGGCCGATCGTCCACCGAACCGTGCCGGTCGCTGGCGTAATCCCGGGGGTTGAACAGGTGCAGGCTGACCCGCCCCTGCGCCACTGCCCTGCCGGTTACCCCGTAGCCGGTCAGGGCCTGGAACATCTGCGGAAACAGGCTGACCACGGCGACCTGCATCGGCTAAAACTCCGGGTCCCAGTCCACGTCCAGACTCGCCCCGGCAAGATCGACCCGGCTCACCACGGTGCCCGGCAACCAGGGTATCAAACGCTGGCGCCGGTCCCGGCTGCCCGGACAGGGCGATACCACCAATACATCGTTGGCGCCGGTCTCCAGCAGGTGCTCAACCCGGCCCAGCAACTCACCGCCGGCACGCACCTGCAGACCCTGCAACTGATGCCAGTAAAACTCATCCTTCGACAGGGGTGGCAACTGCCCTGCTTCCACTCCGAGTTCGCAACCCACCACGGCCTCGGCGGCGCTGCGGTCATCCACCCCCCGCAAGCGGGCGACCAGCCCCTTGCCGTGCTCTCTGCCCTGCTCCAGTTGCACCGCGTTCCAGCTCCCGTCCCGGCGCTTGATGTGGTGCTCCCGGTAGCCCAGCAAACCTTCCATCGGTTCGGTATAAGAGCGAATTTTCACCCAACCCCGAATACCATAGGGCCCGGTGATGCGGCCAATGACCAGATGCTCGGCAGCGGCGGCACTCATGCCGCGACTCTAGGCAGCGGCGCGGGCCGCTTCCTTGATCAGGCTGGCTACCCGAGGCGAGACCCGCGCGCCACGTGCCAGCCAGTGGTCTATGCGCTCCTGATCGACCTGCAAACGCTGTTCCTGGCCGCGGGCAATGGGGTTGAAAAACCCGACTCGCTCAATAAAACGGCCGTCCCGGGGGTGGCGGCTGTCCGCCACGGTCAGATGGTAGAACGGACGCCGGTTGGAACCGGCGCGAGACAAACGAATGCTAACCATGGCCTGCAAATGTCCTCATTGTGAAGCCGCCCCCATCGCTGTGGCCGCCCTCGAAAAAAGGCGAGCATTTTACGCTACTGCGCAGGCTTTTCAAAGTGCTGCGTATTCCCCCCGAAACGCCGGCGCGAGCGGGCCTCCCCGGCCCTCGCGCAGCGGGGAATTACCGGAACATACCCGGCGGCGGGCCACCGGGACCAGGCGGCATCATGCCCTCCATGCCGCGCATCATCTTTTGCATTCCCCCGCCCTTCATTTTCTTCATCATCTGCTGCATTCGCCGGTGCTGCTTGAGCAGCCGGTTCAAATCCTGCACCTGGGTCCCGGAACCCCGGGTGATGCGGCGTTTGCGCGAACCCTGAATCAGTTCGGGGCGGCGACGCTCCGCCACCGTCATGGAGTTGATCAGTGCCTCCATGACCACCACCTGGCGGGGGTCCATTTGCTGCTGGGCAGCTTGCGCCATGCCGCCCATGGCGGGGAGTTTATCCAGCATGCCGGCCACACCGCCCATGTTCTGGAGCTGCCGCAGTTGATCGCGGAAGTCTTCCAGGTCAAAGCGTTTTCCTTTCTTGACTTTGCGCGCCAGCCGCTCCGCCTGTTGCCGGTCGACTTTCTGTTCGGCTTCCTCGATCAGCGACAGCACATCGCCCATGCCCAGGATGCGCGACGCCAGGCGGTCCGGATGGAACGGGTCCAGGGCACCGGTGGTCTCACCAACCCCGAGAAACTTGATCGGCTTGCCACTGACCGCGCGCACCGACAGGGCGGCGCCGCCACGGCTATCGGCATCCACCTTGGTCAGCACCACCCCGGTCAGGGGCAGCGCGTCGTTGAAAGCCCGGGCAGTGGTGGCGGCATCCTGCCCCGCCATGGCATCCACCACAAACAGGGTTTCAACGGGCTGCAGGGCGCTGTGCAGGGCAGTGATTTCGTCCATCATCCGGTCATCGACCGCGAGCCGACCGGCGGTGTCTACAATCACTACGTCACAAAAGTTGATCCTGGCCCGGGCGACTGCCGCAGTGGCCACCTGCACCGGCTGCTGTCCCTGGTCGCTGGGGAAAAAGTCGGCACCCACCTCCTCGGACAGGAGTTGCAACTGCCTGATGGCCGCCGGGCGATACACATCCACCGACACCAACATGACCTTTTTTTTGTCCCGTTCGATCAACAACCGGGCCAGCTTGGCGGCCGAAGTGGTTTTACCCACCCCCTGCAGCCCGGCCATCAACACCACCGCGGGGGGGGAAGTGCTGAGATCGAGCGTCTCATTGGCGGAACCCATGAGCGCCTCGAGTTCGGCCTGCACGATCTTTATCAGCGCCTGACCGGGGCTGAGGCTGCGGGCGACCTCCTGACCCAGGGCCCGCTGCTTCACCGTGGCCATGAAATCCTTGACCACGGGCAGGCCAACATCCGCCTCCAGCAGGGCAATGCGCAATTCGCGCAGGGTTTCCTGGATGTTGGCCTCGGTGAGGCTGGCCTTGCCGCCAATGCGGCGCAGGCTGGAAGAGAGGCGCTCGCTCAGGTTCTCGAACATCTGGGGCTCGCTGCTATTGCTAAAGCGGGGGTAAATCGGTACAAAGGTGCCCAGTATACGTTACCGCGAGGCGCCGACCAAACATGCTGCCAGCCAGTTACGGCGCCGCTGCCTTGTACCTGCTGATCGCGGGTCTGCACTGGCGTCACTTGCATACCAGACCGGCTCCGAGTCGCGAGCTGTTACTGCCGCTGACCGTGCTGGCGCTGCTGCTGCACGGCTACTCCGCGTGGTCTGCGGTGCAATCACCGGCGGGGATCAACCTCGGTTTCTACAAGGTTTCCTCACTCCTTTTCTGGATTATCAACGTGGCCTTCGGCATCAGCCTGATACGCCGCCCACTGCACAACCTGTTGCTGATCCTGTTCCCGCTGTCCGCGGTTTCGGTCCTGACATCGGCCCTCGCCAGCGGCAACAACAGCCCCTTTGAGGCGATCTCCACGGGCATGATGGCGCATATCGGCATTTCCATGCTGGCATATGCGGTGCTGACCCTGGCGAGCTGTCAAGCGGCATTGGTGGCAGTGCAGGACTACCGCCTGCGCCATCGGGAACCCGGTGGGCCGCTGCGCTGGCTGCCGCCCTTGCAGCTCATGGAAAGCATGTTGTTTGAACTGCTGTGGGTCGGTCTGATCCTGCTTTCCCTGTCCATCGGCACCGGCCTGCTGTTCCTCGACAATCTGTTTGCCCAGCACCTGGCGCACAAAACGGTACTGACGCTGTGCGCCTGGTGCCTGTTCGCGCTGTTGCTCTGGGGTCACCACTACCGGGGCTGGCGCAGCCAGACCGCAGTACGCCTTACCCTGAGCGGTTTTGCGGTGCTGATGCTGGGCTATTTCGGCAGCAAGCTGGTGCTGGAATTGATCCTGCAACGGACCTGAAGCGGAGCGCCGTCGGCGAATAATCGGCTCAAAAAATGCACTGCAAACTGGTATCCGTCCTGGCGGTCTGCACAGCGCTGTTGTGGGCCTGCGGGGGCTCCAACGACGACACCGCGCCCGCGCTTCCGGAACCACCACCGGCGGAAGTCCGTTACAGCGCTGAAATCCGCCGCACCGAATACGGTATTCCCCACATCAAGGCCGAGGACTGGGGCAGCCTGGGGTTCGGTTACGGCTACGCCTATGCCCAGGACAATTTCTGCGTCACCATGCGAGAGGTGGTCTTTGCCTCGGGCCGCTCGGCGGAATTGATGGGCCCGACCGAGGGCAGCATCGAATCCGACTTTCTGAGCCGTTACCTCAACGGCAGCAAAGAAGAATTCCGGGAAAACTTCTTTGACCGGCTCCCCGAAAACGCCCGGGCATTGTCCGCAGGGGCCGCCGCCGGTATGAACCGCTACCTGGAAGAGACCGGCGTCGAAAATCTGGCGGAAGGGGACCAGGGCTGTCGAAACGCGGACTGGGTGGCGCCGATAGATGCCGTGGACCTGTTGTTGCACCAGATGCGGGAGGGCTTGCGAGGCAGTTCCAACAACGGCATTTTCCGGCGCGCCATCCTGGCTGCACAGGGCCCGACCCATTGGCTGGCCGGCGCGGCCAGCGCTGCGCCACCGGGGCGGCTGGTCGCGCGGCTGCGGCAGGTGGCCCGGGAGATCCGGCCCCAGGACCGTGCCAGTAACGCCATTGCGCTCGGCCGGGACGCCACCCGGGACGGCAGCGGCATGCTGCTGGGCAACCCGCACCAGCCCTGGCAGGGCGCGGGAAGCTGGTATCAGGCCCACCTGACCATCCCCGGGGAATACGATGTGGCGGGCGCCACGCTGAGCGGCTACCCCTTCATCGGCATCGGTTTCAACAAGGACCTGGCCTGGACCCATACGGTGTCCTTTGCCAACCGGTTCAGCCTCTACGAACTGAAGCTGAACCCGGACGACCCCCTGCAATACGAATACGAGGGGGAATGGCGGGACATCGAAGCCGAAACCGTCGAAATTCAGGTGCGGCGGGAGGACGGTTCGATGGAAACCCGCAGTCACACGTTTTACAACAGCCACTACGGGCCGGTAATCAATCTCGGCGCCATCTCTCCCCTGCTGGACGGCTGGCCCCTGTTGACCGGGACGGTGCTGGCTTTCAGGGACGCCAACCTCCGCACGGGCCTGCGCACCTTGCCCCAGTGGATTGAAAAAGCCCAGGCCGCCAATCTGGAAGAGTACATTGCGGCGCTGTCGATGATCGGCAATCCGGTATTTCACGAACTGGCAGCGGACCGCCACGGCGAAGCCTTCTACGGGGAAATTTCCAGCATCCCCTTCATTACCGCGGAACAACTGGATACCTGCGTCGGCGGCCTGGTCGGGCCCCTGCTGGCCACAGCCACCTCCAACGTCATTATCACCCTCGATGGCTCCCGCTCCGAATGTGAATGGGGCGAGGACGCGGAAGCCCCCGCCGGCAGCAACGTCTATGGCGCCAGCAAGCTGCCCCAGTTGCGCACTACCGATTACGTCGCCAACAGCAACAACAGCTACTGGCTGAGCGACCCGAACCAGCCCCTGGAGGGCTTCCCCGCTATCATGGGGCCTGTCGGACACGAGGGCCTGCAGCAGTTTCTGCGCACCCGCATCACCCACCTGATGGTGGCACAGCGCAAGGAGGCCAGCGACGGTTTCGACGACTCCGCACTGTTTACCCTGGATACCCTGAAACAATTGATGTACGCCAACCGCGTGTACGCAGCGGAAATCGTGCTGGACGACGTGCTGACCATCTGCGCTGCCCTTGCGTCGGGCAGCGGGCAGGCGGACGACGCTGTCTCGCGGGCGGCGGAAGCCTGTGCGGTGTTGGCGCAATGGGACCGCAAGGTGGACCTGGAAAGCCGCGGCGCCCAGGTCTTCACCGAATTCTGGAAAATCATTCGCGAGAACCTGGGCAACGAATATCAGAATATAGTGGATAGCGACCGATTCTGGGCGGTGGATTTCGATGTCGCCGACCCGCTCAACACCCCCGCCGGAATAGACACCGGCAAGGCCGTCAATCACCTGCTGGTGATCGACGCTCTCAGCGGCGCGGTGCAGGCCCTGCGCTCGGCCAATGTGGCGCTGGACGCTCCCTGGGGTGAGGTGCAGTACCTGGAACGCAACCAGGAGCGGGTGCCGATTCACGGCGGCCAGGGCCCCATGGGGGTGTTCGGCGCCATCAGCGATATCCTCAAAGACGGTGGCTACGTCAACCCCCGCAGTGGCAACTCCTATATCCAGGCGGTCACCTGGAACGAGCACGAGTGCCCGATCGCCGATGTGATCCTGGTTCCCTCCAACTCATCGGATCCTGCCTCAGCGCACTATTCCGACCAGAGCAAACTCTATTCCAACAAGCAGTGGGTCCGCTTTCCGTTCTGCGAATCCGAAATCGAAGCGGCGCAGATCGGCGAGACGCTGGTGATAGAAGAATTGGAGAACCAGGAGTCTGCGCCGTAGAAAAATCCGTCGTGAGGATGTGGCACAGCGAGAACAGT
>CAZUGZ010000048.1:0-14010 GCA_964620555.1 uncultured Alteromonadaceae bacterium
TACACTTGTCATTCTCCCGAAACCCACGATAATGCACCTGTCCGAATGTCGTTGTGGAGACCTGTACCATGAAAATGATCACTGCCATCATCAATCCCTTCAAGCTCGATGACGTGCGCGCTGCGCTGTCACAAATTGGCGTAAAGGGTATCAGCGTTACCGATGTGAGGGGCTTTGGTCGCCAGTTGGGTCACAAGGAGTTGTATCGGGGAGCCGAGTACGCGATCGATTTTTTGCCCAAGATCAAATTGGAAATCGCGACCGCGGACCGACAGGTGGATGTGATCATCGACGCCATCTGCAATGCGGCCAAGACCGGTAAAATCGGTGACGGCAAGATCTTTGTACACTCTGTGGAGCAGGCGATTCGCATCCGCACCGGTGAAATCGGCGAGGACGCGCTCTAGGAGTCTGCGCACTGCGTTCAGCGCCTCCCCAGTTCTTCGATCCGGCCGATGGCCCGGGGCAATTGGCGAAGCGAGCGAATGTCCTCATTCGCCGGTTCGCCCCCGGACCAGGCCACCCCGTCACGGTTCAGCCAGACAGCGTAGACCCCCGCCGCATGGGCCCCGGCCACATCGTGCTGGGGGCTGTCCCCCACGTGTACCAGTTCCGTGGCACGCGCCCCCGTGTGCTTCAGTGCTGCCCGAAACAGGTCCGGCAGCGGCTTGCCGGCGTCGAGGTGTTCCGCGTTGTAGGCAAAGCTGAAGTGACGGCCCAGGTCCACCCGGAAGATATCGGCATTGCCATTGCTGAGAGCTCCCAGGGTATAGCGCTGGGAGAGCTGCTCTACGACCTGTGGTGCCTCGGGGTAGGGTTGTACCTGTTGGCGCACCTCCAGGAAGGCCTGGAACGCTCCCCGCGCGGCGGTCTCCGCTTCCTCTGCCGAGTAGCGGCAGGCCAACAGCAATTCGCGGGTGGCCTGGATGCGCACCTCGCTGATCTGATGTCCAAGTTGCGGATTGGCTCTCCAGAACGCCAGCCGTCGATCGCGCATTTCCCTTTTGGAAAATCTGCGTGGAAGTCGCGGGCAGTGCTCCTGCAGCCATTGGTATTGGGCGGCTTCGGCCTTGACCAGGACGGGTTCCACATCCCAGAGGGTATTGTCCAGGTCGAAGGTGATGACCTTGATGCTCACCGCTCCCGGTCGTCGCGCCGCCGGGCCCGCGGGTGCGCCTGATCGTAGACTTTGGCCAGATGCTGGAAATCCAGGTGGGTATAAATCTGGGTGGAGGAGATACTGGCGTGTCCCAGCAGTTCCTGGACGGCGCGCAGGTCACCGCTGGATTCCAGCATATGGCTGGCAAAACTGTGCCGCAACATGTGCGGGTGTACCTGCTGTGGCATTCCCGCCAGCCGTCCGAGTCGGCGCAGCCGCGCCTGAATGTTGCGCACGCTGATGCGCCGGCCCCGATTGCTGGTGAACAGGGCCGGCTCCGAGGCCGCCGCGGGGCGCACCTTGCGCCAGTTCTCGATGGCTTGCCGAGCCATCGCGCCGATCGGTACGGTGCGGGTTTTGGCGCCCTTGCCCAACACCGTGACCAGGCTGGTGTCGGCCTCCAGGTCCTGGATATCAATATTGGCCAGTTCCGCCAGCCGCAAACCGGAAGAATAGAACAACTCGGCCATGGCGATATCGCGCAGTACCAGCGGCTGGTCCGAGTCCGGCTTGAGGAATTGATCCATTTGATCCACGTCCAGGGTTTTTGGCAAGCGCCGCGGCTGCCGGGGTGCGGGAACCCCCTGGGCCGGATTGTGGCTCACCTGCGACTGTCGGCCGAGCTGATTGTAAAAGCTGCGCACGGCCGAGAGTTTGCGCTGTATGCTGCTGCCCGCCAGCCCCCGGCGGCGCAACTGACTGACAAATTGGCGGATGTCCGCCGCGCTGACGGCACTCGCCTGGTGCAGTTGGCGCTGCTGGCACCAGGCGCACAACTCGTTCAGGTCACGGCGGTAATTGCTGAGGGTATGGGGAGAGAGCCGGCGCACCTCCCGCAGATAGGTGAGGAATTGCTCGATCTGTTCGTCCAGCGTCTGCTTCACGCGGCCCCTTGCTCGACCCGGTCCAGCAGCCGTATCAGCAACTCGCCGATGTGATCGAGGAACAGTGTCCCCATGTCGGAGGAATAGTAATTGGCGTCGCTGTTGCCCAGTGCGATGACACCCTGTTCGACGTCGTCGATCAGCGGCATGACCGCCGCGGAACCCACCCGTTCCGGATCGGCAAACAGATACGCCAGTTCCGCTTTGCGCAGCAGTCCACAGGTCGGTTTGCGGTTTTTCAGCAGTGCGCCGATGTGCTCCAGGGCGTTGTCCCGGGAATCGATGCGCAGTGCCCCGGTGGCCTGTCCGGGGTCGCCAAACAAAATCAGGGTAACCTGCTCCACCTGAAAATCGTCGCGCATGGAGTTGATGAAGAAGGTGGCGATCTGCTCCCGGCTGCGGGCTTCCAGCAATGCCAGCAGCAGTGACCGGGTCGAGTGGTAGAGCTCGTCGTTGCGGCGTGCGGTGGCGGTCAGGGTACGCAGACGCTGGCGCAGTTCGCCATTGCGGTCGCGCAGCACGCTGACCTGTTTCTCCACCAGGGAGATGGCGCTGCCGGTAGCGTGGGAAAGTTGCAGGCCCTGCAGCAGGTCCGGGTGGCGTTCGAAGAAATCGTCGTGCAGTTGCAGATAATCCCGCACCTGTGGCTCGGTCAGCTCGGGAGCTTGCCCCGCTGAGGTGGATCTGGTGCTCATAGGCGTATGCTGCCTTCAAAGACCTTGCTGGCCGGCCCGCTCATGATAACGGTTTGTCCCGCTCCCTCCCAGTGCACCTGCAAGTTGCCGCCGGGCAGCGTTACCTGCACCTGCTCGTTTAACAGGCCCAGCAGGCGGCCGCTGACCACCGCCGCACAGGCCCCGCTGCCGCAGGCCCTGGTTTCGCCCACTCCCCGTTCAAAAACGCGCAGCTTGACCCGCCCGGCGGACACCACCTGCATGAAGCCGACATTGGCGCGCTGGGGGAAATCCGGGTGCCGCTCGATCAGCGGGCCGAGCTGCGCCACGGGAGCGCTGTCCACGTCGTCCACCCGCAGCACGGCGTGGGGGTTGCCCATGGAAACCGCCCCGATCTGATACTCCCGATTCTCCACCGACAGGGAGTATTGCGCTGCCTCTGCCTCGTCGCGAAACGGAATATCGCGGGGTGTCAGCACCGGAATTCCCATGTCGACCTCGACCTGGCCGCGGCCGAGCAGCCGCAATTCCAGGGGGCCGGCCAGGGTCTCGACCCGGATGCGGTCCTTGTGGGTCAGTTTTTTATCCCGCACAAAGAGGGCCAGGCAACGGGCGCCATTGCCACACTGCTGCACCTCGCTACCGTCGGCATTGAAGATGCGGTAGCGAAAATCCATGTCCGGGTCGCGCGGAGCCTCGACCACCAGCAGTTGATCGCAACCGACCCCCAGTCGCCGGTCGGCCAGCCTGCGCAGTTGCTCGGTGCGCAATCGGATATTCTGGCTGATCAGGTCCAGCACGACAAAATCATTGCCCAGGCCCTGCATTTTGGTGAACCTGATGATCATCGGCCACGCTCCGGCAGTACCTGTTCGCCAAGGAACAGGCTGCTGACCGTTTCCCTGGGGCGAACCAGGTGCAGTTGTGCGGCGTCAACCATCAGTTCCGCGGCCCGCGGCCGGGTGTTGTAGTTGGAACTCATCACAAACCCATAGGCGCCTGCACCCAGCACCGCCAGCAGATCCCCCTGGCGGATGGCGAGTTGTCGCTGCCTGCCGAGGAAGTCCCCGGTCTCACAGACCGGCCCTACCACGTCGTAACACTGCGCGCTCAGATCGTCGTGCTGTTGCACCGGCACGATGTCCTGCCAGGCTCCGTAGAGAGCCGGGCGCAGCAGGTCGTTCATGGCCGCATCGACAATGGCGAAATTGTGTTCGGCCTGCTGCTTGAGATCGTTGACCCGGGTCAGCAGGATTCCCGCCCCGGCACAGATGGAGCGGCCCGGTTCCAGCAGCAGGGTCAGTTGCCGCTCGCCGATGGTGTCGCGCAGCGCCGCGACGTAGTCGGCAATGGTGGGTGGCGTTTCATCCTGGTAGCGCACCCCCAGCCCGCCGCCGACATTGATGTGGCCTACGGTGATGCCCTGATCGGCCAGCCGCTCGACCAGCGCCAGCAGGCTGCGCAAGGCATCCAGGAAGGGGGTGAGCCGGGTAAGCTGGGAACCAATGTGAAAATCCGCTCCCACCACCTCGATGTGTTCCAGGTCGGCGGCGCGCCGATACAGGGCAAGGGCGGCCGCGGTTTGCATGCCGAACTTGTGGTGGTGCCGGCCGGTGGCGATATAGGAGTGGGTGTCGGCGTCCACGTCGGGATTTACCCGCACCGAAATGCGCGCCGTTGCCCCATTGGCGGCGGCGACCTGATGGAGGTTCTCCAACTCGGTGGCGGATTCGATATTGAAGCAGAGAATATCCTGCTCCAGGGCCAGGGCCAGTTCCTGCCGGGACTTGCCGACCCCGGAAAACACCACTTTTCGCGGGTCGCCGCCGGCGGCGATCACCCGTTGCAGTTCACCGCCGGAGACGATGTCGAAACCGGCTCCGAGCCGGGCCAGGATATCGAGCACGGCCAGGTTGCCGTTGGCCTTGACGGCGTAGCAGACCAGGTGGTCGCACCCCGCCAGTGCCTCGCGGTAGGCCAGGAACGACCGTTCCAGGGCCGCCCGCGAGTAGACGTAGCTGGGCGTGCCGTAGCGGCCGGCAACGTCGCTCAAGGCGACATCCTCGGCGAACAACTGCCCACCCCGGTATTGGAATTCACTCATCGGGTCGAATTATCCGGCGGGTTCCGCGCCGGTTGCCGGTGGCGGGGGCGCGTCTTGTGGCATGTAGAGCGGACCGGTCTGGCCGCAGCCGGACAGACAGAAGAGCAGCAACAGACTGAAAAGGGTAGGGCGCATCCCCACCGATTATACTCTCTGTGTAGCCAGCCCGGCGAGGTGGACTTATTATTACCAGCAATTGCCGGCAACGGGGGTTGCGGCATCATCACCTCGCAACTGGGAGATTTCGTGGACGAAACCGAATTTTCAGACCGGGTCGAGCAGACTCTGGAGGACTTGGAACTGGCGCTCGACCGGGCCGGGATCGACTACGAGAGCAATGCCGGGATTCTCACTGTCGAGTTCGATGACGATTCCCGCATGATTTATTCGCGCCAGTCTGCCAGCCGTCAATTGTGGCTGGCGACCCGCTCGGGGGGGTATCACTTCGAGTGGGATGACGCCGCCGGGGACTGGCGTGGTACCCGCGGCGGCGAATTGCTGAAACCCTTCTCGGCGGGAGAGATGCTGCGGCAGGGTGGCGTGGAGCTGCACTGGGATTGAGCGGCGGTTTCCCCGCTGTGAACTATCCGGGTCAGCGGGCAGCCAGTCGCTCGCTGGCCCGTTTTACGGCAGCGCGCACCTGTTCGGGCGCGGTGCCGCCGAGGTGGTTGCGGGCCGCCACCGAGCCCTCCGGCGTCAGCACTGCGAACACGTCTTCGCGAATTTCGGCGCACCAGCTCTGCAGCGTTGCCAGGTCCATCTGTGCCAGTTCGGTGCCGGTTTCCAGGCCGTGGGCCACGACCTTGCCGACCACCTGGTGGGCATCGCGAAAGGGCACGCCCAGGCGCACCAGGTAGTCGGCCAGGTCGGTGGCGGTGGCATAACCGGCCGTGGCGGCCTCGCGCATGACCGCCCGGTTGGGGACGATGGCAGGTACCAGGTCGGCGCAGGCGCGCAGGCAGTCCAGTACCGTGTCCACGGTGTCGAATACGGGCTCCTTGTCTTCCTGGTTGTCCCTGTTGTAGGCCAGTGGCTGGCTCTTCATCAGCGTCAGTACCGACATCAGATGGCCCACCACCCGCCCCGTTTTGCCGCGCACCAGTTCGGGAACATCCGGGTTCTTCTTTTGCGGCATGATGGAAGAGCCGGTACAGAAGCGGTCCGGCAGTTCCACAAAATTGAAGCGCGGAGAATTCCACAGTACCAGTTCTTCCGCGATACGCGACAGGTGGGTCAGCAACAGCGCGCCGAAACTGCAGAGCTCGATGACGAAGTCGCGATCGGATACCGAGTCGAGTGAGTTCCCGGTGGGTTCACTGAACCCCAGGGCCGCCGCCGTCTGGGCCCGGTCGATGGGGTAGCTGGTACCCGCCAGGGCGGCCGCTCCCAGCGGGCTCTGGTTGAGGCGCCGGCGACAATCCTGCAGGCGGCCGTGGTCGCGCTCGAGCATCTCGTTCCAGGCCAGCAGGTGGTGTCCGAAGCTGATGGGCTGGGCGTTTTGCAGGTGCGTGAAGCCGGGCATGATGGTATCGGTGTGACCGCCGGCCAGTTCCACGATTGCGCTTTGCAGCCGAGTCAGTTCCGCGGCCATCGAATCGATGGCGTCGCGCAGGTACAGCCGCAGCGCCGTGGCAACCTGATCGTTGCGCGAGCGCCCCGTGTGCAGCTTCCGGCCGGCGGCGCCGACCAGTTGCGTCAGCCGCGCCTCGATGTTCATGTGCAGGTCTTCCAGTTCGATGGACCAGTTGAATTCACCGCTTTCAATTTCCGCCCGGACCTGGGTCAGCCCGTCGCGGATGGCCTGCAACTCGTCGGCACTGAGCACCCCGATCTGTGCCAGCATGTCGGCGTGTGCCAGCGAACCCGCGATGTCGTGCAGTGCCATTCTCTGGTCGAACGCCACGGAAGCCGTGAAGCGCTGGACGAATTGATCGGTCGCCTCGCGAAAGCGGCCGCCCCAGAGCTTACTGGGCGGGTCCTGTTCACTCATGGCAGGGATTCCCCCGGTTGTGCCGGCAATGCTGGCCAGTATAACAGTATGGACAACGCATCCGGGCAGACTCCTGGGGTATCATGGGCCATGAGCAAAAAAGAGCCGCTTCGCATTGCCACCCGCGCCAGCCCGCTGGCGCTGTGGCAGGCGCGGCACGTGGCGGAACGCCTGCGCGCCGTCCACCCGGGGCTGGCCGTGGAACTGCTGCCGCTGCGTTCCCGGGGGGACCAGTTGCAACAGACTCCGCTGACCAAACTGGGAGGCAAGGGCCTGTTCGTCAAGGAGTTGGAAACCGCGCTGCTGGAAAATCGGGCGGACCTGGCGGTGCATTCGATGAAAGACGTGCCGATGGAATTTCCAGCGGGACTGGAGCTGGGGGCAATCTGTGAGCGCGAAGATCCCCGCGATGCCCTCTTGAGCCACCGCTTTTCCGGCCTGGACGCGCTGCCCCCCGGCAGTGTCGTCGGCACTTCCAGCTTGCGCCGCGAATGCCAGTTGCGGGCCCTGCGCCCCGACCTCGAAGTGCGGTTCCTGCGCGGCAACGTCAATACCCGGTTGCAGCAACTCGACCGGCATCGCTACGACGCCATTATCCTGGCGGTGGCGGGTCTGCAGCGGCTGGGTCTGGCCGAACGCATCACCGAGTGCCTGCCAACGGAAACGTCGCTTCCCGCCGCCGGTCAGGGCGCGTTGGGGATCGAATTGCGCAGTGGCGATGAGTACAGCGCGGCCCTGATTGCGCCATTGAACCACGAGCCCAGCAACGTCTGCGTGAGCGCGGAGCGGGCCCTGGTGCGGCGCCTGCAAGGGAGCTGTCAGGTGCCCATTGCCAGCTTTGCCGAGATCGACCGGCAGCGGCGACCCCAGGAGATCCACTTGCGCGGCCTGGTGGGGCGCGCCGACGGCAGCGAATTCTGCCGTGCCCAGGGCCGTGCCCGGCGGCAGCGGGCGGAAGAACTGGGAGTGGAAGTCGCCGATGCCCTGTTGGCCCAGGGGGCGGGCGAGATCCTGGCCGCCGCCGATGGCTGAGAGGACGGTATTGGTCACGCGTCCCGCCGGGCAGGCGCAGGCCCTGTGCGACGCTCTGCGCGAGCTCGGCTGGCAGCCCGTCCACCAGCCCATGCTGGTGATCGAAAGCCACCCGCAGCCGCGCGCCGAACAGCGTCGCCAGGTGATGGATCTCGACCAGTACCAGCACGTTATCTTTATCAGCGGCAACGCCGTCATCTGCGGCATGAACTGGATAGAACAGTTCTGGCCGCAACTTCCCCACGGGCTCAACTGGTATGCGGTGGGCAGCAGCAGTGCCCAGCAGTTGCGCAGCTACGGGGTGGCGGCACAATGGCCGCGGCAGATGGAAAGTGAAGGCCTGCTGGCATTGCCGAGCCTGCGCTCGCCGCGCGGTGAACGGGTGTTGCTGGTAACCGGTGAGGGAGGGCGCAACCGCTTGCAGCAGGGGCTGCAGGAGCGCGGCGCCAGGGTCGATCTGCTGCGCGTCTATCGGCGCCTGCCGCCGGCCCTGACCCCGCTGCAACTGCAGCAACTGTTCGAGCAGCAAAATTTTGCCGCGCTGTTGATCAGCAGTGGCGAAGGCTTGACCAATATGACTGCCCTGCTGGGTCGGCGAGCCGTAGAGCTGGTCGCCGACAGCCTGCTGGTGCTGCCCAGCCAGCGGGTGGCTGAACTGGCCGCCGAGTGCGGTTTCCCGCATCTGGCAGTCAGTGACAACGCCACCGACCAGGCAATGTTGCGTTGTCTGCGCGAGAGCAACCTGTCGAAATGACCTGCTTCGCTAGGCCAGTGATGAACCAAGAACCGGCCCAACAGGTTGCTCGTCTGCTTTCTCTGCAGATCGAACTGGAAGGAAAATTCACCACCGGAGATCGAGACCGAGTTCGGCAGCGTCCTTTGCGGTTGGTGCGTGGGTGAACCATGGAACTGAAGGGTTTGGGGCGACTCAGTCGGTGGCCTTGTCGGTCAGCGGCAAATCCTGTTCCCACACTATGTTGAGATAGCGCCGTCGATATTTGCACAGTCCGTCGACGCGGACGATTTCGTCGTCGTAGCGAATGCCCATCTCCAGTTTGCGCCGCACTCCCTCCAACTCGTAGATATGGGAGGCAACACAATAGGTCTGGCCCCGGTAGTCGTCACCCTGCCACTCTCCCAGTTGGTTGCCGACCATGTGCAGGGTGCCGCTGAAGCCATGCAGGGCCTGCAACTGTTGACGAAATTCAGCCAGACCATGGGATTCGAATTGCGGGCTTGCCACCACCGCGTCCTCGGTAAAAATGGTTTCCAGTTGGTCGAAGTCCCGGTCGTCGATGATGCGGGCGTATTGCAGCGCCAGTTGTTGCACGGGGTCGGTTGACATACTGCGTCTCCTCGGGGGGTGAGTGGTTAGCGCGACAGGGCGTTCATGGCTGCCGGGCGATTCAGGGTGAGGATGGCGTAACCGGTGCGTTTTTCCGTGATCACCAGGCTCATGTTGCCGCTCCCAGCAGGCTTGGCGCCTGCAACAGATCGAGTTCTTTGGCGATGGCCGGCGCGTGCAGGATCTGGTCGGCCAGCCATTGCGGGCGCGCCCCATGTTGGGCCAGCCAGGCCACCACGGCGGCGATGGCAGCCGGGGTACAGGTTTTGAACCGCGCCGATATCTCGGCATCGAAACCGGAGGATTTCATCACTTCGGTCACCACCGTGCCCGGCTCCATGTTGTAGACCCGCAGCAGCGGATGCTCCACTCGCAGGGCTCCCGCCATGCGCCCCAGGGCAGCCTTGGAAGAGGAGTAGGCGAAGCCCCAGCCGCCGCGATCGGCAGGTGCGAAGGGGGCGTTGTAGGCAGCGAAGGACAACATGTTGATAATCAGGCCGCCGCCGGCCGCTTCCATGGCGGGCACGAACTCCCGGACCAGGGCCAGGGGGGTAGAGACGTTGCCCTGGTAAATGGCCTGCAATTGTTCCCGGGTGACTTCCATCAAGCGCGCCTGGTTGCCGACCCCCTGGTACACCGCGTTGTTGAACAGCAGGTCGATTCGGCCAAAGTGTTCCAGGGTGGCTTTGGCGCAGTCGATCATGGCCGCTTCGTCGAGAATATCCGCCGCCAGGCACAGGGCCTCGCCACCCATCGCCTCCACCGCCGCGGCAGTCGCCTGCAGGCTGCCGGGCAGCGGGCTGCTCTGGCCCATGTGGTCGTGACTTTCGCCGTCGTGGCGGGTGCGCGCACTGATGGCGACTCGATAACCGACCCTGGCCAGCGCCACCGCCGATTCCGCGCCGATGCCACGGCTGGCGCCGCTGATAAAGGCCACTTTGCCAGTCATGGAAAGTCGCGGGTCAACGGCATCGGAATCCGACCAATGCGATGATTCAGGGTTTTGGTCACGGCGGGCGGTTAGAACAAGTGGATGGAATTCGCTACACTGATTATCAGTCCGGTCGTTTCCATGGTCAACAGGAGCCCCCGTTTCCGGCTCCATTCGCGGCTGCCTCTGCAGCAGAAGGTCTTTTGGAAACAAAACGGTCAGGTCAGGGAGTTACCGCCATGTTCCAGGTATTTGCCACCTGCCCCGAGACCATGGGCGCAGCGGCGGTCGGCCCTCATGCCCGGCGCGTCGAAGCCATGGGCTACGACGGACTGCTGGTTCCGGATGCCCTGCACGATGGCCTGCTGCTGGCCGCCATGGCCCTGCGGGCGACCCGGCGGCTGGTGGTGGCAACCGGTGTGCTGCTGGCCTTTCCCCGCAGCCCCATGACCACTGCGATAGCTGCCTGGGATCTGCAACAGATGTCGGCGGGCCGCTTCGAACTGGGACTCGGCACCCAGATCAAGGCCAATATCGAAAAGCGCTACGCGGCCCACTGGGGCTCGCCGGTACCCCAGTTGCGGGAGTACATGCAGGCCCTGCGCGCCATTTTCAACAGTTTCCAGACCGCCGCGCCGCTCAACTTCGAGGGCCGGCACTACCGCCTGACCCGGTTACAGCCCTTTTTCAATCCCGGCCCCATCGAACACCCGGATCTGCCCATCCTGGCGGGCGCGGTGGGCCCGGATATGACCAGGATGGTGGGCCGCGTCGCCGATGGCATGATTACCCACCCCACCAACAGCGCGCCGGAGTACCTGCGCCAGGTTTGCCTGCCGCGGCTGCGTGACGGGTTCGCGCGGGCCGGGCACAATGGCCGGGACTTCAAGCTGCTGCTGGGACCGCTGGTCGCCACCGGCGGCAACGAGCAGGCGGTGCTTGACGAGTGGGAGAAACACCGGCAGATGCTGGGCTTTCTGTTCTCGACACCGGCCTACTGGCCCAGCCTGGAATTGTTTGGCTGGCACGACCGGGGCCGGCAGTTGCGGGACATGACCCGGGCCGGACAATGGGATGAGTTGGCGGCAGTGGTCACCGACGAGGTGCTGGAAAAAGTGGTGCCGCGCGGAACCTATGATGAAATTGCCGCGGTTCTCAAGGCCCGCTACGGGGGGCTGGCCGGGCGCCTGAGCTTCCCATTGCCCACCGACCCCGCCGACGATGAAAGGGTGGCGGATGTGGTGCGGCAACTGCGCGGTGACTGAGGTTCGGCGGGCCGGCCGGTGCCCGGAAGGGGGATGTGCTCATGTTTGATTTGAGCGGGAAAGTGGCACTGGTTACCGGTGCCGGGCGTGGCGTGGGCGCCGGTATTGCGCGGGCCCTCAGCAGTCAGGGGGCCGCTGTGGCGGTGAACGACTATTTTGCCGAGCGCGCCCAGGCGGTGGCCACCGAGCTGCGGGTTGGAACCGCCCGGGCACTGGCGGTACCCTTCGATGCCACCGACCTCACCGCGGTGGCAGCCGGCGTAGCCGACATCGGGGAGCAACTGGGGGCAGTGGATATCCTGGTGGCCAACGCCGGCATCCTGCCCCATGGCCAGACACTTACCCGATTTCTGGAGATGCAGCCCGCGGAGTGGGCAGCGCACATCGACAACAACCTCTACAGCACGCTGAATTGTGTTCACGCGGTCAGTCCGGATATGGTGGCTCGGGGCTGGGGGCGGATCATTGCCATCAGCTCGGACGCCGGCCGGGTGGGACATGAAGGCTCCTCCATCTACGGCGCCGCCAAAGCCGGAATCGTCGGCCTGATCCGCTCGCTGGCCAGGGAATTCGGTCCTGCCGGCATCACCGCCAACGCCATCTCCCTGGGCCTGATCAATACCGTTCCGGAAGAGTTTTCCCGAGGTCTCGAAAAGCACTACGCCACCGGCCGCATAGGCACCCCGGAGGACGCCGGCGCCGCCGCGGTCTACCTGGCCTCGGTGGAGGCCTCCTGGGTGAGTGGGCACTGCCTGGTGGTCAACGGCGCCTCCTACGGGGGTTGACCGTTAGCGTGACCCGAGTTGGTGGGGGCCTGTGGATCAATCGACTTGGTATTCGTGCAGACCGCTCTGTTGGTGCAGTTGCCGGTATTCCCTGAAACTGCCGGGAAACAGAAAGGGGGCGTGACCGGCGGCGTTGCGGTAATAGCTGTGGCAGTCACTGGAGCCCCATGAAAATCGCCCGAAGCGATCTGCCAACCAGTCATTGTATTGCTCAAAGACCTCTCGCTTGACCTCCATCCTTCGCCCTCCGGCCTCCCGCAATTCCTCCAGCAGGCCGACGATGGTTTCGATGTTTCTCTCCGCGGTAATGAAATACGACACATTGAGCGCCATGCCGTTGGGGCCGACGGCAAAGAAATAGTTGGGGAAATCCGGTACCGCGACCCCCTTGTGAGCCCTGGGATCATCGCCCATGCAGTCGGCGAGCGAGCGGCCACCGGCACCGACGACGTCTATGCGGTCGAAATCCAGAATTCGATAGCCGGTGCAGTAGATGATGACATCTGCATCGATGCTGCGCCCGTGTGCGGTGATCACTCCGCCGGGTGTGACCCGCTGCAGAGCGGAGGCAACCAGTTCGACGTTGTCGCGGGTCAACGCCGGGTAGAAATCATCGGATATCAGGCCGCGCTGGCAGCCGTAGCGCGTTGCCGGGATGAGTTCCTCCTGCAGTGCCGGGTCACTGACGGTGCGCCGGATGTAGCGCCGCACCATGTTCTCGAACTGACCCATACGCTTGTGCCCATTGGTCACCGCGTAGTGCACCTGGCCCATCATCATGCGCTGCCGCATTCGGGTCAGGGCGATCAGAAAGGGGAAACGCCGCGCCCGCCGCCGCTGCCCCGGCGTGTAGAATTTCCTGCCCCTGGGCATGATCCAGTTGGCGGAACGCTGCAATACGGTCAGGTGACCGGCAATTCTGGCCACCTCGGGAACGATCTGCACGGCGCTGGCCGCCGAACCCACGATCACCACGCGTTTGCCGGTGAGTTCCACGTCGTGATTCCAACGGGTGCCGTGCCAGCTTTCTCCCTCGAACGAGTCCTTGCCCGGCACATCCGGATACAGCGGCGTGTGCTGGTTGCCCATGGCATTGATGACGACGTCAAATTCGTGGTTTTCGCCGCTGCCGGTATGCAGGCGCCAGGTCCCCCCAGCCCGGTAGTGGGCACTGACGATGCGGGTGTTCAGCGTGATGTGCGGAGTCAGCCCGAATTCCTCTGCGCAACGTGCCAGGTAGGCCTGGATTTCAGGCTGGCCGACAAAACTGGCGCTCCAGTCGGGATTGGGAGCGTACGAAAACGCGTAGGAGTGCGCCCAGACATCGCAGGCCAGGCCGGGATAGCTGTGCAGACGCCAGGTACCGCCCGGGGCGTCCAGTGCGTCAAATATGGTGAATTCGGTGAACCCTTTCCTCAGCAGCTCCCGTCCCGCGCCGATTCCCGCGGGTCCGGCGCCAATGATGGCGATGCGTAAGGTGTCAGTGTCCAGCATGGGCTCATGCTACCAAAATACGCCGTTTTGGCGCCATTGCCGGCCTGACGGCAGGTGGATCATTACAGTTCGGCCTCGTTGCCCGCCACGAAGGCGCGAAGCTGCTCCACGGTGCGTAGCCGCCGCGTCTGAATGTCCACAATCATCTCCAAATGATGCAATGGACACCCGTTTCACCATCATCTCGCGTTGGAATCAGCCCTCTCGTTCACTATCACTTCGCGTTGGACAGTTCTCCTCGTTGACCGCAGCGCCGGACTTTCAGTACAATTCGCGCGCGGGGTGGAGCAGTCTGGTAGCTCGTCGGGCTCATAACCCGAAGGTCGTCGGTTCAAATCCGGCCCCCG
>CAZUGZ010000049.1:0-13934 GCA_964620555.1 uncultured Alteromonadaceae bacterium
AAGCGGCGCGGCAAGCCCACCTACGTCGACGGGCTGTTGGACGAGAGCAGCATCTCCGGGGGTCTGCCGGGCGATAAGCTCTCCATGGATGAGGACAGCGGTGAAACAGACCCCCTGTACGACGAGGCGGTTCTCTACGTAACCAGCAGCCGGCGGGCCAGCATTTCTTCCGTGCAGCGCAAGCTGCGCATCGGCTACAACCGTGCCGCCCGCTTGATCGAGGCCATGGAAGCCGCCGGGGTGGTTTCCGAGATGAGCAGCAATGGTCAGCGCGAGGTGGTGGCTCCGCCTCCACCGGAGGAATGATGCGGTTCCTGTGGATCCTGCTGTTGCCGGTGCTGGCGTTAATGCCGGCCAGGGAGGCGCCGGCGGACGGCCTGGAGGGACTGCTGGCTTCCTACCGGACCCTGGCCGGTGAGTTTCGCCAACAGCTGCACACCGCGTCCGGCGAACTGCTGGAGGAGAGCCGTGGCAGCTTCAGCCTGCGTCAGCCGGGACAATTTCGCTGGCACGTGGTGGCGCCCGACGAGCAATTGCTGGTGCTGGCAGACCATCGGCTGCTACATTACGACGTGGCCCTGGCAACGGCCACACTCAGCCCCGTCAGTGGCATTATTCCCGAGTCACCACTGTTGATACTGGGTGGGGAAGTCGCACAGATACGTGAGTTCTATGAGGTCGAGGAGGCCGCTGATGGCGTCTATGATCTGTGGCCGCTGGACGATGACAGCCCATTGACCCGGGTCAACCTGCAATTTGCAGGAGACACCCCCGAATCCATGACCCTGCACGACCGGTTGGGCCAAACCACCGAAATCCAGTTTTCCTCGGTAGCGTTGAATCCAACCCTGTCGAGGGCCGAATTCCAGTTCGACATCCCCGCCGGTGTCGATGTCTTGCACAATGACTACTGATCTGTTCTCGCAACAGGAAGCGGGCTATCAACCCCTGGCTGCCCGGTTGCGTCCGCGGACGCTGGAAGACTTTATCGGGCAGACCCACCTGCTGGGCATCGGCAAACCGCTGCGGGATGCGGTGGAACGGGGCCGACTCCATTCCATGGTGTTGTGGGGGCCGCCCGGCTCCGGCAAGACCACGCTGGCAAGATTGATGGCCAATACGGCTCGGGCCCACTTCATGAGCTTGTCCGCGGTGCTGGCGGGCGTCAAGGAAATTCGGGCAGCGGTGGATCAAGCGCGGCTGCAGCGGAGCCAGGGTCGCGATACCATCCTCTTTGTCGATGAGGCGCACCGCTTCAACAAGGCCCAGCAGGATGCTTTTTTGCCCCACGTGGAAGATGGCAGCCTGATTTTCGTGGGGGCGACCACGGAAAACCCTTCTTTCGAACTCAACAACGCTCTGTTGTCCCGCACCCGGGTCTACAAACTGCGCAGCTTGGGCGACGCAGAAATACTGACCGTGCTGGAGCGGGGCTTGCAGGCATTTGAAGCGCCAGTGGAGATCGATGCGGAACTACTGGATCAATTGGCTCGGGCTGCCGATGGAGATGCCCGTCGAGCCTTGAACCTGCTGGAGTTGAGCGTGGATTTGGCCCAGCGTGAGAACGGCCAGGCACGGGTCGAAGCGGCGACGGTAGCCGAAGTCACCCAGGGCGTCCCGCATCGTTTCGACCGGGGCGGAGACCTGTTCTACGACCAGATTTCCGCCCTGCACAAGGCGGTGCGCGGCAGTTCGCCCGATGCAGCCCTGTACTGGTTCGTGCGCATGATCGACGGTGGCTGCGATCCCCTCTACGTAGCGCGGCGACTGGTGCGCATGGCCAGCGAGGATATCGGCAACGCCGACCCGAGGGCGCTGGCCCTGGCCCTGGACGCCTGGCAGGTACAGGAGCGACTGGGCAGTCCCGAAGGCGAGTTGGCCATCGCCCAGGCCCTGGTCTACGCGGCGTGCGCCGCCAAGAGCAATGCCGTCTACCAGGCATTCCAGGCGGCCCAAAAGGAAGTGAGTACCGGCGTCAGCGAGGAGGTCCCCCTGCACTTGCGCAATGCGCCCACCCGTCTGATGAAACAGATGGGACACGGCGCGCAATACCGCTACGCGCACGATGAGGAAGAGGGCTATGCCGCGGGGGAGAACTATTTCCCCGAGTCACTGCGCCATGCGCGCTATTACCAGCCATTGCCGCGGGGGCTGGAGAAACAACTCATGGCCAGGCTGGAGCATCTGCGCGAACTGGATAAACGCAGTACAATGCGCCGCTACGAGTAGCCCGCATACCCCGTCCTTGTAACAGTTCCAGTCATTGCCCTTGGCGGAGCGCGCAGGTGTTGCCATGTTGAATCTGCAATTGGTACGCAAAGACCCCGAGGCGATAGCCCGCCAACTGGCGCGCCGCGGTGTGGCGTTCGACGTGTCCGAGTTCCTCGCTCTGGACGGGCGACGCAAACAGGCGGATGTGAGGACCCAGTCCCTGCAGGCCGAGCGCAATGCCGCGTCCCGAAAAATTGGTGAACTGGTTGGCAACGGCATGGACGCCGGGGCGGCCAGGGACAGCGTGGGACCGGTACTGGAGCGGATAGCGAGCCAACTGGACCAGCAGGCCGCAGAATCCGGAGAGCTGCAGCAGCAACTGGAAGCGTTGATGATGGGGTTGCCCAATCTGCTGGCTGCCGAGGTACCCGACGGCAAGGGCGAAGAGGACAACCGGGAACTGCATCGCTGGGGTGAGCCCCGTAGCTTTGCCTTTGCACCACTGGACCACGTGGAACTGGGCGAAAAACTGGGGGGGATCGACCTTGCTGCCGCGACCCGGCTCACTGGTTCGCGTTTTGTGGTACTCAGTGGAGGGGTAGCGAGACTGCACCGGGCTCTGATCCAGTTCATGCTCGATGTCCATGTCGCCCGGCACGGTTATCTGGAACTCAATGTTCCCTATATCGTCAACGCGGAATCCCTGCGCGGCACCGGACAGTTGCCCAAATTTGAAGAGGACCTGTTCAAGCTGGACCACCACCAGGATTTCTACCTGATACCCACGGCGGAAGTCCCGGTTACCAACCTGGTGCGGGGACGAATCCTGACCCCGGAAGAATTGGGGGAGGGCCTCGGCTTCGTTTGCCATTCGCCGTGTTTTCGCAGCGAGGCGGGCAGTCATGGCCAGGACACTCGCGGCATGATCCGCCAGCATCAGTTTGAAAAAGTCGAACTGGTGCGCATCGTTTCCGCCCGGCAATCCGACTCGGCACTGGAGCAGTTGACCGGCCACGCGGAGACCATCCTGCAACTGCTGGAATTACCCTATCGCAAGGTGCTGCTGTGCGCCGGAGATGTCGGGTTCGGCTCCTGCAAGACCTACGACCTGGAAGTCTGGCTGCCCTCCCAGCGTCGTTATCGGGAGATCTCTTCGTGTAGCAACTTCTCCGATTTCCAGGCTCGCCGCATGCAGGCGCGCTGGCGCAATCCCAATACCGGCAAGGTGGAACTGCTGCATACCCTGAACGGTTCCGGGCTCGCAGTGGGGCGTACTCTGGTCGCCATTCTCGAGAATTGCCAGGAAGCCGGCGGTGAGGTGGAACTGCCCGCCGTCCTGCATCCCTACCTGGGTGGCCTGACCCGCCTGCTGCCGCTGGAGTAGGGGCGTGGATTACCTGCCGCTGTTCCTGCGCCTGACACGGCGTCCGGTACTGCTGGTCGGTGGCGGCAAGACGGCCCGGCGCAAGGCCGACTGGCTGTGTCGGGCCGGTGCGAGCGTGACCGTGGTGGCCCCCGAAATCGATCCCGGGCTGCAAGCCCTGCTCGATAAATACCGGGGTCGTTGGTTGGAACGGGGTTATGGGGATGAATGCCTGGACGGCATGCGCCTGGTGGTAGTCTCTACCCCGGACCGGGATCTCAACCGAGCGGTCTCGCAGGCCGCACAGGAGCGCGGCATCCCGGTCAATGTGGTCGACAGCCCCGAACTGTGCAGTTTTCTGTTTCCCGCCATCGTCGACCGCAGCCCGCTGCTGGTGGCTATCGGCAGCGGCGGCACCAGCCCGGTGCTGGCGCGCCGGGTGAAAACCCAAATAGAGGCCCTGTTGCCCACGTCGTTGGGCCGGCTGGCGGCATTTGCCGGCCGTTTTCGACAGCGAGTGGCCAGGCAACTTCCGGACCTTCGGCAACGACGTCATTTCTGGGAGAATCTGTTCGACCGGCCCGCCCTGCAACAGCAACTGTATTCCGGCAATGAGGCTGGAGCGCAGGACGCGCTGCAGCAGCTTCTGGCCGAACCCGCCAGCACCTTCAGCCGGGGCGAAGTGTATTTGCTCGGTGCCGGACCCGGTGATCCGGAATTGGTCTCTTTCAAAACCGTGCGCCTGCTTCAGTCTGCCGATGTGGTTCTGTACGACCGCCTGGTGTCAGCCCAGGTTCTGGATCTGTGCCGCGGCGACGCAGAACGCATCTACGTGGGCAAACGGCGCAGCGAGCACAGCCTGCCGCAACCGGAAATCAATCAATTGCTGGTGCAACTTGCCCACCAGGGGCAGCGGGTGGCACGCCTCAAGGGGGGAGACCCATTTATTTTCGGGCGGGGCGGAGAGGAAATCGAATTGCTGGCGGAAAACCGTATTCCCTTTCAGGTGGTGCCCGGCGTGACCGCCGCCAGCGGTTGTGCCTGCTATGCGGGTATTCCCCTGACTCACCGCGACCACGCCCAATCCGTACGCTTCATTACCGCGCAATTGCAGGATGACGGCCCGGGTCCGGCCTGGGAAGAACTGCAGGGCGAACGGGAAACCCTGGTGTTCTACATGGGCTCACAGGGCCTGGAAACGATCTGCCGGCAGTTGCAGGTCCATGGCAGGGCGGCAACCACTCCGGTGGCACTGGTGGAGCAGGGCACTACCCCCAATCAGCGCACCACGGTCAGCACTCTTGGGGAAATGCCGGGTCTGCTCAGTACCCGGCAGGTTCACGCCCCCACGATTATCATTGTCGGGTCTGTGGTGACGCTGCAATCGCAGCTCTCCTGGTATGAAGAAGCCGATGCTGTCGGCCGCTGGCCGGGGCCGGAATAAGCTTCACTTCTGAATTGAAGCCGGCCCTGTCGCTGGACGTTCGCGTAATGCGATAACCCGAAAAACCTGCCCTAACCCGCCCCCCGGCCGCGCAGCCAGTTGACTGTGGCCAGCAGGAGCACGGCGAAGAGGATCATGAAACTGGCGACCGCCAGTATTTCCGGACTGATCTGTTCGCGGATGCCGGCCCACATCTGGCGGGGGATGGTGCGCTGTTCCAGGCCGCCCAAAAACAGCACGACCACGACTTCATCGAAGGAAGCGGCGAAGGCGAACAGGGCACCGGAAAACACTCCTGGTGCGATCAACGGCAATTGCACGCGGCGGAAAATCAGCAGGGGACCGGCGCCCAGGCTGGCCGCGGCGCGAGTGAGGTTGTTATCAAAACCGGCCAGAGTCGCGCTTACGGTAATGACCACAAAGGGCGTACCCAGCGCCGCGTGTGCCAGGATCAGGCCAAGGTGGGTCTGGGCGAGACCCAGTTTGGAATAGAAGAACGTCATACCCGCCGCTGAAATGATAATCGGTGTGACCATGGGCGAGATCAGCAGGCCCATGATCAGCCCCCGCGCCGGCGTGGCCGGATTGGCCAGGCCCAGTGCCGCCAGGGTGCCCAGGGTGGTGGCGAGCACAGTGGCGGATGCGCCGATCGCCAGGCTGTTGACCAGTGCCCGCGACCACTGATCGTCGTTGAGCACACTTTGATACCAGCGCAGGGACCAGGCCTCCGGCTCCAGACGCAGCATGCCGTCGGTAAAGGTAAAGTAGGGCTCTGCATTGAAACTGAGGGGGATCACTACCAGCAGCGGGGCAACCAGAAAGGCGAACACCAGCGCACAGAAAGCGACATGGCTGCCGCGGCGCAATCGATCACCCGAAAAACGATGCTCCATGGTTAGCCCAACTTCATCCGTTCGACCCCCGCCAGACGAATGTACAGTACGTAGAGCAGGGCCACGCAAGCCAACAGAATGGCGCCCAGTGCTGCGGCCAGCCCCCAGTTGAGGGACTGTTGCATGTGATAGGCAATCAGATTGGAAATGAGTTGTCCGGTGCGCCCGCCAACCAGGGCGGGAGTGATGTAGTAGCCGATGGAAAGAATGAAAACCAGCAGGCCGCCGGCCGCTACGCCGGGTAGCGACTGTGGCCAGTACACCCGCAGGAAGGCCTGACGATGTGTGGCCCCCAGCGATTCAGCAGCTTTCATGTACGCTGGTGGAATGCCGCGCATGACCGAGTACAGCGGCAATATCATGAACGGCAGCAACACGTGCACCATGGCTACCAAAGTGCCGGTCATGTTGTAGATCATGGCGATGCGACCGTCGTCACCCACCATCCCGAGGGCCACCAACAGGTCATTGACCACCCCCTGTCTCTGCAGCAGTACGATCCAGGACGTGGTGCGAACCAGCAGCGAGGTCCAAAAAGGCACCAGAACCAATATCAGCAACAGCTTGCTGCGTCGTGGCGACGCATTGGCCATCAGGTACGCCACCGGGTAGCCCAGCGACAGACAAATCAGGGTAATGGCGGCGCTGACCAGCAGGGTGCGGCCCAACAGCCGCAGATAGACCCGCCGCTCCGGTGGCTGCAATACCACGGCACCACTGGCATCCCGCTCCATATCCAGGGCATTGAGGTAGTGGCGCGAGGTGTAGCGCTCTCCCGCGCGGCGAATCGCCAGCCAGGTTTTGGGGTCGGCCCAGTCCGGGTCGGCGGCGATCATGGCCGAACTCCAGGTGTTTGTCTCCGCCACCGGCGGTGGCGCCCGGTCCAGCTTGCGGAAGGTGCGAAGGATGGTACTGCGCAGGCCGCTCTCCAGGCGATTGACACGATTGGCCACGGCACCCAGGGTTCGCTCTTGGTGCAGGACCAGGGACTCCATGGCCAGGACCTGAAACAATTCCTCGTCCGGAACCGTTTGGCCGTCCCAGCCTTGCAACAGGGCCAGGGTCTGGGGCAGGGCATCCGCCACCAGCGGGTCGTGGACGCTGCGGGTCAGCATGGTGACCAGCGGTGCGACAAAGGTCACACCGAGAAAGAGCAGCAGCGGCAGGGTCAGGGCCAGGCCGTGCAGGCGTTTACTCAACGCAGTAGCCAGGAACTGAATCGTTCGTTCATTTCGTCGCCGTTATCGCTCCACCATTCCCAGTTTTCGCGCAGGGCACGCCGCATGTTCTCTGGGTTGGTCGGCAGGTGGGGAGCCATGTCGACCCCGGTTTCGAGATGTCTGGACACCATCGACGTACCGGAGTGGCGAACAGGGCTATAGGAAATGTACTTCGATATCGCCGCCATGGATTCAACCCGACTGGCAAACTGGAGGAAACGTCTGGCTGCTTCCAGCCTGGGAGTTCCGGCGACGATGCCTATTTGTCCGCTGGCCAGGATCTGGGCATCCCAGACGATGGTAAACGGCTGCTTCTCCAACACCTGCGCGTTGAAGATTCGTCCATTGTAGGCGGTGCTCATCACCACCTCCCGGTCCGCCAGCATTTGTGGCGGTTGTGCACCCGTTTCCCACCAGACGATCTCATCCTTGATGGTGTCGAGTTTACGAAAACTGCGCTCGATGCCCTCCGGGGTATCCAGCACCGCGTAGACCGACTCCGCGGGAACACCGTCTGCCATCAGTGCGAATTCCAGATTGGCCAGGGGACTTCGCCGCATGCCGCGACGCCCGGGAAATTTTTTGGTATCAAAAAAGTCCTCGATGGTGGCAGGACGCTGATCGGGAAAACTGACCTGGTTGTAGGCATAGACGGTCGAGTAAAACAAGCCGGAACCGCCGCACTCGCCGCGGGTCCCTTCAAAGTAGTCGTCTTTGGCGGGAGTGCCATCGGCGGCGGGGGGCAACTCGTCCACGTCGATGAGTTCGAGCAGGCCCTCGTCACAGGCCCGCACCAGATCGGGCAATTCCAGGTCGATAACATCCCAATGCACATTCCCGGATTCCACTTGAGCGCGGATTTCGGCCAACCCGCCGTTGTAGTCTTCCATGCGTATTTCAATACCGGTCAGGGCGGTGAAGGGTTCATAGTAGGCCAACTGGCAGGCCCTGCCGTAGGAGCCACCCCAGGACACCGCAGTCAGCGTGTCCGCGGCAGCGGACCATCCGCTGGCGAGGGTGGTCAGCAACAGCCCTGCCAGCCACTGTCTGGCAAAGTGCCAGGGCTTTCGGCAACGGCGGGGATGTGCGGTGAAGATGCGTTTGCGGGCAGGTTGATGGTCGCTCATTGGGCGAGGTCCTCCAGTGGTGATTGTCGTTCGTCGGCCAGGGCGCGGCAATCGGTGGCACTCCAGCCGACGCGCACCCGGTCCCCCGTCAATACAGCGCCCTGACCGACCCGGTTCGGAATCTTGGCAAAAAAATCCGCAGCGCCGGCCACCGTGAGCCGCAATTGCAAGTGGTCGCCAAGGAACACGATATCTTCTATTACGGCGTCCACCTGGTTGACGTAGACCGGCCCTGGCCAGAGAGCTACCCGTTCCGGTCGGACGGCCAGGACTACCGGGGTACCCGGTGTGCTCGGCTCGACCAGAAAGGCCTTGATCGACTGACCGGCGATGTCCACTCGACAACTGTCGCCCTCGATTGACTCAATTGGGCCACGCAGCAGGTTGTTGTCGCCGATGAAGCGGGCGACGAATTCGCGCTCCGGTTCTTCGTACAGGGTTTCCGGCGAGGCCACCTGTTCCACCTCGCCACGATGAAAAACCGCGACCCGGTCCGACAACACCATCGCTTCCTGCTGATCGTGGGTGACGTAGACCATGGTCACTCCGAGATCGCGTTGGATGCGGCGAATCTCGTACTGCATGCTCTCGCGCAAGCGCCGGTCGAGCGCCCCCAGAGGCTCGTCCATCAATACCAGCCCCGGCTCGAATACCAGTGCCCGGGCGATGGCAACGCGCTGTTGCTGGCCACCGGAAAGCTCGGCCGGGCGGCGCCGTTCAAAGCCTTCGAGGCGCACGGTGCGCAACGCCTTGGCGACTCGCTGTGCTCGTTCAGCAGGGTCCAGACCGCGGACTTCCAGGGGAAAAGAGAGGTTCTCACCGACGCTCATGTGTGGAAACAATGCGTAATTCTGGAACACTACACCAATGTCCCGCTGCCGGGGCGGCAGGTCGTGTACAGAACGACCGCCAATACGTATCTCACCGCTACTCGGCGTCTCGAACCCGGCCAACATCATCAGACAGGTGGTTTTGCCGGAACCCGACGGACCCAGCAGGGTCAGAAATTCCCCTCGCTGCACCGTCAGACTGAGGTTCTGGACTACCTGGGTATGCCCATCGTAGCTCTTGCTGACATCCACAACTTCGATTTGTGCGGCGGCAGGATTAATTCCCATGAGTCACCTGCCATCTTTCGCGAACGGCGAGACTGACGATTGCGAACGCTCTCCGGGCCATGCCACAAGTTCGCGGATTAGGTGAATAATTTGCTGATAAAGACATTAAAGACTGGATGCAACTATCTGATTATCTATAAGTAAAATGTCAGCCAGGATGTTGCCAGCCTGCACCAGAAGAACGTCCAATTGCTCTTCTGCTGCCGCCTCGTCTCCGCTGCCGCCGGCATCCAGTGTAGTGTCATTGTCGGGGTCTTCCGCCAGTTCCCGCAATGGTTCCAGCCCCTTGGCCAGACGACGACTGTTTTCGAGCGCCAGGCTCTTCGCCTGCTGACTGTCCCGCAGGGCCAGACGCGCTGCCTGGTTCAGCGGCAGGCTTTCCGTTTGCCGTACCGCAGCGGCCAGGGCCAGGCTGTCGCGAAGATAGCGGAAGTCGGGATCATCCCGGGTACGCTGTTCGTGACGGTCCTGCAACTGGGGCAGGAGGCTGGAAATTTCGTGGTACTTGTGGTGGCGCACGCCGTCGATCCGATCCCACGCCAGCGCATGATCCAGCGCGCTTTCACCGATTTCGCCGCTGTCAAAACGTGGCGGGAACATCAGGTCCGGAATGACTCCCCGATGCTGGGTACTCTCTCCGCTGACGCGATAAAATTTCGACTCGGTTACCTTGAGTTGCCCCAGGTGCAGGGGCAGCATGGTCTGCACCGTACCCTTGCCGAAGGATCGCCCGCCGAGGATGATACCCCGTTGATAGTCCTGGATCGCGCCGGCAAAAATTTCCGCAGCGGAGGCGCTGAGTCGATTGATCAACACCGCCATGGGGCCCGTGTAGTAGGGGCCGGAGCGGCGCTTGCCAACCCGCGACACCTTGCGCGAGAAGTGCCGAATTTGCACGGTGGGACCGTATTCGATAAACAGCCCGGTCAGGGCGTTGGCCTCCTGCAGGGCGCCACCGCTGTTGTTTCGCAGGTCGATGATGAGGCCATCCACCGATTCGGCGACCAGTTCGTCCAGCAACCTGCGCACATCGCGCGTGGTGCTGCGGAAGTCGTCGTCACCTCGACGTTGGGCCTCGAAATCGACGTAAAACGCTGGAATTTCAATGACGCCCAGCCTGGTCTCGCCCCCGGCCAGTTCCACGATCTTCTTGCTGGCGCCCTGTTCTTCCAGCTTCACCCTGTTGCGGACGATAGTGATGAGGTCGCGCTCATCCGGCGTTTTGGCGTCGGCGGGGATGACCTGCAGGCGCACGGTGCTGCCCTTGGGGCCGCGAATCAGTTGCACCACGTCGTCCAGGCGCCAGCCGATGACGTCCTCCATGGCGCCGCTCTGGTCCTGTCCCACGGCCACGATGCGGTCCGAGGGGCGCAATTGCCCCTGTTTGTCGGCAGGTCCGGCGGGGACGATGCGGGATACCTGGGTGTATTCGTCCTGTTGTTGCAAAACGGCACCGATGCCTTCCAGTGAAAGACTCATGTTGATGTTGAAGTTTTCCAGGTGGCGCGGGGAAAGGTAGGCGGTGTGAGGGTCGTACAACTCCGCCAGGGAGTTGGCAAACAACTGAAAGACATCCTGTGCATTGTATTGGGCAATGCGCTGCAACTGGTTTTGGTAACGCTTGTGCAAGGTCGGAGCAATTTCGGATTCTTCCTTGTCCGCCAGTTTGAGGCTGAGCACCGCATTTTTGAGCTGCTTGCGCCAACGTTCGTCGGCCTCGCTGGTGGATGCGGCCCAGGCTCGCCGTTCCGGGTTCAGGGTCAGTTCTTCCTCCAGGCTGAAGTCCATCGCGGCAATACTGTGGGGAAGTTGTTGCAGCAGTTTCTGCAGGCGCTGTTCCATGCGCTGTCGATAACGATCGAAGATGGCAAAGCCGGCCTCCAGATTGCCGCCGCCGAGCTGGTCGTCCAGCAACAGCCGGTAGCGCTCGAATTCCTCGACGTCGCTTTGCAGGAAAAACAGGCGGCCGGAATCGAGATTGTTCAGGTAATTGTCGAGCAGCAGCGAAGACAACTGGTCGTCGAACCGGCGTTTGGAGTAGTGCCGCTTTTCCAGTACTCCCACCATTTGCATGGCGGTTTTCGCCTGTAGCTCGGTGGGGAGGATTTCGGCCTGGAGTCGAGTTGGGAGCAGGGCGAGGAACGACCACAGGACTATGGCGAAACAGCGGCCTGGCAGGTGGGTGGGGGGGATCAAGGGAGTCTCGAACTGTCTCGTCTCTGGCGATGGTCGCGCAGTGTAACAGAAAACTGACCTGGTCTTCGCGCCGGAGAACGCATCGGCGTGCACCGTGGAAGCCGGCGAAATACGCGGCTTAGCTGCCCTCCGCACCAGCGCCGCAAAATTTCTCTGCGCAATCAGCGGTCCAAACACTGGTATTTCTGTTTCGTTTGCGGTAAAAAGGCGACCGCTGAATGAACTGCCATTCAGCAGTTTGTTTCGCCGATCAGACTACCGCACTTGGATTGCTTGGAAACACTGATTTAGTGTAATGGGAATATTGGGAATATATCGTTACGTAGGCCGCCTGACATGAGCAGCAGCGGCCTGGCAATTCCAAAGGTACGGGAACAACTGGGCGATTATATTCAGTTGAGCAAACCCCGCATTGCCCTGGTCGTTCTGGTGGCCACACTGACAGGCATGTCGCTGGCCGCCGATTCGACACTGGGTCTGCCGCTGGTGTGCCTGACTCTGCTGGGTACCTGGCTGGCCTCCGCCGCAGCCGGAATTCTCAACAATTACGTGGATCGGGACATCGATCGGCTGATGTCGCGTACTGCCCATCGGGCCACCGCCAGCGGGCGGGTAGCCCCGGAACAGGTATTGCGCGTGGGCCTGGTCATGGCGGGGGCAGCCTTCGTGGTGCTGACCTTGGGCGCCAATTTGCTGACCGGGGCGCTGGCGATGGCAACCATCTATTGGTACGTGGTGGTATACACCCTGTGGTTCAAACGCAGCAGCGACCTCTGTACCGAAATAGGCGGGGTGGCGGGTGCGCTGCCGCCAGTCATTGGTTGGGCCGCGGTTACTGGTGACATCGGCTTGCCGGCCATCCTGCTCTTTACCCTCATGTTTCTCTGGCAGCCACCGCACTTTTGGGTGCTGGCCCTGCTGCGTGAGGACGAATACCGCAACGCGGGAATTCCCATGCTGCCGGTCACCGCCGGGGTGCGCATTACCAAGGCCAAGATGCTGCTCTATACCGCGGCGCTGCTGCCCGCATCCTGGGCGCTCTTTCTGACCGGCGTAGCCGGCCCGCTCTACCTGCTCATCAGCAGCCTGGCCGGACTGTTCTACCTGCTGCTGACCATCGATTTTATCCGCCGCCCGATGGATGAACCGAATAAAAAAGCTGCCGTGAGGCTGTTTCTGCTCTCGATCGTGTACTTGTTGGTAGTGTTTTCCGGAATATTTATCGATAGCCACTGATGACCAAGGATATTTGAACTATGGCGTTGGCAATTGTTTTGATAGTGATGGTGGTTGGATCGGTGATCTTCCACTTTTGGAGTCCGTGGTGGCTGACCCCCCTGGCCTCCAATTGGGGGGCAATGGACACCACGATCCTGATTACCTTCTGGGTGACGGGCTTCGTGTTCATCGCCGTCAACCTGTTTATCGCGTACTGTGTCATCAAATTTCGTCACACTGCAGACCGCAAGTCCGCCTACGAACCGGAGAACCAGAAACTGGAATCCTGGCTCACCGGATTGACCTCGCTCGGAGTGTTTGTCATGTTGGCGCCGGGACTGGTGGTCTACGCCGACTTTATCAGGGTGCCCAAAGATGCGGTGATCATCGAGGCGGTGGGCCAGCAATGGCAGTGGAGCTATCGCTATCCGGGCCAGGACGGAGCTTTGGGCAAGGCCGACAACCGCCACGTCAGTTTCGACAACCCTCTGGGCATCGATCCGGATGACCCCTGGGGACAGGACGACCTCATAGTGGTCGGGGCGCCCGCCCACATCGAGCTGAATCAGCCCATCAAGTTCAATTTGCGCTCCAAGGATGTACTGCACGACTTTTACGTGCCGCAGTTTCGGGCTAAAATGGATCTGGTACCCGGGCTGGTCAGCTATTTCTGGTTGACGCCAACGGTGGCCGGAAGTTTCGAGGTTTTGTGTGCGGAATTGTGTGGGGTAGGGCACTACAACATGCGTAGCACCGTGGTGGTGGACACGCCGACTGACTACCGCAAATGGCTGGCCAAACAAACTACCTTTGCCGCCTCCCAGGGGCTGGAAGTGGCTGGCGGCGACCCGGTGGAACGGGGCCGGACGCTGGCCCAGCAGCATGGCTGTATCGCCTGTCACAGTCTCGATGGCAGCCGCGGCGTAGGGCCCACCTGGAAGAACATGTATGGCCGTAGCGAGGCCCTGGCCGATGGCACCATGGTGGTGGCAGAGGATGACTACCTGGCGGAATCCATTGTCAACCCGAGTGCCAAACTGCTGGCGGGCTATCCGCCGGTGATGGCCGCCTATCCAATGAGTGATGAAGATATAGCGGCGTTGATCGCCTACTTCATCACCCTGTCAGAGTAAGAGAGGGATTC
>CAZUGZ010000050.1:0-364 GCA_964620555.1 uncultured Alteromonadaceae bacterium
GTACTGGGCCACCTGGGTGTAGGTGATGCTCTTCATGCCTCCCAACACGGCGTAGACAAAGACGATGGCCATGCCGATGAGGACCCCGAGGTCGATATCCACTTCCAGGAAGCGCGAAAACACAATGCCCACGCCGCGCATCTGCCCGGCCACGTAGGTGAAGGAGACGAAAATGACGCAGACTACCGCCACCAGGCGGGCGGTATTGGAGTAATAGCGCTCGCCCACAAAGTCGGGCACCGTGTATTTTCCGAATTTGCGCAGGTAGGGGGCCAGCAGCAGGGCCAGCAGCACGTAACCCCCGGTCCAGCCCATCAGGTACACCGAGCCGTCGCGGCCGATGAAGGAAATGATGCCCGCCATG
>CAZUGZ010000050.1:374-1483 GCA_964620555.1 uncultured Alteromonadaceae bacterium
TGGAGATGAAAGAGGCCGCCGACATCCAGTCGGCCGCCGTGGCCATGCCGTTGGCCAACGGGGACACCCCGCCGCCGGCCACGTAGAAATCGCTGGTGGAGACCACCCGCGAATAGATGGCGATGCCGATATAGAGCGCGAAACTGGCGCCCACGAACAGGTAGGTGAGGGTCTGGACGTCCATGTCGATCAGGATTCCGGCTCCGTTCCCCGGGCCGGATCAGCGGCGGCGTCCTCGTCGACTCCGTAGCGCCGGTCCAGGCGGGCGGCGGCATGCACGTAGTAGAAGATCAGCAGGACAAAGCAGAAGATCGAGCCCTGCTGGGAAAACCAGAAGCCGAGCTTGAAGCCGAACAGACGAAATTGATCCAGCCAATCCACCCACAGGATGCCCAGGCCGAAGGAGCAGGCGAACCAGATGCCCAGCAGCGCGGCCAGCAGGCGCAGATGGGCGTGCCAGTAGGCCTTGGTATTGGCGGGGGGTGGCTGGGACATGGGTGGCTGCTCGCCCGCGTGTCAGTTGCGCCACGCTCAGGCGGCCGGTGGCGGACAGTGTGCCAACAAAAAGCCGACCTTGCCAGCGTCCGCGTGCCTTCCTATCCGTGATGACGCAGCAACTGATCGACTATGCGTTCCAGTTGCCGCAGGTTGCCGCATTCCGCCGCGTAGTGGCAGCAGGGCAGGTAGCGCAGCATTTCGGAGTCGCCGCTGCCCCACAGCCGGCGCGATTCCGGGTTGAGCCAAAGCACCTTGCCGGCCCGTTGGTAGAGGCTTTGCATCACCTCCAGGCGCGGGTCGCCGTGGTTGTTGCGGGCGTCGCCCAGCACGATGATGGTGCTGCGGCTGCTGACGTCCGGCAGCGCAAGCCTGGCGAAATCGAGCAGGCTGTTGCCGTAGTCGGTGGCGCCCCCGTACTGGAAATTGACCAGTTCCACGGCTTTTTCCACCGGGTTTTGCGCGAAGCAGTCGCTCACCTCCCGCTCGCGGAACCCCGCAAACAGCCTGAGCGAAACCGTCACCCCATTGGGAGTCGCCATAGGCCGATTAAACGCGGAGGGGCCGGAGTTACTTACCACCGGCCCCTCCGACTCCTACAACGATCGTGCGCC
>CAZUGZ010000050.1:1493-13489 GCA_964620555.1 uncultured Alteromonadaceae bacterium
CGATCAACACCCCCAGTGATCTGGAGGGGCTGAAGCTGCGCACCCCGGGAAGCACATCCTGGAGGCTGTACAGAAACATCAGCAGGAATTTGGCATGGGCGGCCACCGAGCCGCTGACGTCACAGACCGCCAGGATCTGCGGGCGGTCCCTTTTCACCGACTTCCAGTACAGCCTGGAGAGGACCCCGTCCTGGGCGATTCCGCGGCGCATGGTCTTGGCCATGTGCAGTTGGCCGCGCTGGTACACCCGGCGCCGGCGGGAGTGCCGGGCAACCAGTCTGCGCGACATCTTCCGCACCAGCTCGTAGACCCGGTGCCGGTAGTAGTGCTCGATGTGGTTGAGCCTGGCGCCAAGGAGCACCTCGTCCATGATGCGCCTGTGGCCGGCCTGTGCCTGCAGCAGGTACTCCCGTTCCACCTGGTCGCGGACCAGCTCGCGCAGCCGGTCCCGGTAGCCCTGCAGCCGGGGCAGGGCGATGCTGTGCCGCTGCTCCAGCGCCAGCGCCGCGTCGCGTAACTGGGCCTCGCCGAGCTCATCCAGAATCCTGCGGGTGTACTGGCCCTTCTGGGTGAACATCTGTATCCCCGACAACCCGGCGCGCTGCGCTGCGCCGGCGATGGCCAGCGCCAGTCCGCCGCGGTCATCGGCTTGCAGCATGCGCAGCAGCGGGTTGTCGAGCTGGGTGCGCAGGGCCGGGTCGGCGGCCATTTCTGCCTCCAGGTCCAGACTCGGCGGGCTCTGCGGAAGCGGCTCGGCGGGCGCCGCGGGCGAGTCCGGTGCGGCCTCGACGGATCCAGCGGCCAGGGGGTTCTGGAAGAAGCGGTCAAAGCACGAGCGGAACACGGTTTTTTCGGCGGCGCTCTTGGCCAGCGCCAGCGACAGTCCGTCGCGCAGCAGCGTGCGCTCCCGATACCCAAGCAGGTCGGCCACCGCCAGGGCATCCAGGGTCTCGGCGGTGGATATGCGCAGTTCATGATTGCGCAGCACCTCGATGAAACTGACCAGTCTGGCTTGCATGGCGGTGCGGGGCCTGCTCAGCTCAACAGGCTGCGCAACTCGGGCTCGGTGGCTTCGATGTCCTCCTGAAACTTCAGCAGCAGGTTCAGGGTGGTGCGGGCCAGCTCTTCGTCGAGGCGGTCCGCGTGCAGCAGCAACAGACTGCGCGCCCAGTCGATGGTCTCGCTGATGGCCGGCGACTTCTTGAGGTCAAGCTCGCGCAGGGAGTGGACAAAGGCCACCAGTTGGCGGCGCAGACTGGCGTCGATTTCCGGCACACGGCTGCTGACGATGCGCTCTTCCAGTGCGGTGCTGGGAAAGGGGATGTAGAGGTGCAGGCAGCGGCGCTTGAGGGCGTCGGAAAGCTCGCGGCTGTTGTTGCTGGTGAGAAAGACCATGGGCGAGACGCGGGCCTTGACGGTACCGATTTCGGGAACGGAGACCTGGTAGTCGGAGAGCACTTCCAGCAACAGGGACTCGAATTCGAAATCGGCCTTGTCCACTTCGTCGATCAGGAGGATGGCTCCCTCCTTCTGGCGCATCGCCTGCAGCAGGGGACGCGGCTCCAGGAAGTCCTCCGAATAGAAGATATCGCCGAACTGATGCAGGCGCTCAACCGACTCGGCCAGCCCCTTCGCTCCGTGCAGCAGATCCCCCAGTTTTTCCTTCAAAACCTGGGTGTACAGCAACTGCTTGCCGTATTTCCACTCGTACAGCGCCTTGGCCTCGTCGAGGCCCTCGTAGCATTGCAGGCGAATGAGCGCCACCTGCAGCAGCGCGGCCGTGGTCTTCGCCAGCTCGGTCTTGCCCACCCCCGGTGGCCCCTCCACCAGGATCGGCTTGCGCAGTTGGAAGGCCAGGTAGACGGCGGTGGCAATTTCCTGGCTGCAGATGTACCCGTGCCGCTCGAAACCCTGCTCGATGCCGGCTATCGATTCCAGTTGCGGAAAGTTCAGGGAGTTCACCCGTGAAGACCCCTGAGGGTTAGCCTCCGGTCATGTTCATGAAGCGGACGATGTCGGGAGGGGCGTCGAGCTCGAAGTGGTGTCGCTCCGGTTTGATGTCCATGGAGGCAATGAGGGCCTGGCGCAGCGCGTCGTCGCCGCTGGCCGGGTCGCGCAGAATGGCGCGCAAATCCACCGAGTGCTCGTTGCCCAGGCACAACAGCAGACGTCCTTCCACGGTGACCCGCACCCGGTTGCAGAGGTGGCAGAAATTGTGGCTGTGGGGGGAGATGAAGCCGAAGCGCGCGCTGCTGCCGGCCACCGCGTAATAGCGCGACGGGCCACCGGTACTCACCTCCAGGGGTGACAGGGAAAAGCGCTCTTCCAGCACCTCCCGCACCTCCTCGCTGGAGCAGAAACTGAGCGCCCGATCGTGCTCGTCGATCAGCCCCAGCGGCATTTCCTCGATGAAACTGAGGTCCAGGCCGCGCTCCTGGGCGAACTCGGCCAGGCTCAGGATCTCGTCCTCGTTGCGGCCCTTGAGTATGACTGCGTTGAGCTTGATGCGCTCGAAACCCGCCGCCTGGGCGGCATCGATGCCGCCCAGCACCTGCTGCAGCTTGCCGGTGCGGGTAATGCGTTTGAACTTGTCCGCGTCGAGGCTGTCCAGGCTGATGTTGATGCGCCGCACACCGGCCTCGCGCAGGGGTTGCGCCAGGCGATCGAGTTGGGAACCGTTGGTGGTCAGGGTCAGTTCCCGCAGGCCCTCCAGTTGCCCGATGCGTTGCACCAGGCTCATCACGTTGTTGCGCACCAGGGGCTCGCCGCCGGTCAGGCGCAACTTGCCGACCCCCAGTGACACCAGCGCCTGGGCGACGCAAAACAGTTCCTCCAGCGTCAGCACTTCACTACGCGGAACAAATGTCATGTCCTCCGCCATGCAGTAAACACAGCGAAAATCACAGCGGTCCGTCACCGACAGTCGGGCATAGGTGATGCCGCGGCCGAAGCGGTCTACGAGCTGGGTCGGTTGACAGTTCATCGCCATTGATTCTACTGTGAACGGCACTTTTCTTCCAGAAATACCGAGGGACCAGGACGTGACGATCGCGCGTCTGCGCCACCTGCCATTGTCGGGTGGACCACTGTTGGCACTGGCCGTGGCGCTGCTGCTGTATGACCAGGGCCTGGGCTTTGCCGTTGCCGTCACCTCGCTGGTGGCGGTGTGGTGCGTGGTCTGGTGGGTGTTCGAGCCGGTTCCGATTCCGGTCACTTCACTGTTGCCGATATCGCTGCTGCCGCTGCTGGGTGTGCTGACCCCGGCCGAAGTCGGCCAGGCCTACGGCAGCCCGCTGATCCTGCTGTTGCTGGGTGGCTTCATCCTCTCCAAGGCGATGGAGCACAGCGGTGCCCACCGGCGCATTGCCTACAACATGGTGCATTTGTTCGGTGGCCAGAGTGACCGCCGCCTGGTGTTCGGCTTCATGGCCGCCTCGGCGGTGCTGAGCATGTGGATATCCAATACCGCCACCACCCTGATGCTGTTGCCGGTGGCCCTGGCGGTGCTGGAGGGCTCCGACAGCCGGAAACTGGCCGTGCCGCTGTTGCTGGGTATCGCCTATGCGGCCAGCGTCGGTGGTATCGGCACGCCGATCGGCACGCCTCCCAACCTGGTGTTCATGCAGGTGTACCAGGAAACCGTGGGCCGGGAACTCACTTTCCTCGGCTGGATGAGCTGGGGGCTGCCGATAGTGCTGCTGCTGGTGCCGCTGATCGGGTTGCACCTGACCCGCGGCCTGGCGGGCGGGGGCAGCACGGAACTGCCGGAACTGTCCCCCTGGCGCCCCGAGGAAAAGCGGGTGCTGCTGGTGTTTTCCCTGACCGCCCTGGCCTGGATCACCCGCAGCGAGCCCTATGGTGGCTGGAGTGGCGCGCTGGGGCTGAACTCCGCCAACGACGCCTCGGTGGCCCTGGTCGCGGTGGTGGTGATGTTTCTCGTCCCCAGTGGTCGTGGCGATGGCGGCGCCCTGTTGACCTGGGAACGGGCGGCGACCATCCCCTGGGGAGTCCTGCTGCTGTTTTCCGGCGGTATCTGCCTGGCCAAGGCCTTTGTCAGTTCGGGGTTGAGCCTGATGCTGGGCGAATGGCTGGCGTCGATCAGCTATCTGCCGCTGTGGATGCTGATCGGCGTCATCTGCCTGGTGGTGGTCTTTCTCACCGAAACCACTTCCAACACCGCCAGCGCCACCCTGCTGATGCCGATACTGGCTGCCGCCGCCCTGTCCGCCGGGATCGCCCCGGAAGTACTGATGGTGCCGGCCGCCATGACCGCCAGTTGCGCCTTCATGCTGCCGGTGGCGACGGCGCCCAACAGCGTGGTCTACGGCAGTGGCATGGTGCCGATCAGCAGGATGGCCCGCGAGGGGCTGGCGCTCAACTTTCTGGCGGCACTGCTGATCACCGCCTGGTGCCTGCTGCGAGCCCAGTGAGCCGGTTGCGACGGGTTCCCTACAGCAACTCCATCATGCTTTCGGCGGAACTGACGCTGATGCCCGGGTCGGGTTCGACGTTGAGGTGGCTGATGGTGCCGTCTTCCACGATCATGGCATAGCGCTGGCTGCGGGTGCCCAGGCCGAAACCGGAAGCGTCCAGTTCCAGGCCCAGCGCGGCGGTGAATTCACCGTTGCCATCGGCCAGTAGGAGCAGTTCGGAGGCATTCTGCGCCTCTCCCCAGGCACCCATCACAAAGGCGTCGTTCACCGACACGCAGGCAATGGTATCGACCCCGGCTGCCTTGATCTTGTCAGCGTTGACCACGTAACCCGGCAGGTGCGTCATCGAGCAGCCGGGGGTGAAGGCGCCCGGCACGGCGAACAGCAGCACTTTGCGGCCGTTGAAAATCTGTTCGGTAGTGATGTCTTCCGGGCCATTTTCGCCCATGGTCTTGAAGGTGCAGGCAGGAACCTGGTCGCCCGTCTGTATGGTCATGGAGTTCTCCTCAAATTGAATTCTGTTGCAGCCGACGGCCGCGGGACGCCGGCCGCAGCCGGTAGGCGGTGATTATAGCCCCGATTGGGGTGACGCGGACAGTCATTTGCGCTTGTCGTCCCGCTCCAGCCGCCGAAAGGTCGAGTACACCTGAAGAGAGAACGCCCGCTGCTGTTCACCCAGGTAGGGCGCCAGCAGGCTCATCAACTGGTATACGCCCCGGTGGATGCTCCGGGCCGGCGTGGTGGCGGCGTTGAGTAACTGGTCGTGGGAAATCCAGTAGCTCAACAGCAGTACCATGTTGTTCGCCAGGGCCTCCAGCTCGGGCCCGGCGGGCGGCTTCGTCCGGTCCGCGCCGGCCCCGGCCGGCGCGGCTTCCCGCGCCAGGCTGGCCCACACCGCCAGCATGGCTTCGCGCTTGTGGCGCAGCAGGTGGCGAAAGCGCCGCTTCAGTTGCGGGTAACGCTCCAGCAGGTCGCTGAGATTGGCGTACAGAAAGCGATAGCTGTACATCTCTTCGAACACCAGGTAGAGGTAGTACCAGTTGTCTTCGAGTGGCAGCGGCTCGGTGACCGGTGCCTGCAGCACCTCCAGAAGGCTCTGTTCGAACTGCTCGAACAATTCGGCGATGATGCTGTCCTTGCCGCGAAAATGGTAGTACAGGTTGCCGGGGCTGATATCCATTTCATTGGCAATATCGACGGTGGTGGTATTGGGCTCGCCCTCCTGGTTGAACAGCAGCAGGCTGGTGTGGAGTATGCGGTCCCGGGTTTTCATGGCGCTCCGGCGGGCCGGGGGGCGGTCCGCCGCTGGTTCAAGGTTTCGGTTTGGGTGGGCTGCTGCTGCGCGGGCTGGTTTTTCGGGCGGGCTTTTTGGGTGCTGCCAGGGCGTCCACCTTCTTCGTGAGCGCGTTCACCTTCTTCGTGAGTGCGTCCAGTTTGTCGTGTATGGCCGCCAGGTCCTCGCCGTGGGTCTCGGTAGAGAAACGGAAATTCTCCCGCACCCTGCGGATTCTCTCCTCCACCGATTCCCTGCTCGCGTCGCGGGCGTTGGACAGGGACTCCCGCACCTCTTCTTCCAGCGCTTCGCCCTTCTTCACCAGATCCCGAAACAGCCGGGGAGGCTGCCGGGTTACCCGTTCCAGCCGATCCTGGGCGTCATCCACTGCCTTGCCGTAGGCTCCCAGCCCCGCCAACCAGATGTTCTTGGCAATTTCGCTGGCCTTGTCGGATACCTTGGGTTTGTCGTCGCTCATGCCTGCCTCCCGCCGCCCTCGGCTGCCGGCCATCATACACCAAATGGAGCCGCCGGGTGATGGCGGTACCGCGCCCCGGTCAGGCCCGCGGGCCGGCCGCGATGATGGCCTCGCTGACCTGGAAATTGCCGATGTTGTCCAGAAACTGGGCCGCCAGCACCTCGGCCGCGGCGCGGTATTCGTCGGCACTGGCCCAACCGTTGCGGGGGTCCAGGTAGTGCGGCTCCACACCCGGTATGGCGGTGGGAAAGTCGAGGTTCAGCACCTCCAGGTGGTCGGTGGGCGCATCGACCAGGCAACCGCTCTGGGCGGCGGCGACCACCGCCCGGGTGACCGGGATGGGGAAGCGCGCGCCACTGCCCCCCGGCGCCCCCGAGCCGCCGGTCCAGCCAGTGTTGATCAGGTAGACCTGGCAGCCCGCCTGTTCGATTCTGTGCATCAGCAATTCGGCGTAGTCGCCGGCCGGGCGAGGCATGAACGGAGCGCCGAAGCAGGCGGAAAAGGTTGGATGGACGCCCGCCTTGGCGCCCACTTCGGTAGAGCCCACTTTGGCGGTGTAGCCGCTCAGAAAGTGGAAGGCAGCGGCCTCCCTGGAGAGGAGGGCTACCGGTGGCAGTGTGCCGGTGACGTCACAGGTCAGGAAGATCACGGCGCGGGGTTCCCCTCCCGCGTTTTTTGCCGTGCGTTTGGAGACGTGCTCCAGGGGGTAACAGCAGCGGCCGTTTTCGCTGAGGCTGGTGTCCGCGTAATCGGCGCGGCGGCTGTGCGGGTCGACCACCACATTTTCGATGATGGCGCCGAAGCGGATGGCATCCCAGATAATCGGCTCGTTGGCGCGACTCAGGTTGATGGTCTTGGCGTAGCAGCCGCCCTCGATGTTGAACACCGAGCCACTCGTCCAGCCGTGTTCATCGTCGCCGATCAGGTAGCGTTCCGGGTCGGCCGAAAGGGTGGTCTTGCCGGTGCCGGAGAGACCGAAAAACAGTGTGGTGTCGCCTTCCTCACTGACATTTGCGGAGCAGTGCATGGACATCACCCTGCTCTCCGGCAGGAGAAAGTTCTGCACCGAGAAGACGGCCTTTTTCATTTCGCCGGCGTAGTGCATTCCGGCCAGCAGAATCTTGCGCTGGCCGAAATTCAGTATCACCACCGCGTCGGAATTGGTGCCGTCGCGATCGGGTTCGCAGGTGAAACCAGCGGCATTGAGGATCTGCCATTCCCCCTTGCCCGCCGGGTTGTAGCGCTCGGGCTGGATGAACAGCGTTTGTCCGAACAGGCTGTGCCATGCCGTTTCGGTGACCACTTTCAGAGGCAGGTAGTGTTGGTCATGGGCGCCGGCGTGGAGATGATTGACGAAGTGCTCGCGGGCTCCGAGGTGGGCTTCGACCCGCTCCCACAGGCGGTCAAAGCGGTCGCTGTCAAAGGGCCGGTTGACCGCGCCCCAGTCGATGCTGTCCTGGGTGGTGGCCTCCCGCACCACGAAGCGGTCCGCCGTGGAGCGGCCGGTGCGCCGGCCGGTGGTAACCAGCAGTGCGCCGGAGTCGGCGAGGATTCCCTCGCCCCGTAGCAGGGCCTGTTCGATGAGTTGGGTGGAACTGGAGTCGGTGTGTTCGATGCTGCTGTCGAGCTTGTCGGCCATGCGGTCTACCTGGTTGTCAGTCTTCTGCATGCCAAGGCAGAGCGAGGCTTGCGGCTCGGTGAGAGCGGCGCCATTATGTCAGAATCGTCCGGCGATGCGAAACGGGGAGAAAAATCCCGTGGCCGCCGGGTTTCAGATCGGCGGCCCCGCAATCGGCAGTATTTCCCCGAAGTGCAGAATCCCCGGAAAGCGGGCATCGCGGCGCGGCGGTTTGTGGCTGTCCGGCTGCAGGACGAGCAGCAACTGGTCGATGCCGTGTCGCCGGGCGGCATCGAGCACGGTCTGGTTGTCGTCGATCAGCAGCGTGGTCCGGGGATCGAAGGGATGGCGGTGTTGCAGTCGCCGCCAGAATTCCGGGTCCTCCTTGGGCAGGCCCAGGTCGTGGGACATGACCATTGCGTCAAACCAGTGCGCAAGCCCGAGTTCCGCCATTTTGATGTCCACACTGTGCTGGTGTGCATTGGTAACCAGGTGCACCCTTTTGCCCTGTGCCCGCAGCTTCGAGAGTAATTCTTCGGCCCCGGGCCGCAGCCGGATCAGGTGTTTCACATCGTGCTTGAGGGCGGCGACATCCAGTTGCAACTCGGTTGACCAGTAGTCCACCGAATACCATTGCAGGGTGCCCTGCCTGGCGTCGAAGCGGGACAGCAACTGCCGCCGCGTCTCCACCTCGCAGCGGCCGTGGCGCCGGGCAAAGCAGCGCGGCAGGTATTCGTTCCAGAAATAGTTGTCAAAATGGAGGTCCACCAGGGTTCCATCCAGGTCCAGCAGCACGGTTTCCACGGTGTCCCAGTCGATCATTCCCCTTCCCTTTACCGGCGCCGGCCCCGATTCAGTATGCGACACCGGAAGATTTTTATCGACATTGTGGCGCGGGCTGTTGCCCCCTGATGAGGTTTGGGTTATACCTGTACCGGTGAAGGATGACATTCCACCCACCGACCGGGAACGGACCGCTGCCGGCGAATCCGAGGCATCTCTGGCCGGGCGCATTCTGGCGCTGCAACAGGAGCACCGGGAGTTGGATGAAAAGATAGCGGTCCTGTACCGGCAACCCTACCGCGATCAATTGCAGTTGCAGCGGTTGAAAAAACGCAAATTGCAGTTGAAGGATACCATCACCCACCTGCAGCACGACCTGATACCCGATCTGGACGCCTGAGGTTCAGCAATCGTCAAAACCGTCGAGGTCCGCGGCCGTTACGGCGTCGGCCGCGCTGGCTGCAACCAGGCCGTTCGGGAAAGAATTCACGGAGCCGCCGACAGCAGCATGAGCTGATACAGCTTCGGCCAGCGCTTGCCGGTAACGAACAGGCGGCGCTGCTGCGCGTCCCAGGCGATGCCGTTCATCACGTCTTCGGGCCGCTGCCGCTGTTCGCGGGGGTAGAGGTCCCCCAGGTTCAATTGTGCACTGACCCTGCCCGAGGCCGGATCGATGATGACGATGCGGTCGCTGCGCCAGACGTTGGCGTACACCCGTCCATCGATACATTCCAGTTCGTTGAGCAGCTTGACCGGGCCCCGCAAATCTCGCACCCGCACGCTGCGCTGCGCGGCAAAGTGGACGCCATCGAGAAAGTAGAGTTGGTCGGTGCCGTCGCTGAGTACCAGTTCCGTGCCGTCGGAACAGAGCCCCCAGCCCTGCGCGGCCCGGCCGCCGGCACCGAAGCGGTAGGGCATCCGGCCGATGAGCTGAAAGCTGGCCCGGTCCCACAGGTAGCCGTGCCCGCTGGTCCAGGTCAGCTGCACCAGCCGGTCACCGAGCAGCGCCAGTCCCTCCCCGAAATCCGGCGCCGCCAGCGCTCGCCTGCGCAATACCCGGCCGCTGTACAAATCCACCTCGCGCAATTCGGAGTGGCCGTAGTTGCCGGTGCTTTCGTACAGTTTGCCGTCGCTGTACAACAGACCCTGGGTGAAGGCGCTGGGGTCGTGTGGGTAAACCGCCACCACCCGGTAGTGCAGTTCGGGCTGGGCCAGCGGCGGCGGGGCGGGGCACAGCCACAACAACAACAGCAGTAACCGGTACCGGTTGCGCTCCCGTCTACACCGGCGTTCGCAGTACAAGGTTGGTGAAATATGCGGGCCAGTCGGCAAGAGCGTTCTCCGCGGGCAGGGAAGATCCTGAAGCAGTCGGGCGGACGAGGCGGCAGTGTAAGAGGGAATCCGCCCCCTTGCCAACCCGGCGGTTTTCCGGATTGGGGCAGGCCCCGGTCCGCGGTCGTCGCCGCGGCGTGGCCCCGGGGGCAGTTTGTTATCATGGCGGCAGACTGTACTGTGGATGGGTCTCGTGGCGCCGACCGAGTTGCTGCAACTGCTGGCCGATGGCAGGCTGCATTCCGGCCAGGAACTGGCTTCCGCCCTGGGCGTCAGCCGCACCGCGGTGTGGAAGCAATTGCGCAGGCTGGAAGCTTTCGGCTTGACGGTGGAGGCCGTCAGGTCCAGGGGCTACCGTTTGCCGGGTGGCCTGGACCTGCTGCACCGGCAACGGATTCTGGACGCTCTGCAGGCGCCCGCCGGTGCACTGTTGCAGCGCTTGCTGCTGTGCGAGGTCGTGGATTCCACCAATGCCGAACTGTTCCGCCAAATGCGGGACGGCGCACCCGCCCGCGGTCTGGTGTGTGCCGCCGAGCATCAGAGCGCCGGCCGCGGCCGGCGCGGGCGCGCTTGGATCAGCCCCTACGGCGGCAATCTGTACCTGTCACTGGCCTGGCAATTTGCCGGGGGCGCCGCCGCGCTGGAGGGCCTCAGTCTGGCGGTCGGGGTGGCGGCCAGCAGTGCCCTGGCCGGCCTCGGGGTCGAAGGCATCGCGCTGAAGTGGCCCAACGACCTGCTGCACAGCGAGGCCAAGCTGGGCGGCATCCTGATCGAGATGAGCGGTGATGCCGCGGGCAGTTGTGAGGTGGTGGTGGGCCTCGGCATCAATGTGAACATGCCGCCGGCGGCAGCCACCGGCATCGACCGCAATTGGACCGACGTGGGGCGGATCGCCGGCTCCCGCCCGCCCGGGCGCAACCAGTTGTTGGCGGCGCTGCTCAACCAGTTGCTGCCGTTGCTGGACGGCTATGAGCGAACCGGGTTTGCCCCCTGGCGGGAGCGCTGGCAGGCGCTCGATGCCTGGCGCGGTCAGGCGGTGGTGGTCAGCCGCGGTGATGGGCGATCGTTCGGCACCGCCCGCGGGGTAGACGGCAGCGGCGCGCTGCTGCTGGAAACCGGCAGCGGCGTGGAGGCGGTGTCCGGCGGCGAGGTGAGCCTGAGCAGGGCGCCATGATACTGCTGCTGGACGTCGGCAATACCCAGGTCAAGTGGCGCTGCCACGACGCTGCGGACGCCGCCGCCCCCCGGCAGGGCGCCGCGCCGCGGCCGGCCCTGGCCGAGTTGCTCGACACCCTGGCCGAATCCTGTCCCGCGGCATCGGTCTGGGTGTCCAGTGTGGCTGGAGCGGAGTTCGACCGGGAGCTGCGCACCCTGCTGGCCGGGCGCTGGCGACGGGCACCCTGGTTTGCCGCCAGTGAAGCGGCGGCACTGGGTCTGCGCAACAGCTATCGGCGGCCCGGGCAACTGGGCGTCGACCGCTGGCTGGCGATGCTGGCCGCCTGGAAAGAACGGCAATCCGGGGTCTGCGTGGTCGATTCCGGCAGCGCCCTGACCATCGATTTCGTCGCCGCCGACGGTCAGCACCTGGGTGGTTACATCATTCCCGGGCTGGAATCCATGCGCCGGGTTCTGCTCAGTGACACCGGGCGGGTCTTTTCCGGCACCGACCCCCGCGCGGCACTGGCGGCGGCAAGCTCCACCGAAAGCGCGGTGGACAACGGCCTGCTGCTGGCGCACGCGGGCGCGGTATCGCTGGCCCTGCAGCGCAGCGACGGCGACTTTGCGCTGGTTTTCAGCGGCGGCAACGGCGCCGCCCTGCACCGCGCCCTGGGGCTGGGTGGCAGTTACTGCGAGACACTGGTGCTGGACGGGCTGTATCTGCTGGGGCAGGCCCGGACCGGCGGCGGCGGACCCGCCCGGGAGTGACGGCGGCGGGAGTTTGGTGAAACGGGCGGGCTGGACTAGAATGCGCTGTGGCTGGCTGGCGTAGCTCAGCAGGTAGAGCAGCTGATTTGTAATCAGCCGGTCCTAGGTTCGAATCCTAGACGGCCCACCAAAATCAACAACCAAGGCAGAGAC
>CAZUGZ010000051.1:0-12010 GCA_964620555.1 uncultured Alteromonadaceae bacterium
GTTACCCACGCCGATGGGCGCTGCAACGAAATCATTAATGTAGTTATCTTCGTCAGAATAACGAGCTCCCAACGTGACAGACCACTGATCACCAACTGGAATGGTTGCCTCTGCAAAAATAGCACTGGCTTCAGATCCCCAGTCATTATTTGAGCCAGAAGCACTTTGGCCAAAGCCGTCATTAGAGAATGTGGTGTTACCGTCTTCTTTGAAATAGTAAATTCCGGCTAACCATTCGATGCGACTGTCCGTTGAAACCAGATAAAGCTCTTCAGATATGTAGTCGGATTCAAACACGCCTGAGAAACCGACATTCGGATTGCTGAATATTGATAGGGCTGGCGCTAGTGAGGGGTCGGGCAAAAAAGGTGCCAAGGATGTCGTGAAATCCGGAGCTGATGAGGCATCAGCAAGCAGGACTTCTGATTGAATTCCCAGGCCATGATCATTATAGGCGGTAACGGACACCAGATTAAAAGTGTCAAATTCGATAGTGGCGGTCATGGAGACGAACAAATCTTCGGCATAACCGCCATTATCAAATCCGCGAAGCCGGCGAGCGGAGAGGACACCGTTGTCAACACCACCTACCTCATTGATGTAAGTTTTGCCGTAATCATTGGAAAACTCAAGTCCAGCAGCACCGGCAAACACAGCGCCCAAAACGGCGGGGTTCGTCAGATCAAGGCCGAAAGCTGCCAAACCGGGCAGGGCCGCTGCCGCATACAGAGCCTGGGGATTGTTCAGCCCTGCACCCGGAAAAATAGCTTCCGCCTCAATGTTTCTACCCTGCCCGACCTGATTGAAGTTGATATGCTGTCTCTCAGAATCGTTCTCGGACACGGCAAGTACAAATCTGGCTGAATCAATAGGCTCAAACACTAATTTGGCTGAGATTTGATAATCATCTGTATCATCTAAGTCGCGAACTCCACTCAGGTTTTTAGTAAAACCATCACCTTCCTTATCAGAATAACCAAGGGAGCCAGCAAAATGATCACCCAGACCACCGCTGATTCTGGCGGAAAACTCCTGTACACCGTAGTCACCGATGGTGGCTTTGACCCGGCCATTCAATTCGTCGCCAATTTCCGGGGTCTCGGTGGTAATGATCACTGCACCGCCCGTGGCGTTTCGCCCGTAGAGTGAACCCTGGGGCCCTTTGAGAACCTGTATAGACTCAACGCCATCCAGATCAGCAATAATGCCAGTTAAAGAGTAATTTCGCGATATATAGGCACCATCCACATACACCGCAACAGCACTGTTAACCCCGCTTCCACCTGCAGCGGAACCAATACCCCGAATATATGGTTGGCCACCGCCTGTGCCTTCATCGATGTTGAAACTCGAAGATATCTGGGATAACTCTGTGAGGCTGTCGACGCCGCTCTTCTCGATAGCATCTGAAGTAAATGCATCAACGGCGATGGGTACTTCCTGCAAACTTTGAGCCCTTTTTTGCGCAGTCACCACAACTTCCTCAATCATTCGTGTTTCTTGTGCAGCGGTGCCGCAAGCCACGAAAGATAGGGCTACCAACAGGCTGAAATTTGTTAGAGTTTTGTTCATGTAGACTCCCTCCGCTGTTTTTCGAGCAATTGCGCACGACGTCACTGCTGAGAATAAAGATCTTTCACACAGTCCCAGATTCTCTTTATTCGATCATTCGTTAGGGTACCAATAAATTTAGAAAAACTACATGGGGAAAAATTACATATATGTGTGACGAGCCGGTTTACCGTCTTTCCCGCGAAGCGGCCATCGTCGGACAGACGGGCGCTCATCTGTTGTCACCGAGTATGTCCCAGCCGCTGCATCACATCCTCTTCCTGCTGCTCAAACACCAGGTAGCTGTTTTCCACATCACGTTCAAGCAGCCCTCTCCTCTCGGTACTGGTTGCATAAACATCACTACTTGCCTGCCAGGCAACCGTGGATCACGCGATCAGCACAGGCAAAGCCATTACTGACCGCCTGGTTTACACCTGATCTCGGCATAAAATCACTGGCGAACTGAACCCGCTGATCGGGTTGTGATCGCAGTGACTGATTGTAGTCGTCCATCAGGCCATACATGCCCGGCTTTTCGTTCATGGCGAACTTTTCCCAGCGTTTGACGCGAACCACCTCAATGCTGTTTTCCAGGTTGTCGATAAAGGGTGCAAGACGTTCAATAGCCTTGTTGATCAACAACTGATCTTCAATCCGGTAGTTGGCGTTTGACCACCTGGTGGTGAAGTAGAGGCTGATACTGCCCTTGCCTTCGGGCGCCCTGCCCGGCGACTTGTTGTGATTGATATAGGCAACGCCAGCGTCATCGTATTCCCGTTCCGGGTACATGATCATCGTATCCCGGTTGTCAGGTCTGCTGGAAAGGCCTATATGCACCGCCAGGTTTGAATCGTATTCAATGCTATCCAGAAAGGTTTTCTGAATTCCTTGAAGTTGCGGGTAGAGGTTTTTTGCAGCAGGGGGCGGCATGGCGATAATGCAGGCGTCAAACAACTCGGTTGCCGGGCTGTCTTCACCGACATACTCCACCTTTACACCCCGCTCTGTTGCTTCCACACCGTTAGCGGTGCAGTTGTACCGGATGTCGAACTGCTTTGCCAAAGCCACTGCGAGTGAGCCATTTCCCTTTGGCAGGCAGTACAGCGGGTAAGCAAACTGACGTAAGGTCCAGAGCAGTTGTACGACCGACTTATCTGCTGCATCGCCAGCCCAGATTGCCCTGATCAGGGGGCTGCAGAGGTAATCGGCAATTTCTTCGTTGCAGTGCTTGACAACGTAGTCGTGAACGGTGTCGGTGTCCAGCGGAGCGATGCCCGCGGTATTTCTGGCGTCAAACAGCTTGGCGTGCTTGACGATGGGCCATGTCAGTTTCACAAGCTTCAGTTTACTGGCGGTGGAAAACAGCGCGGTGCCCATAAAATCCCTGATGGCACGATCGGTACCAATGCTGTTCAGTTTTCCATCCCGGATGATGCCTGCCACCATGGTGGCAAGGTTGGTGACACTGTCGCCCAGGCCGGAGGCGTCAATCAATTCCCGAAACTGCGGGTTGCCTCCCATCGGTGCAATGGTGCCGAAATCAAAGATAAAGTCACCATCGGCTACGGACTCCATGCGTCCGCCAGCATGACCGTTTTTCTCGAGCAGTACCGGATGTATGCCATGCTTTTTCAGTTGATAGGCGGCACTCAGGCCACTGATACCCGCGCCGATAACAGCGGCCCTGGGTGAAGTGTTGGTTGCGTTCATAGCGGTTTCCCCAAGTGGCTCCACCCCATTAACGGAGTTGCCCTGGCGCGTGTGCTTCACGGTACGCTTGTGCGTAGCCTTGATCCTAAGATCCTGGTCCTGGCAATGTTTAGCAGGCGGTCTGCGGTACGCCCGAGCTAGCCGGTCGGCGTCACGTCGACCTTGACCTTGCCTCCCTCGACGAGGACAGCATAGGTTTTCAGCGCTTTTTCCTTCCTGATGGTATTGACCAGTTCAATGCCCCTGGGGAAATTTGCCCATTTGCTGACCTCGCCTGTTCTGATATCAAATTCAGCTCGATGGAAGGGGCACCTGACTCGACAGCCTTCCAGTATTTTGCCATTTTTCAGCGGTGCGAACAGATGAGTGCAATTACTCTGGGTGGCATAAAAACCGTCTTCAAGCCGGAAGAGCAGAATCTTTTCCCCCTCATGCTGAAAGAGTTTTGAGCTGCCGACAGCTATCTCGCTTTCATCACATATTTCCACATACGTCATTACAACACCTCGCTGGTTCAGAAGGATTTCATGGTTTTTTCGTGCAGATTGTGTGCCGGACCCGGTGACCGGGGACCAGATTAGCCTTCCAGGGATAACATGGCAACCGGCTTTTGGTCGTCATGGCCAAGACAAAAGACCCTGGATGTCGGGTCAAGCCCGGCATGACGGTTGGGCCAGCCTCCAATACCAGTTACCATTCGCCGTCGCCCAGTGAGCATGCATAGATTGACCGGAATGTGAGGATGAACGATACACTCGACAAAGTTCTGATAGTCGTGGGAGCCAGTCACGCAGGTTCGAACCTGGCCCTCACCGCACGTCGGCAGGGCTGGCAGGGTGAAATTCTCCTGCTGGGAGAAGAGCCTCATCTGCCCTACCATCGGCCGCCGCTGTCAAAGGACTACCTGGCCGGGAACAGGGCGCAACAGGATATCCTGTTACGACCCGAAACGGCCTATGAAAAAGCGGAAGTAGTGTTTCGCCCCGGCAGCAGGGTCATTTCGGTGGAGCGCGGCAACCGGCAGGTGGTTCTTGCAGACGGCACATCGCTCTCCTATGACAAACTGGCTTTGTGCCTCGGATCCCGGGCGCGCACTGTCCCCATACCCGGTGCTGACAGGGAGGGGGTCCACTACCTCCGCACCGTCGACGATGTGGAAAGCATCCGCTCCCACGTCCAGGCGGGCAAATCCGCAGTGATCGTGGGGGGCGGCTACATCGGGCTGGAAGCCGCGGCTACCCTGCGAAAGGCGGAGATGGAAGTCACCGTACTCGAAATGCTGCCGCGGGTGCTGCAACGGGTTACGGCCCCGGAGGTCTCGGAATTTTTTACTCGGGTGCATGTCGAGCAGGGCGTCAACATCGTCAATGGCGCCACCGTCGAAACCATAGAAGGGGAGAACAGTGTCAGCGCCGTCCTCTGTGCCGACGGGTCGGCCCACGCTGCCGACCTGGTGATCATCGGTGTCGGGATTGTGCCGAACACCGAACTCGCCGGGGAAGCGGGACTGAAGATCGAAAACGGTATCGTGGTTGATGAATACGCGCGCACCAGTGATCCGGATATTGTCGCTGCCGGAGATTGCACATTTCATCACAACCGCCAGTACGACACCCAACTGAGACTCGAATCGGTACAGAACGCGATGGACCAGTCGAGGGTCGCCGCGACCACTGTCTCAGGAACACTCAGCCCCTATGACGCACTGCCCTGGTTCTGGTCGGACCAGTACGAACTCAAGCTGCAGATTGCCGGCCTTTCCCAGGGATATGACGATGTAGTCATTCGTGGCGACAGCAGGGCCGGGCGCAGGTTTGCCGCGTTTTACTTCAACGGCGAACAGTTGATAGCGGTGGACGCGGTAAATATGCCCGATGCTTTCGCCGTTACCAAGCGGCTTTTGGCTACCGGCAAGGCAGTGGACAGGAAAAAGCTGGCCGACGAATCTGCAGCATTGAAAGATCTGCTTTGATATCTGCGGCCCGCGACGGGAAATTCGCCGCCAGGCCCTGGTAGTCATCAAACGCTCCCACGACCGGGGCTGCCGTCTGCCGCCACCACCCGATACCACCACCACGTGGGCTGTATTTGTATAATGATCCAAGAGGCAGAGCAGCTATTGGCATAACCGCATTTGCACTGTGGTAGCAGCGGAAAATCCCAGATTAACAAAAAAACTAATATTCACTCTGAAATTAGTATAAACTACCTAATAAATAGTATAAAAATAGTCATTATCTCTTTTAATTCCGTATATTGCGCAATATTTACACTTGGCTATGGGGGCATCTGCTGTATACTGGCGAGTCGGAATCACTGTAGCGGGAACTGTCGTCATGGGAAGCTTCGATCATCGCAAGTACTCTCCCTTTCCCACCCTGAAGATGCCGGCCCGCCGCTGGCCGGATGCGGTAATCGAGCGGGCGCCGATCTGGTGCAGCGTGGATCTGCGCGACGGCAACCAGGCGCTGATCGAACCGATGACCGCCGCGCAGAAATTGCGCCTCTACCAGCGCCTGGTGGCAATCGGTTTCAAGGAGATTGAAGTGGGGTTCCCGGCTGCCTCCAGTCACGACTACCAGTTCGTGCGGGACCTGCTCGACCAGGGCCTGGTACCCGAGGACGTCACGCTTCAGGTGCTGACCCAGGCGCGCCCGGAGCTGATCGAAAAAACCTTCGAATCCCTGCGTGGTGCCCGCCGAGCCATCCTGCACCTGTACAACTCCACCTCCACCGTACAACGCGAGCAGGTATTTCAACTGGACCGGGATGGCATCACCAGGATTGCCGTGGAAGGGGCTGAAATGGTGCGCGACTTCGCCCGCAAATATCCCGGGACCGAGTGGGTATTCGAGTATTCACCGGAAAGTTTCACCGGCACCGAAATGGACTATGCGCTGGATGTGTGCAATGCCGTCATCCAGGTCTGGCAGCCCACTGTGCAAAACCCCTGCATTATCAACCTTCCCGCCACCGTGGAAATGAGCACGCCGAACGTCTATGCCGATCAGATTGAATACTTCTGCGACCGGGTTCAGTGCCGCGACAGTATTCTGGTGTCCACCCACACCCACAATGATCGCGGCTGTGGGGTGGCCGCCAGTGAACTCGGGGTAATGGCGGGTGCCGACCGGGTGGAGGGCACCCTGTTGGGCAATGGTGAGCGCACCGGCAACGTGGATATCCTGACCCTGGCCATGAACCTGTACAGCCAGGGCATAGATCCGGAGCTGAACTTCCAGGACATGGACCAGATCATACAGACCTGCAAGGACTGTACCCAGTTGCCGGTACATCCCCGCCATCCCTACGCCGGAGAGCTGGTTTTCACTGCGTTTTCCGGCAGTCACCAGGATGCCATCAAGAAATGCCTGGAGCATCGCGATGCGGGCCAGCCCTGGGATGTGGCTTACCTGCCCATCGACCCGGCGGATATCGGTCGCACCTACCAGGAAGTGGTGCGCATCAACAGCCAGTCCGGCAAGGGCGGTATCGCCTATGTGCTGGCTCGGGACTACCAGCTGCAGATCCCTCGCTGGCTGCAAATCGATTTCAGCGCGACCGTGCAACGCCGAGCCGAGAAAACCGAGACCGAAGTCGCTCCCGAGGCGATCTGGGAGTTGTTCCAGGAGACCTACTTTTCCACCGCCGGCCCCTGGTCGCTGGGAGACTACCAGGTCAGCCGGGAGAACAAGATTGACAAACTGAAGGCGGAACTGATCAAGGGCCGCGTTGCTCACACCCTGATCGGCACCGGTTCCGGGGTGGTGGAGGCCTTCATCCAGGCCATGGAATTGTTTATCGGCAAGAAAATCATCCTGGTCGAGTACAGCGAGCACGCCCTCAGCCAGAGTGCCGACGCCGAGGCCATTTGCTATATCCAGCTCAATATCGAAGGCAATCGAGTGTGCGGAGTAGGCCGCAGTGCCGACATTATCCAGGCCTCGCTGGATGCCATCCTGGGCGCCATCAACGTGGCGGTTCGGGCCGATGTGGAGCGCGCCGCCTGAGGCACGGCAAACACAAAAGACGCTGGATGCCGGGTCAAGCCCGGCATGACGGTGGGGGGGATATCGGGTCAAGCCCGCCCCCGGCAGGGTGACCGGCGCACCGCACAAAGGGTTTCAGCGACGGCAGCGACCAGGGACGCCAGTGACCCGCGGGCTGCGCCAGGCGCTCGGCCACCACCGCTCGCACCAGCGGATTGAAGGGAAATCCCACATGGCTGGCCATGACCTCGATGTTCTCGGTCAATTCGTGTTCAGGCAGTCGGGCAATGCCGGCTCCAACCACGCCATCGCTGCGGCTGAAGAGCGCGGTGACGGGCACCTGCAATTCGCCGGCAAAGGTGCGAGCAGTCCACTCCCGCAGGTCCGCCTCGCTGGTTTGCACCCGGTAGATGCGCCTCATCCATGGATAGATGGAAGAGCCGCGGGGGTCGCCGTAGGGGGTACCCAGGGTGATGACCTGGCGCAGTAACTCCGGGTGGCGATGAGCCAGCCCGACGGCGTACAAGCCACCCAGGCTCCAGCCCACCAGGCTGACCCTGGCACCGCTGCGCTCCACTTCGGCAGCCAGAACTGTGGCCACCGCAGCCTCCAATTGCTCCCGGAGTTCGAGCGCCTGCTGCGCACTGCGCAGCGACCGTACCGCAAAATTACGGCCCAGCCCCCAGGGCAGCGCCCGATAGCCCAGCTGCCTCAGGTACCTGCGCAACGGCGCCATGACGCCATCGGCACCCAGGAACCCCGGCAAGGTCATTACCGAGTGGCCATCACCTCGGGGTAAGCGGGCCAACAGCGGCCCCAGGGGCAGCAGACTGCCCGCCTCCCAAAACGGGCGGGCCAGTTCCAGTACACGAAAACCGATGGCGGGTTTTTGGGGGAGATTGGCCGCGCGCACCGGCACGTGCTCACCCGGAAGTGTTTGGCGAAGTGTCTGATCGGCCGATGAAGTCGCCATGGCACCCATTATTCCACAGCGGCCCGGTCATTGCGCACATATCAAATGTAGCGGCGCTATGGTACCGTTCCCGGTCGACAGCATGAACGACTCCCGCGACACCCTCTATTCCAAAACCCGCCCGGCACCCGCCAGCTTCACCTTCGACGAGGCGGTGGCCAGCGTATTTCCCGACATGATCCGGCGCTCGGTGCCGGGGTATTCCACCATCATCGCCATGACCGGGGTACTGGCCGGCCGCCACGCCACCGCGGGCAGCAATCTCTATGACCTCGGTTGTTCCCTGGGCGCCTCGACCCTGGCCATGCGTTCGCAACTCAGGCAAACCGGTTGCACCATCCACGGGGTGGACAACTCTCCCGCCATGCTGAAACGTTGTGCCGAAGCCATTGCCGCCGACGATCACAGTACCGCGGTGCGACTCCACGCCGGGGATGTGACGGAACACCCGATCAGCGACGCCTCGGTGGTGGTGCTGAACTTTACCCTGCAGTTCATCGAGCCGGACCGCCGAGACCCATTGCTAGGTGCGATTCAGCGTGGGCTGAACCCCGGCGGCATCCTGATGTTGTCGGAGAAAATCACCTTTGCGGACGCACGGCAGGACCAGCGCAACCGGGAACTGCACGAGGATTTCAAGCGCAGCCAGGGCTATAGCGAACTGGAAATTGCCGGCAAACGCACCGCCCTGGAACGGCGCCTGATAGCGGAAACCCTGCCCCAACATGAGGAGCGTCTCGGCAGGGCCGGTTTTTCCCGTTGTGACATCTGGTTCCGCTGTTGCAACTTTGCCTCAATCATCGCCGTCAAATGATGGACTGCCAACCCCTGCTCCAACGTTGGCAGGACACGGAGCTGCAACCCTGGTCGCAGTGTCTGGCGCAGCAGATCGCCGAGAATTTCCAGGCCCGCCGCCACGGCGACCTGCCCCGCTGGCTGAAGGCAGTGGAGCACCTGCCGCAGTTGCGGAGCTCGGCGCTGGAACTGAATGCAGCGAGCGTGCGGGTGGGTCTGGCCGAGCAGGCCAGCGGGGCGCAGCGACGGCAACTGGAGACCGGACTGCGACAGTTGTGCCCCTGGCGCAAGGGGCCATTCGAATTGTTCGGCCTGCCGGTGGACAGCGAGTGGCGCTCGGACCTGAAATGGGAGCGACTGCAGGCGGCGCTGGCGCCACTGACCGGGCGGCGCGTACTGGACGTGGGTTGCGGCAACGGTTATCACTGCTGGCGCATGCGCGGCGCCGGGGCCGACGAGGTCATCGGTATCGATCCGTCTCCGTTGTCGGTAGTGCAATTCAGGGCCGTGCAAAAATACATCGGCGATCCGGCAGTGTGGGTACTGCCTTTGCGCCTCGAACAGGTGCCGAGCCGGCTGGAGGCCTTCGACAGCGTTTTCTCCATGGGCGTCCTCTACCATCGCCGCTCGCCCCTGGATCACCTGCTGGCTCTGCAGGGCTGCCTGCGGCCGGGGGGGGAACTCATCCTCGAAACCCTGGTCGTCGAAGGCGACGAGCGCTGCTGCCTGGTACCACGGGAACGCTATGCGCGCATGGCCAACGTATGGTTCATTCCCAGTTGCGGAATGGTGGCCCTGTGGCTGGACCGACTGGGTTACCGACAAATCCGGCAAATCGACGTCAGCACCACCACCACTGCGGAACAGCGCAGTACGGACTGGATGCAGTCCCAGTCCCTGGCGGATTTTCTGGACCCCGAAAACCCGGGCCGCACACTGGAGGGCTATCCCGCACCGCAACGGGCGATTTTCATGGCGCGCAAGCGGGCCGGGTGAGCGCGTGAAAACGCCCAACTGGCAGGCATTACCTGCACCCAGCCTGCTGTGGTCCGGTGATACGCCCCGATCCGCCGCCTTCCAGGACATTTATTTCTCCAGTGAATCCGGCCTGGAGGAGGCACGCCACGTCTTTTTGCGCGGCAATCAACTGCCCGAAGCGTGGCGGGGGCGATCGCAATTCACCGTCGCCGAAATCGGCTTTGGCACCGGTCTGAACTTTCTGGCCACCTGGCAGGCCTGGACCGAAGATCGGCGGCGCTGCACCCGTTTGCACTACCTGGCAATCGAGAAATTCCCCCTGCGCGGCGCTGACTGCGCCCGTGCCTGGCGTCGCTGGCCCTGCCTGTCCAGCCTGGGAGCACAACTGCTGGCCCACTATCCGCAATCGCTGCCTGGCCGCCACCGGCTCCTGCTGGCGGACGGGCTCCTCACTTTGGACCTGCTCTATGCCGACGCGGCCACCGCCCTGGAAACGCTGGCGGAAGAACCGAACCAGGGGGTGGATTGCTGGTTTGCCGATGGCTTTGCTCCGGCCAGAAATCCGCAGTTATGGAGTTCGGAAATCTTTGCCTCCATGGCCGCACTCAGCCGTCCACGGGCCAGCTTTGCCACCTTCACCGCAGCGGGCCAAGTGCGCCGGGGTTTGCGGGATGCAGGCTTCGAAGTCAGCAGGGTTGCAGGCTTCGGGAGCAAGCGGGAGATGCTGCAGGGACGCTACGGCGCGACAGTCGCCCCCCGCTGCAAGGCCGGGCGGCACTGGCACCTGGGGCCGCAGACGCCGCCCGGACAGCTGCGGGCAGCGGTACTCGGCGCCGGACTGGCCGGGGCCGCCACCGCCGAGGCTCTGGCCCGCAGGGGCTGGCAGGTGACGGTACTGGAACAGAACCAGGTGGCGGCCGCCACCTCCGGTAACCTGCAGGGAATACTCTATACCCGTGTATCCCATCGGGATTCTCATCTCAACCAGTTTTCGATTCACAGTTACTGCTTTGCCCTGCGTCACTATCGACGCCTGCTCGCCGCCGGGTGCTGGCAGACGGGCCGGGACGGCGCATTTTGCGGGGCCCTGCAATTGCGGGAGCCCGGCTGGAAAGCCGGCGTTTTGCAACGCTGCATCGCCGATGTGCCTGAGTTGGTGCGCCCGGTAAGTGCCGGGCAGGCCAGTGCCATCAGCGGCCTGAAGCACTGTCCCGGGGGACTGTTTTACCCCGGCGGCGGCTGGCTGCACCCGCCGGCAATCTGCGCGGGCCTGCTGCGGCACCCGGGCATCACGGTACGGGAGAACTGCGGCCCACTGCGGGTCGCCAGGCTCGCCTCCGGCTGGGGTCTGTTGGATGAATGCGGCGAGGTGCTGCATCAATCCCCTACCCTGGTCATCGCCACCGGCCATCGGGCAACCGCTCACACGGAGACTCGCTGGTTGCCACTGGGCAAGATCCGTGGCCAGGTCACTCACCTGCCCAGCAGTGGTGAACTCAGGCAACTGGCAACGGTCATCTGCCACACTGGTTACCTGGCACCGGCTCGCGACGGCATTCATTGTATCGGGGCCACCTTCGACCTCGGCGACGCCGACCCTGGCGTGCGGGTCGATTCCCATCGCGCCAACCTGGGCGCCCTGCGAGCGGCGTTGTCCCTCGATTCCCCGGACTATCCGGACACCACCGAATCCGATGCGCTGGCGGGCCGGGTCGGTTTTCGCTGCACCAGCCCCGATTACCTGCCGGTGGTGGGGCCGGTGCCGGACCGCACCGGGATCGAGCGGGATTTCGCCTTTCTACGCAACAATGCCAGGCAGGTCTCCCGCCACCGCGGCAGCGTGTTGCCGGGGCTGTATCTGAATGCCGCCCACGGGGCCCGCGGCCTGACCTCGACCCCGCTGGCCGCCGAGTTGCTGGCCTCACAGATCAGCGGCGAGCCCGCACCCCTGGACAGCGATTTGCAGCGCGCCCTGTCCCCCGCGCGCTTTCTCATCCGCGAACTGATTCGC
>CAZUGZ010000052.1:0-11372 GCA_964620555.1 uncultured Alteromonadaceae bacterium
GCCATCATTCGCTCCCGTGAGCTTCCCTTCAGTTTACAGGAAAACCATGGGGCTAACGATGTGAAGGCGGGTCGGTTGCAGGGCGGCACGCTGCCCGGTGGGCCGCTGTGCTACAGTTGCATGGGGCCGGCTCACGGAGATGCAGGAAACTGTCATGAGTTCGACAAGTGGCGATTTCGCCGAACATCTGGAACGCATCGTCGGGCCGGGCGGACTGCTGTCGGGTGGTGAAGTGCGTGACCGCGGAGCCGCTTCGGGCGGCACTGCCGGGCACGCTCCGTTGCTGGTCCGGCCCCGCAGCACGGAACAGCTCTCCCAGCTCATGGCCCTGTGCTGGCGACGCAGGCAGGCGGTCGCGATACAGGGGGGGATGACCGGAATGGTGGACGCCGCCGAGGCCGGGGAACGCGAATTGGCGGTATCGCTGGAACGCATGAACCGCATCGAGGCAATCGACCCGGCCGGAAGAACGCTGACCGCCCAGGCCGGGGTGACCATTCAACAGGTGCAGGAAGCCGCCGCCGCCCAGGGGCTGCTGTTTGCCGTCGATTGGGGTGCGCGGGGTTCGGCCACGGTGGGGGGCGGGGTGTCGACCAATGCCGGGGGTAACGCCGTGCTGCGCTACGGCATGATGCGGGAACAGGTGCTGGGCCTGGAAGCGGTGTTGGCCGATGGCCGCGTGCTGTCGTCGATGAACAGGCTGCTGAAAAACAACACCGGTTACGACCTCAAGCAGTTGTTTATCGGCAGCGAGGGAACACTGGGCATCGTCACCCGGGTGGTGCTGCGGCTGCGGCCCCAGCCGCGCAGTCGGCAGACCGCGATGCTGGCGGTGGAGTCGCTGGATCAGGTGATCGAGCTGCTGGACCGCCTGGATACCGAACTGGGCGGTACCCTCAGTGCCTTTGAAGTGATGTGGCGTGAATTCTACGAACTGGTGGTCGAGGAGGGCGGTCACCAGTGGGCCTTGCCGGCGGGCCATCCATTTTACGTCCTGGTTCAGTCCACCGGCGCCGACCCGGAGCGGGATGGCGAGCGTTTCGAGACGGTGCTGTTCGGGGCGATGGAAGCGGGCCTGGTGGCCGATGCCGTGATCGGCGCTTCCGACAGCCAACGGGATGCGCTGTGGGCCATTCGCGACGATATTGCCACCTTGTTTCGGGCGCTGTCGCCAAAGCTCAATTACGATGTCAGCGTGCCGGTGCAGGACATGGAGGCCTATGTAACCAGGGTGCGCAGTGATCTGGAGGCCCGCTTTCCGGGCGCCAGGGGCGCGGTGTTTGGCCACCTGGGCGACGGCAATCTGCACCTGTGCTGGTGTGTCGGCGGCAATGGCAGGGCGCAGAGTGCGGCCGTCAGCGAAATCGTCTACGACAATCTGCAGCCCTTTGGGGGTTCGATTTCTGCCGAGCACGGCATCGGTTTGCAGAAGCGCGCCTACCTTCGCCGGTCCCGCAGTGAACTCGAAATCGAATGGATGCGGCACCTGAAGCAGCTATTCGATCCGCGGCAGATTCTTAATCCGGGACGGGTGCTGGGCGAATAGCCTGCCCGTTACTGGGGCGGTACCGAGAATCCATCCAGCACCGGCTGATGGTCGGCGTTGAAATGGGTGGACAGCGAGCTGTGCAGGTCGTCGAGCGTCCACCGTTGCCGGCCCTGCGGGTTGAGGAACTTGGCACCGAAGCTGGGCCGCTGGATCACCTCCACCTGGTTGCCCCAGACTACCAGTACCTCACCGGAGATGTGGGCCGCCTCGGCGGAACTCAGGTAGCCCACCAGGGGCGCCACGTTCTCTGGATGGAACGCGTCAAAGCCCTGCTCCGGGGCGTCAAACAGCGCCGCGGTCTGGCTGCTGCTGGTCATGTCGGTACGCGCCCGCGGCATGATGACATTGCAGGTAACCCCGTACTTGAGCATGACCTGGGACGCACCCATGGTCAGGGCTACGATCGCCGCCTTGGCCGGGGCGTAGTTGGCCTGCCCGGCGGAACCGAACAGGGCGGCCTCGGAGGAGGTGCTGATCAGGCGACCGTACACCTGCTCACCGGCCTTGGCTTTGTCGCGCCAGTAGCGGGTGGCGTTGCGCATGTTGACGAAGTGTCCGCGCAAGTGAACCCGAACCACCGCGTCGAACGGCTCGTCGTCCATGCCAAAAATGGTCTGGTCGCGGCAAAACCCGGCGTTGTTGATGAGGATGTTGACGTCGCCATAGTGTTCCAGCGCCGCCTCGAAGGTGGCTCCGGCGGTCTCGCTGTCGGCGCAGTCCCCCAGCACCAGCACGGCGCTTCCACCGGCCGCGCGGATGTCTTCAACCGTGGCCTCGGCGGCCTCCCTGGCGGCGGGCAGGTCGATTTCATTGATGACGATGCTGGCCCCCTGACCGGCCAGTTGCAAAGCCTCCTCGCGGCCCAGCCCGCGCCCGGCGCCGGTGATGATGGCAACCCTGCCCTGCAGATCTCCCATGAGTCCGGCTCCTACAGTCTTTCGATGATGGTGCCGGTACCGTTGGAGGCACCACAGCACATGGCGACCAGGGCAAGGTTCTTGTCCTGGCGCTCCAGTTCGCACACCGCTTCGCCGATCAGGCGGGCGCCGGTGGACCCCACCGGGTGTCCCAGCGCGATGGCGCCGCCCTTGGTATTGACCTTGTCCATGTCGGCATCGAACACCCGCTGCCAGGACAGCACCACGGAGGCAAAGGCTTCGTTGATTTCGAACAGGTCGATATCGGCCATGGTCATGCCGGTCTTCCTGAGCAGCGATCGGGTGGCGTCGACCGGTCCGTCCAGCAGGAACCAGGGGTCGCAGCCGACGACCACGCCCCGAATGATGCGGGCGCGGGGTTTGAGACCCCGGGCCCGGGCGGTTTCCGCGTTCATCCACAACACCGCGGCGGAACCATCGGAGACCTGGGAGGAGGTCCCCGCCGTGTGGATTCCGTCCTCGAGCACGGGTTTGAGTTTGGCCAGGCCCTCCATGGTGGTTTCGCGCATCCCCTGGTCGCGGCTGACCGTGTGCTCGGCACCCGTGGGCTGACCCTGGTCGTCGATAACCGGGGCCTGTACCGGCACCACCTGTTCGAATTTGCCCTGCTCCCAGGCGGCAAGGGCGCGCGTGTGGGAGCGCACGGCAAGCTCTTCGAGATCCTCGCGGCTGATACCGCGATGGGCGGCGATGCGCTCCGCAGCTTGGAACTGGGTGCTGGCACCATCCGGGTAGGGCCAGTCCTGGTCAATGAAATAACCCGGCCCATTGATGACGTTGGCGCCCAGACCCACACGGCTCATGGCTTCCACGCCGGCGGCAATGCCGATATCGGCCTGGCCGGCCGCAATCAATGCTGACATCAGGTGATTTGCAGCCTGGGCCGAGCCGCACTGGGTGTCCAGCGTGGAACAACCGGCGGTGTAGGCCTCACCGAGTTGCAGCCAGGCATTTTTGGCCAGGTTGCAGGCCTGTTCTCCGGCCTGGGTTACGCAGCCGGCGTACGCCTGCTCGATATCGGCCGCATCCAGCCCGTTGCGCTGCAGCAGGGCGCGATAGGATTCGGCCAGCAGCTTGACCGCGTGCAGGCCGCTCAAATCGCCCAGCCCGGGCTTGCCCCGGCCAATCGGGGTACGTACTGCATCGACAATGACCGCTTCTGCCATGAGACCCTCCTTACATCAATGCTACCATCATTTCATAGACTACCGCGGAGCGCTCATCCCCACCCACCACGTGGATGTTGGTTTCCAGGGTGAGCACCGTTTTGTGTTCCTGGACGACGATGGATTTCAGCCTGCTCCGCCCGCGCGCCATGATAGCACTTCATAAAGCCACTGGATTCCGGCCTTCGCCGGGTCGCTCCAGAACAACCCACCAACACTCTGTCGGTTCACCGGACGATCCCGACTACCGTCATGCCGGGCTCGAGCCGGCATCCAGTGTCTTTCCGTGCTCTCCAAAAGACACTAGAATCGCCCGCTTGCAAACCGTGGTTTGAGGGCGGGGAGTGATGTTATTGCAGGACAAAGTGGTCGTGGTCTCGGGCATCGGCCCAGGCCTGGGCATGGAACTGTCGACCGAGTGTGCACGGCAGGGCGCGCGGGCGGTGGTGCTGGCGGCCCGGACCCCGGCCAGCCTGGAGCGGGCCGAAGCCGAGATTCAGAAGCTTGGTGGTGCCACCCGGGTATTGCGGGTACCCACCGATATCAGTGACCGTGAGCAGTGCCGGCGCCTGGCCGATACCACCGTCGCCGAGTTCGGGCGCATCGATTGCCTGCTCAACAGCGCCTTTAACCCCGGCACCTTTCACCCCATTGACCAGGCGGACCTGAGCGACTGGCGTCGGACCATGGACGTCAACTTTTTTGGCAGCATCGGTCTGACCCAGGAATGTGTGCGCCACATGAAACGACAGGGGAGCGGTTCGGTAGTGATGATCGGCACCATGGTGGAGCGTAAACCCCTGGCCTACCAGGGCGGCTATGCCGCCAGCAAGGCCGCTCTGCGCGCCGCCACCAAGCATTTCGCACTGGAACTGGGGCAGTTCGGGATTCGCTTCAACAGCTGCAACATGGGCTGGATGTGGGGGCCCAACGTGCAGGCTTATGTCAGCATGCAGGCCACGGCCGACGGCACCACCGAGCAGGAAATCATCGATGGGGTCACCGCCAATATTCCGCTGGGCTTTATTCCGGAGGACGGGGACTGTGCCAAGGCCGCCATCTTTTTTGCCTCGGATTATTCGCGGGTGATCACCGGAGCGGCGCTGGATGTGAACGGCGGCGAATTCATGGGGGCCTGAAAGGGAGGATGAAGATGTCTGAACAGACGCAAGCGGAAATCACCACAGCACTGGAAGCAGCAGTGTTCCGGCGCTTGGTACAACACCTGGACAGCCGCAAGGACGTGCAGAACATCGAGTTGATGCAACTGGCGGGCTTTTGCCGCAATTGCCTTTCCAAATGGTACGTGGCCGCGGCACAGGAGGCGGGGCACGATATCGACCTGGCCCAGGCCAGGGAAATGGTGTACGGCATGCCTTATGCGCAGTGGAAGCAAAAGTACCAGACCGAAGCCACGCCCGAGCAACTGGCGGCCTTCGACGCCCATTCCGGGAAGAAGGGCTAGCTGTGGTTACTCAGTAGGTTGTTCACTCGGGGCATACCCGGACAATTGCTCTGATACTCTATAAATTATCGTATTTGTAACAATATGTTCGATTTTCTTAGTCGAAGCACAATTATGAGCAAAAAAGTGATGAAAGTGCCGGTCATACCAGACGAGGCTTGGACAGATGAATGAGCTACTGGAAACTCGCCCGTCTAATCCTCAACAGTAGACAACAATGGTGAAAAAAAATGGATCACAACTTCGAAAACATGATACGGGAGCTCTACGACCGACAGGAAATTTATGATTGTATGGTGCGTTACTGTCGCGGGATGGACAGACTGGATCGCGATTGCGTTTCATCGTGCTACCATGAGGATGCGATCGATGATCATGGGAATTTCGTGGGTCCATACAAGGCATTTATCGACTGGGCCTTTGATTTTCATCAAACCTACCAGGTTTATACACAGCACAGCATATCCAACCATCTCTGCGAGATAGATGGGAATACTGCTCACTGCGAGACCTATTACACCTATTGGGGCCGAAATAAAGGCGAGCCCGAGTACACTAGCTGTGTCGGGCGCTATATTGATAGACTTGAAAAAAGGGATGGCCGCTGGGGGATAGCCCAACGAATATGTACAGTTGATTTTTTGGACGGCAAAATAGATCCTCAGACGGCCGGCACGAGCAACTTCTACCCGATCTCGCGCGACCGAAACGACCCAACCTATATGCGCCCATTAAACGTAGATAAGAATCGCTTTACAAAATAATCAACAGGTCAACTGCAACACGCATCAATAGCTAATCGCCTGCAGCCTGACCAGCAGGATATCTGGTTCGTTTTGCCTCTGCCTCCGGCCCCATGCGGTCCCAGAATTTTCTCCATTGCGGAAACTCTGCAGGAAGTCGAGGCTCCTCTACAGCGGGTTGGTCTGCCCAGGCTGAAAAATTGGGTCCTGCTGGTCTTGCGAGCTCATCTCTCGCATACCAGTGCTTTTCGTTTCGGCGCACGAAAAACCATTCGCCGTTTCGTCGTTCGTAAATGTCAAAGTAGCATATCGCCATCACTATCCATTGGTCACCATCTTCATGTTCGGCACGACAGTAAACAGAGCCTGAGGCATGGTCGGCGTCATCAAAATCTATCTTGTGGCCACAAATAAAATGCTGGCAGCGATAAAAGTTTGAAAGGATGGGTTCCACGTAGGATCTCAAGGCCTCCCTGCCCGTTCCACGCCTTCCACAATTAACATCTTCAACAAAAAGCCCGACCCAGGCATCAATATCGCGAGAATCCATGGCGAGACCATATCGGATCGGTAGTTGCTGTATTGCCAGCGTCGACTCTATTCGATCCAAACGCTCTTCAATTGTGCCCATACCATCCTCGCCGCAATAAATCGCAATTTACAGGGTAGTCCCTGACCATTTGAGTGGCCGGATAATAATCCAACCTTTATATTAACTCAAACGTTTAATTGGCGATACATAGAGGAAATTTGAGTACACCGTACCAAATATAATCTACTTGGTAAGTCGCAATCCATCGCGTTCGGTCGAAGCTTTTTCCACAGATTAGCAGTCACGTTCAAGACTAGCGGCAAAACATGCGGAGCTCTCGAAAACACAGAATAGCACTGGATAGCGTTTCAAGGTTTATATATACTTATATGTCACATTAATTGTACTTTCCCGTCACCCCGATCCCACCGGAGATCCCGCGATGAATGCGACCTTCCCTCTTGAGGACTTCAAGGACGATTTCGATCCTTTTACTGCGCTCTTAAACGTAGCGGGTCAGTCGCATATTGAGGACCCTTACCCGGCGCTGATACAACTGCGAAAAGAGCGGGGACCGGTTCTGGAAATTGATCTGTCTGTCGCGGCAGGCGCAGCGCGCTGGACAACATGGGAAGCAGATCGCCCCCTGTACGCTGTATTGGGTTTTGACGAAATCAGTCAGGTACTTCTGGATAACGAGAATTTTTCAAATACGGTCTACCAGAGTACGCTCGGCGTAACCTTTGGCAAAAGTGTTACAACGATGGATCCACCTGACCATACGCGTTACAGGCGACTGTTCCAGCAGGCTTTCACACCGCGTATGCTGGAAAGGCTCAAGCACTCTTTCCAACAGGTAATCGACCGCCTTTTTGCGAATTTTGAAAAGCGCGGCAATGCAGACCTGGTAGGCGAGTTGGCTCTGCACTTTCCGTTCCAGTTCATAATGGACCTAATGCGCATGCCCGAAGAGCAGCGAACGCTGTTCCACAAGCTAGCAGCTGCCCAGGCCTGTATTTCATTTGACACGGAACACAGCATCGAAGCGTCACGTATTCTTGGAAATTATCTGTCGCCGCTTATTGATGAGCGACGGAAAAATGGTGGAGATGATGATTTCGTGGCCGTTATGGCCCGCGCCGAAGTCGATGGTCAGCAACTACCCCAGGAAATTATCATCGCATTCTTTCGCCAGTTAATGAATGCTGGCGGTGATACCAGTTATCATGCGTTTTCGAGCATTTTAACTGCGCTTTTTACGCACCCGGAACAACTTGAAGAAATTAAACAGGATCGCAGCCTGATCAAACAGGCTATTGAAGAAGGATTGCGATGGGAACCCCCCCTCCCCGCCACAATAATTCGTGAAGCGATCAATACCGTCGAAATTGGTGGTGTTACCATTCCTGCAGGAACCGCTGTCCAACTTGCGCTCGGAGTCGCCAATCGCGACGAAAAGATATGGGAAAACCCTGAGCGTTTTGATATTCATCGCACGCCAAAACGCCATCTCGCTTTTGGGTATGGTCCTCATATTTGCATCGGCCAGCATCTCGCCAGACTGGAACTCACCATGGCGTTGAACCAGATTTTGGATCGCCTGCCTAATGTGCGGCTCGACCCTGAAAAATCTGCACCGAAAATCCTCGGCTTCAGTATGCGCGGCGCGGAATCCGTGCCTGTCGTGTTCGATGTATGAAACCAGGAGCTGACAGGAATTCTGTGTTCGGTAGCCGTCGAGCTAATCAGGATTGCCGGGGCAGCCCCACATTGACACATTGACCATGGATAACCACGCTCAGACTGTCGTCCAACACGCCGTTGATAACGCTATCTCGATGGGCGACGAAATCGGTATGCAGGTCGTCGCCTATCACAATGGTAAGCTCGCTATTGATGTCTGGGGCGGGTTTGCCGACCCGAAGACCGGCCGCGAGGTCGATGGCGACACACTGTTTAATGTTTACTCGGTAACAAAAGCTGTGGTGGCCACAGCAATCCATATGATGGTGGATCGGGGCCACCTTGACTATGACACACCCATTGTCAAATGGTGGCCGGAGTACGGCGCGCACGGCAAGGAAAACACAACAGTTCGCCATGTCCTGACCCACCGAGCCTGCGTACCGCATATGCCCGCTGGCATTACCATTGAGAAGATGTGTGACTGGGACTGGATGACAAACGCCATTGCGCAACTCAAACCACTAGAAGAACCTGGCACCAAAACGCTCTACCTGTCGATGACATTTGGTTGGATACTGGGCGAAGTGCTCAGACGCGCAGACCCGGAACGACGAACAATGGGACATTTTGTTAGAGAAGAAATCGCACTGCCGCTCAAGGCGCCCGATTTGTGGATTGGTCTACCCGACGAAGAGGCGCCGCGATTTGCCCGCCACACTAACGCTTTGTACCCTGTCCCACCGCAGTTTTCCAGCACCATGTGGCGGACAATGACAGCGCTTTCGAAAGTGCTCCCCAACAATCTCTTTGCCAGAATGATGAAATTGCCACCCCTGTTCCTGGCATCCATGCCTTTTGCCGTTTCTCTTGTACCCGACGTGTTCGAGCGACCCGATGTTCGGCGCGCCGAAATCGGCGGCGTGGGTGGAATTTTTAGTGCGCGAAGTGAGGCGCGATTCTGGGCCATGCTCGCCAACGGTGGAGAGCTCGATGGTGTTCGCCTGCTTTCCAGCGAACTTGTTTCAACGCTCAATAGACCACGCAGCGACAGCGACGAGAAAGACCCGGTGATGTTTGATATTCCGCTGCCACTCAGTATCGGTGGTTACTGGCTTGGGGGGCCTAACCCACCCGTAGCCTCAGCGCAAAGCCCCAGAGCCCTTTGCCATCCAGGACAGGGTGGTTCTATTGGCTGGGCTGACCCTGATCAAAATCTGGCGGTTGCGATCTGTCACAATCGGATGTCTAACGTACTCGAACTGGAGAAAGATCCAGTCTTTCTCATTTCGCAAGCGGTTCGTAAAGCACTGGATTAAAATGATCTGAATTTCCAAAGGAAAAAACATGTCAGTCCGGGTTCTGGTTACCGGCGCATCCGGTTTTATCGCTCAGCAACTGGTTATAGACCTCTTAAGTAAAGGTTATGAGGTTCGCGGAACGATTCGCTCGCTTGCAAAAGCTGATCGCTTGCGTGCTATCTATGCAGAACATACTGATGTTGCTGCGATCTTTTATCTGCTGGGCAACCTGATCACTGTTGATTTGGATATATGAAGGGTAGAGGTAATGTAGGTATGGAAAATAACGAAGGATTGCTGTTCGAGAGGCGTGACGCTGTGGCGATTATGACTTTAAATCGCCCGGAGAAGTTAAATGCGCTAACGATTGAACTTGTTGACGGTATGCAGGCTCATTTGGATAACTGTAATGATGACCCGGATATCCGCGCGTTAGTTATTACGGGCGCGGGTCGCGGTTTTTGCTCGGGCTTTGACTTAAAGGCGGGCAATATTGCGGATGCCAGGCGCAAATCCGTTTTTAGCATGATGGACTACGCTAACCATTGGATCGTACGTCTACGTGCATTTGCCAAGCCGACGATTGCCGCTGTCAATGGCGTTGCTGCCGGTGGTGGTTTGGGGCTGGCACTCGGTTGTGACTTGCGGATCGCTTCCGACAGCGCAAAGTTTTCTGCGATTTTTGCCCAGATAGGGATGCCAACACAAGACGCTGCCGGTGCTCTTTTGCCGCAGGTTGTGGGTATTCCCAAAGCACTCGAAATGATTTACACAGCAAAAATGGTAGAGGCCGATGAAGCTGAGCGTATCGGGCTTGCCAATGAAGTAGTGCCGGCCGACGAACTGTTGGAGCGCGCTATTGCCGTGGGCGAACGTATCGCCGAGCTTTCACCTATCGCAATTGCGATGTCTAAACAGGTGGTACTGCGCGGTTATAACAAGCCGCTCGAGGACCAGCTGGCATACCAGAATATCGGCGCCTTCTTGAATATGAGTTACGCCCAGGAGGACCTAAAAGAAGCTGTTGCTGCATTCGCTGAAAAACGCAAACCCGAATTCAAGGGGCGCTGATTCAAGTGGGTTATCCTGTCTGGGGTAATGACGATCAGGGAAGCCAGGCCCCCAGTATACATCGTGCATAGGGGTTGATTTCGACTGTACTCCCTGCACCCTGGTCGTTTGCTTTTAGTCGTTCATGCTGCGAAATGCCCTGATCTTGGCTTCCATAGCCTGCCTACAAACGACTGACTCCGGCGCCATGCTCTCGAATCCGTGAGGCGCTCCTGGGAATACGTGCAGCTCAACCGAGTTGCCGCCCTGCATAAGTTGAGTGGCGTATAGGACGGTTTCGTCCCTGAAAATATCGAGTTCCCCAATATCGATATAGCTTGGGGGAAGGTTGCTGAAGTCAGTTTCGCGTGCCGGCGCGGCATAGGATGAAACCGCATCTGACCCTATCGTATCCCCAACAAAACTCTGCCAGCCTGTGAAGTTTTGGTCGTAAGACCAGGTAATAAACGGTTCCAGCGTCGGATCAGGCTCGGTGTTGCGATCATCGAGCATAGGGCAAAGCAGGAACTGCTTTGCCAACGAAGGGCCACCCCGGTCTCGAGTCATCAGTGCAAGGGCTGCGGCGATGCCCCCACCGCCACTGTCACCGGCGACGCCGATTCTGCCGGGATCCACCCCCAGTTGCCCGGCGTGCTCCACCAGCCAGAGCAAACTAGCGTAGGCGTCCTCGACGGGTACGGGAAAGGGGTGCTCAGGTGGCAATCGGAAGTCAACCGAGAGAATGGCAACATCTGCCCGCGCTGCATAGTATTTGCATACCGGATCATAGAGATCCATGCTGGCTCCTATCTTGCCGCCACCGTGTGTCCAGAGAAGCGCAGCGCGAGAGCTTGAGTTCTGACGCTTGTACCATCGCAGCGGAACGCGCACACCATCGCCGGCCGCGGCGTTATAGTCCTCAATTTGCATCACTTCCTCGGTGAC
>CAZUGZ010000053.1:0-656 GCA_964620555.1 uncultured Alteromonadaceae bacterium
CGGCAAGCATGGGGAGGGATCGATGAGCGACTGGAGCGCGGGCTACGTATCCGAAATCGGCTATACGTTCGGCTATTACAACGAACTGAATCCGCTGCGCCTGCAGTTGGCTTTTTTGAATGTCGGCGTGGCCTTTCCCCACATCGGCACCGCCTGTGAACTCGGTTTTGGCCAGGGCATTTCCTCCAACCTGCATGCGGCGGCATCCGTTACCGAGTGGTACGGCACCGATTTCAATCCCTCGCAGGTGGTGTTTGCCCAACAGCTTGCCAAGAGTTCCGGCGCCCGGGCCAGGCTGTTTGACGAGTCCTTCGCAAAATTTGCCGAACGCGATGACCTGCCGGAGTTCGATTTTATCGGCATGCACGGCATCTGGAGCTGGATCTCGGAGGCCAATCGCAAAGTGGTAGTGGACTTTATCCGCCGCAAACTGAAAGTCGGCGGGGTGCTCTACATCAGTTACAACACACTGCCGGGTTGGGCCGCTTTCGCTCCGATGCGACAACTCATGACCCTGCATGCCGACGTCATCGGTGCCGAGGGGCACGGCATCGTCAATCGCATTGACGGTGCGGTCAGTTTTGTTGAAAAAATGCTGGAAGCAGAGCCGTTGTACGCCAGGGCCAACCCCTCTGTGAGCGGCCGCATGGACAACA
>CAZUGZ010000053.1:666-10560 GCA_964620555.1 uncultured Alteromonadaceae bacterium
CACTATCTCGCCCACGAGTATTTCAATCGGGACTGGCACCCCATGCATTTTTACGAACTGGCGCAGTGGCTGGAGCCTGCCAAACTGAATTTCGCCTGTTCCGCCCATTACCTGGACCATATCGATCTCATCAACCTCAATGAAAAGCAGCGCTCGTTTCTGGAGGAGATATCGGATACCACCTTCCGACAGGCGGTCCGCGATTTCATGGTGAATCAGCAGTTCCGGCGGGATTACTGGGTCAAGGGGGTGCGCAAGCTGGATCCGCTGGAGCAGGCTGACCTGGCGAGAGCCCAACAGGTGATTCTGCTGTCCCACCCGGATGACATCGAGTTGAAGGTAACGGGCAGCCTGGGGGAGGCCGAGTTGAACCAGTCAATCTACCAACCCGTCATCGAAGTGTTGTCCGACCACAAGAAAAAGACCCTGGGTAAAATCGCCCAGACCCTGGCCGATACCGAAGTCAATTTCGCCCGTTTGTTGCAGGCCATCCTGATTCTCAGCAGCAAGGGCCACGTGGCTCCCGTGCAACCGGAAGAACTGATCGGCAAGGCCAGGAAACGCACCGCATCACTCAATAACTTCCTGATCAACAAAGCCCGGAGCAGTGGCGATATTACCTACCTGGGCAGCCCCGTGACCGGCGGCGGTGTCAACGTCAACCGTTTCGAGCAGTTGTTTATCCTGGCTCTGCGCCAGGACCGGAAACAGCCGGCGGATTTGGCTGAATACGTATGGCAGCTACTGAAATCACAGGGACAAACCCTGCTGAAAGAGGGTGAGGCGCTGACCGGCGAAGAGGAGAATCGGGCCGAACTGAAGGACATTGCGACCAAATTTCTGGAAAAAAAGCTGCCGGCACTCAAGGCCCTGCAAATCGCGTAACCCGGTCCCGTCAACGTCCGCCGCGCTGCCGTACCGCCTCCGCCAATTCTTCCAGCAACGGGCCGGTGTTGTCCCAGGCGATGCAGGGGTCGGTGATGCTTTGGCCGTAGGTCAGGGTATGGCTGGCCCCCACCGGCTGGTTGCCCGCCACCAGGTTGCTCTCCAGCATGACCCCGAAAATGTCGTTGCTGCCGCGGGCCACCTGGGTGGCGATATCGCGCGCCACGTCGAGCTGGCGGGCGGGTATCTTGCGACTGTTGGCATGGCTGGCATCGATCATGATGCGACTGGGCAAACCCGCCTGGTGCAGCGCGGCAGCGGCGTCGTCCACAGAAAACATATCGTAGTTTGGATGCCTGCCACCGCGCAGGATGATATGACAGGCGTCGTTGCCACTGGTTTCAAAGATCGCCGAACGCCCCTGCTTGGTTACCGAGAGGAAGTGGTGGGGGTGGGCGGCCGATTTGATGGCATCCACGGCCACCTGGATATCGCCGTTTGTGGCATTCTTGAAGCCGACGGGGCAGGACAGCCCCGAGGCCAGTTCCCGATGGGTCTGGCTCTCGGTGGTACGGGCACCGATGGCGCCCCAGGATATCAGGTCGGCGACGTACTGGGGGCTGATCAGGTCCAGGTACTCGGTGCCGGCGGGCAGTCCCATCTGTGCAAGGTCCCGCAGCAGTTCTCGAGCCACCTTGAGACCGTGGTTAATGCGAAAACTGTCGTCCAGGTCCGGATCGTTGATCAGTCCCTTCCAGCCCACGGTGGTGCGGGGTTTTTCGAAGTAGACGCGCATCACCACCAGCAGTTGCTCGGCGAGCTCCCCAGCCATTTGCCGCAGCCTGCCGGCGTACTCCCGCGCTGCCACCGGGTCGTGAATTGAACAGGGTCCCACCACCACCAGCAGGCGCGGGTCCGCCCCGGCCAAAATCTGTTGGATACCGCGCCGCGCCATGGTCACGGTGGCGGCCGCCTCGGTGTCGACCGGCAGTGACTCGATCAACTGGTCCGGCGAGATCAACTCCCTGGTACCGCGGATCCGAATGTCGTCGATGCGTTGCTCGCGCGGAACTGCCGTTGCCATTCTTTCCCCGACCCAAAAGACGCTATTATACATGCGCGGTGGATTTTCGAGGAGTTCGACGGCATGTGGCGACCACTATTCCTGGCCCTGGCGGCCGTCTGCGCCTGTTCGCCGTCACAGCCCGCAGATGACACCGGGTTCAGCCGCTGGATCGACCACCTGCAGGCGTCGGCGGACGACCCGCTGACACGGGACACCGTCCGCCGCTTGCCCCATGTCGTTCGGGCCCTGCAGGAACTGCAGGGCGAAGCGCTGGCAGACCTGCTGGCAGCGGATTTTGTCCAGCACAACCCCATGCTGGAGGGCGGCCGCGAGGGCTTGCTGAAAATCTCCGACGCCGGGGCGCAGCCCCGCGGCGGGGGAGAGAAGCTGATGGCGAACAGCGCTCATCTGCTGGTGGATCGACGCCATGCAGTCATTCACCGGCTCGGGCAACTGGGCCCGTTGGCCACCGTCAATTTCGATGTGCTGCGTTTCAACGAATTCGGCCAACTGGCGGAGCAGTGGCACTTTGTGCAGCCCATCGAGGGGGGGCTGATGGACAACCTGTTGTTCAGCCTGGTGGTGCCGAAGCCGCTGGATCTGATCCCCGCTCCCCGAGCCGGGGAGCGGTCCCTGACGGCCGACCGGGCCGGGTTTTCCACCCTGTACACGGCCACTCGACAGCAGGCGGATGACAACCGCGGGTTGGTGCTGGCCTATTTGACATTGCTGGGCAGCGACCCCGGCGCCGAGTCGGACCATCTCGCCACGTACCTGGATCGGGATTTTGTATTGCATGTCCCTGGGGTAGAGCCTGGACGGCGCGCCTGGCTGCAGGTGCTGGAGCGCTCCCGGAGACCCGAGGCGGCCCCCGAGGTAGTCCTGGCGCTGGCACAAAACGATCTGGTATGGGTGCTCTCGCGGCTGCCGCCCATACGCGAGGTGGATGTGCCCGAATTGGCGGTAGCCGACCTGTTTCGCCTGCGCGATCAAAAAATCGTGGAACAGTGGCGGGTAGTGCAGCCCTCACCCCGCTTTTCCCGGAATTCCAATGGTCTGTTTTAGGGAGGTAAGCCCGTGCCCGTAGAACACTCTGCGCGACCGCTGGACGGCATTCGCGTCGTCGAACTCGGCCAACTGTTGGCCGGCCCCTTCACCGGCACAATTCTGGGTTATTTTGGCGCTGAGGTGATCAAGGTGGAGCCGCCCGGTGCGGGTGACCCGATTCGCGGCTGGCGCATCGTCGAGGATGGCACCTCCCATTGGTACCGAAGCCTGGGACGTAACAAGAAAAGTGTCACCCTGGACCTGAAAACGGAACGCGGTCGCGAATTGGCCAGGGAATTGCTGAAAACCGCCGACGTGGCGATAGAGAACTTTCGCCCCGGGGTGGTGGAGAAGTGGGGACTCGCTCCCGACGACCTGCGCGAGCACAACCCGGATCTGATCTATGCGCGCATCTCCGGCTATGGCCAGACCGGCCCCTACCACCACAAACCGGGATATGCCTCGGTGACCGAGGGCTTCAGCGGCTTCCGCTATCTGAACGGCTTCCCCGGGCAGCCGCCGGTGCGCCCCAACCTCAGCATTGGAGATACCCTGGCCGGCATTCACGCCGCGCTGGGGGTTTGCCTGGCGTTACTGCACCGGCATCGGTCCGGGGAACGGGCCGGACAGGTGGTGGACATCGCCCTCTACGAATCCATGTTCAACCTGATGGAAGGTGTGGTACCGGAGTATTTTGGAGCGGGCGCCGTTCGCGGCGCCTCGGGCACTACTGTGTCCGGCATCGTCCCCACCAATACCTATACCTGCTCCGATGGCAAATACGTGGTAATAGGCGGCAATGGCGATGCCATCTTCAAGCGCCTGATGCGGGCTGCCGGTCTTTCGCAAATGGCCGACAATCCGGCCATGGCCGACAACGAAGGCCGGGTTCGACACGAGCAGGAAATCGACCAGGCCCTGGCCGCGTGGTGTGCCGAACACCCGGCCAGCTACATCATCGATACCCTGGAAGCGGAGCGGGTGCCGGTGGGTCTGATCTACAACGTCGAGGACCAGGTCGAGGATCCGCACTACCGCGCCCGCGGCATGTTCGAGGAGGTGGCCATCGACGGCAAGCCCCTCACCATCCCCGCCATCCTGCCGCGCCTGCAGGACACCCCAGGGCGCACCGACTGGCCGGGGCTGGAACCCGGCAGCCACAATCGCGAGATTCTGGGTGGATTGCTGGGGTTGAACGAGCAGGAAATCGAAGCCCTGAGTTCCCCCTGAACGGCAAAGAAAACTTGCCTCTGCCGATAACCGTTGGTATGTTTTCCCACCAGACATCATTCTCCCAGTACGGAGCATTGCCATGCGCGAGTACACTCAGTTTTATATCAATGGCCAGTGGGTGGACCCGGTTTCCACCGACCGCTGCGAAGTAATCAACCCGGCCACGGAAGGCGTGTGCGCCCACATAGCTCTGGGTGGCGAAGAGGATGTGAACCGGGCCGTGGCGGCGGCACGCGCGGCGTTCCAGGATTTCGGACAGAGCAGCCGCGAACACCGCATCGAGTTACTGCAGGCAGTGCTGGAAGCCTACCAGGCGCGATACCAGGATATAGCCGAAGCGATATCCGAGGAAATGGGCGCCCCCTCCACACTGGCGGTAACCGCCCAGGCGGGCGCCGGGTTGGCTCATCTGCAGCAGGCGCTGACGGTACTGGAGAACTTCGAGTTCGAAGAGGGCCTGGGCCCCCATCGCGTGTTCAAGGAGCCCATTGGGGTGTGCGCCATGATTACCCCCTGGAACTGGCCGATAAACCAGATCACCTGCAAGGTGGGGCCGGCGCTGGCGGTGGGTTGCACCATGGTGCTCAAGCCCAGCGAAGTCGCGCCGCTGTCCGGCTACCTGTTCACCGAGGTGATGGAAGCGGCCGGTGTGCCTGCGGGCATCTACAACATGGTCAACGGTGACGGCGCCGGGGTGGGCACCCTGCTGTCCCGCCACCCGGGGGTGGATATGGTGTCGTTTACCGGTTCCACGCGGGCCGGCACTCTGGTGGCGCAAAATGCCGCGCCGACGGTAAAGAGGGTAACCCAGGAACTGGGTGGCAAATCGCCCAACATCATTCTGCAGGATGCCGACCTGGAGGCCGCCGTGGCCCGCGGGGTGCTGCACATGTACCAGAATACCGGGCAGTCGTGCAATGCGCCCAGCCGGATGCTGGTGCCGCGGGACAAGCTGGCCGAGGCCGAAGCCATCGCCGCCCGGGTTTCCGAGTCGGTGGTGGTTGGCGACCCGGGTGACGAGGGCACCACCATGGGGCCGGTGGTTTCCGAAGTGCAGTTCGACAAGGTGCAGGGCCTGATCGAGCAGGGCCTGGCCGAGGGCGCCAAGCTGGTCTGCGGTGGTCCCGGCCGTCCCGAGGGCCTGGACAAGGGCTATTTCATCAAGCCCACGGTATTCTCCGATGCCAATAACCAGATGGCCATTGCCCGTCAGGAGATCTTCGGCCCGGTGTTGACCATGATTCCCTACGAGTCGGAAGACGAAGCCGTTGAAATCGCCAACGACACGGACTATGGACTGGCCGCCTACGTCCAGGGCGAGGATCTGGAGCGCGTGCGCCAGGTAGCCTCCCGTTTGCGCGCCGGCAGCGTGCAATTGAACGGTATCAGCCCCGGTGTAGACCTCCCCTTCGGTGGCTACAAGCAGTCGGGCAACGGCCGCGAGTGGGGCCCCCACGGTTTCACCGACTACCTGGAAATCAAGGCGGTATCCGGCTACCAGGGCTGAACCCCGGCGTGGCCGGTTGCATCCTCGCCATCGATCAGGGCACCACCGGCACCACGGTGGCCCTGGTCGACGGGCGCGGTCGGCTGCTGGGCAAGGTCAACCACGAATTTCCGCAACTCTTCCCGCAACCCGGCTGGGTGGAACACCGCCCCACCGACATCTGGGATTCCACTTGCCGGGGTATCGACCGACTGCTGCGCGAAGACCTGTGCCGGCCGAACGAAATCGCCGCCATCGGCATTACCAACCAGCGGGAAACCGCCCTGCTCTGGCATCGCCAGAGTGGCGACCCCCTGCATCATGCCATCGTCTGGCAGGATCGCCGCACCACCGATTATTGCCAGTCCCTGCAGGCGCAGGGTCAGGAGCCGATGGTGCGCGACAAAACCGGGTTGCTGCTGGATCCCTACTTTTCCGCCAGCAAGTTCCGCTGGTTGCTTCACCATGTTCCCCGCGGCAAGTCGCTGTTGCGGGCCGGACGCGTGCTGGCGGGGACGGTGGACAGTTACCTGGTGTGGAAGCTCAGCAATGGCGGCAGCCATGTCACCGATATATCGAACGCCTCGCGCACCTCCCTGCTCAATATCGACTGCGGCAACTGGGACGCGGAACTGCTGGACCTGTTTGGACTACCGGAAACCATATTGCCGCGGGTGGTCCGCTGTAACGCCGTGGTGGGGGTAACCAGCAAGGTACCCGGGTTGCCCGACGGCATACCCATCGCCGGAATGGCGGGAGACCAGCAGGCGGCGCTGTTTGGCCAGGCCTGTTTCGGTGCCGGCGACGCCAAGTGTACCTATGGCACCGGTTCCTTCATTTTGATGAACACCGGCAAGCGGCGTCTGCGCTCCTCCGCCGGCATCCTGAGCACCGTCGCCTGGCAGTTGGTTGGCGAAAGACGAGCGACCTATGCCCTGGAGGGCGGGGCTTTCATCTGCGGGGCCGCGGTGCAGTGGCTGCGCGATGAACTGGGATTGATTCCAAGCGCCGCGGCAATCGAGGAACTGGCCGCGTCGGTTGCCGATAGCGCAGGGGTGGAGTTCGTTCCGGCCCTCAGCGGGCTCGGCGCACCCTGGTGGGACCCCGCTGCCCGCGGCACCATCAGCGGACTCACCCGGGGCGCCGGACGCGCCCATCTGGCGCGCGCTACCCTCGATGCCATGGCCCTGCAAAACGTGGATATCCTGCACGCCATGGAACAGGACCTGGGCCGGCGCATGAAACCCCTGCGGGTCGATGGCGGGGCCTGCGGCAACGACCTGCTGATGCAGATTCAGGCCAATCTGCTGGGTCGCAAACTGATTCGCCCGGCACTGATAGAAACCACGGTAGCCGGAGCGGCCTACCTGGCCGGCATCGGCGCCGGTCTGTGGTCCGGCCAGGCCGAGGTGAGAGACATCTGGCAGGCAGAACGGGAATTCGTCGTGCAACTGCCGGCCCGGGCCCGCGAAGCACGTATCGCCGCCTGGCACGAGGCGGTGCGGCGCACCCGGTCAGCCGCGTCCTGACGCCGGCGCCGGCGTCAAAACTCCTGGCACAACCGCAACCATTGTTGCAGGCCGTGACTGCGGTATTTCTGTCGATGCAGGATAATACTGAAGTGACGGCTGAAGTCGCGGTGAGGTACTCGCAATGGCACCAGCGAACCCCGGGTAAAGGCATCCTGCAAACAGATGCGGGACAGACAACCGACCCCCAGGCCGGCCTCGACCGCCCGTTTGATGGCCTCGGTATGTTGTAACTCCAGGGTGATGTCCAGCGAACTGAGCAGGCCGTGCATGGCGCGATCAAAGGTCTGGCGCGTACCGGAACCGGATTCGCGAACCACCCAGTGCAGTTGCAGCAATTGTTGATCGGTGATCGCCGCTGCATTGGCCAGGGGGTGACTGGGGGCCGCAAAAGCCACCAGCTCGTCTTCGCGCCAGGGCAGGATTTCCAGCTCCGGGTGGCGCAACTCTCCTTCGATGAGCCCCGCATCCAGGTCGTAACTGGCGACCTGGCTGGCAATGGTCTGGGTGTTGGCGACGTTCAGCGCCACCCGCGACTCGGGGTGCTGGCGGCGAAATTCGGCAATCATCCCCACCGCCAGATAGTTGCCGATGGTCAGGGTGGCGCCGATGCTCAGGTCGCCGACGGTGGGTTGACCGGCAATGGCGTTTTCAAACTCCTCGGCCTGGGCCAGCAAGGCCTCGGCCTGGGGTAACAGGGAGCGCCCCAGGTCGTTGAGACGCAGGCGTTTCCCCACCCGGTCAAACAATTGCACTTCAAATTGCTGTTCCAGGTCGCCCAGTGCGCCGCTGGCGGCCGATTGTGACATGGATAGTGCATCCGCCGCCCGAGTCACTGTCTGATGCTGGGCGGTAGCCAGAAAGATCTGCAGTTGGCGCAGGGTGAAATGCATGATTCAACCACCCGTGAAAGTTGAAGCGTTGCATTCTATAGTTATAAAACCATTTTATCATCCACAAATTACCTGATTTACCAATATATGGATTCGCTGTTTCAACCCCGTCATTCCGGCGCAAGCCGGAATCCAGTGGCTTTCCCGCCAAATTTCCCGATCGAGGACATCGACAAAGCTGTTTCCGCGGAAACATCTTCCGGTACCGGGCGCGCCACGGCGCTGGTGCGAACTAGATTTCCCGTATGGGCGGATGAGGCGAGTAGAAGCGATTGGGGATCTGGATCCTTTATCTTTATGCGGAATTCACAATAAAGGTTTATTTTGAAGGAAATCTTACAGAAATTGTTTTATAATTTTCTGCGAAATACATGTATATGGTGAATTATGGAGAATATTTCACAGGATACGTCGCTGAAGCTAATCGATGACCTCATCGCTGAAGGACGCCAGCATTTCACATTTCAGCAGGCCCAAAAGAAGCTGGGCCTGAGTCGGTCGGCTGCCAGCAATCTGCTGCGCAGAATGCGAGAGAAGGGCCTAGTTGACCGGGTTCGATACGGCCGATACGCCGTACGAAATTTTGGTGTGCTAGGGACCTCGTCTGCTTCTGAAGACATCGCTCTTGCAGTAGGTGCAGCATTTTCGGGAATTCCTCATCGAATGGGGTATCGAACAGCGCTCGCAGAGCACGAGTTGATTACACATCCGGCAAGAACTATCCAAGTCGCGACGGCGAGCCAGATACGAGCAACGTCCATTTCCAACATGAAGATGCGACTGGTACGTGAACCTGCTGCGAATGTCATGATCGGAGCAATGCCATATGGTGAATCATGGGTGTCAGACATTGAGCGAGCGTTACTAGATGCCGGAGCGCGCCCAAAGCTTGTCGGCGGAATAGCAGTCTTGGCTGAGTCGATAGCCGCTTCGACGGAAATCGATGTCGTAAAGATGACCGGCTATGCCAAAGAACTTGGTTGGGGGCAAGCAATCCGGAGAATCGGTTCTATCGCCGACGCTCTGGATATCCGTAATCTGGCGGGCAAGCTCAAAGCGATCGGTCCAATCAATGCAGATCTTGAGCTAGAGCCAGGGCAAGATAATGCGAACTCGTGGAGAGACGGCCGTTGGCAAATTCGCTGGTCCATCGATGTCAATGATCTAGACAATGTTGTGCATCGATGATCAACAGGGCGCAGATTACGCGTAGGGCAGACAAAGAGGGTGTGCCAGCGTCAACGGTAGAGCGGGACTACGTATTGGCACACATCATTGTCGCGCTATCGAGTATTCAAGAAGAGTCGGGGCTAATATTTAAAGGCGGCACAGCGTTACGACTGTGCTACATCGATGACTATCGATACTCTGCTGACTTGGATTTTTCGATGGTTCATGGATCTGTGTCCGACGGCCGGGAAGCAATCCAGCAGGTCTTACGTGCAACGAACGAGCCAATAACAGGATTGACGCTTACCGATCATACCCCGCCGAGAATTACGTACACTGGACCACTTGGTCGCGAGCGACACTTGAAACTCGATATTGCGGACGACGAATTAGTATTGGAAACAGAGATGCGGCCACTTATACCACGATGGCCAGATCTGCCAGAAAATGCTAGTAGCCTTGTCTATACCTTGCAAGAGATTGCAGGAGAAAAACTTCGGTGTGTTATGCAACGACTTCAATGCCGCGACATGTATGACTTGCATCTACTGTTCGAATTCGAAGGTGTCGATGTGGATAGTGCAA
>CAZUGZ010000054.1:0-7494 GCA_964620555.1 uncultured Alteromonadaceae bacterium
TCGATGCGCTGTTAGCCGATGGCAGCATCGGCGAAGTATGGGGTACCGTCCGAGTCGCCAACGGCCTGAACTACGACGCCTTCAACGTTATCCAATCACCCTTCAACTACGAAGTCTGAGCATGCCGACTGCTGCGCAAAACGAAAATAACGGCACCATTGAATGTCTGTACTGATCACCACCTGCGTGCGAGCACCAACTGTTTTGGTCAGCCCCTGTCGTGGCGGGGCATTTAATGAGAGACTGCAGGAAGACTTTGTTTGATACACCAACGCCTGAAGCGGTCGGAGTCAATCAATTGGAAAATGCCTGGACATATGTCGCCAGCCTTGACGAGATCCCCAAAGGCAAAAAGCGCAGTTTTGCAGTGGGCAAAGACTCGGTCATCGTCTGCCGCGTCTACGATGAAGTCTACATCGTCAAAAACCTCTGTCCGCATATGAATCAACCGCTGGCCGACGGACGGATGCAGGAATACGAACTAACCTGCCCCCACCACGATGCCTGTTTTGATATCCGCGATGGGAAACCGGTTGCGGGGCCGTCCGTATGGCCGGTAAAAACCTATCAGTGTCGGGTCGTTGAAGGCAGCATTTATATGCATCCGACTGACAAAACCGAATCGCAAACCCCTCGAGACCCCAGACTGGGGTCGACCCCCCGACGGCGGCATTCAAGGCCTGTGTAGTGATATCATCGGGAAAACTCATCTTCGTAAACAGCGCATTCTGGGGATACCAATGACCGAACCCGCTATGCTGCGGAATGCCGAAGGCGGTGTTCTCTGTGTCACGTTTAACCGCCCGGACAAGTACAACGCCCTCACTTTTGCCATGCTGGCGGAACTGGGTGAGGTTCTGGATAGTTTCCGAGAAGATGACAACCTTCGGGTACTGCTGCTGCGCGCCAATGGCCCCTACTACTCAGCTGGTCTGGACGTGAGCGAAGGCCTGGCACCAGAGACCGAGAGCGGCATCGAGTTCCGCAACTGGTATCGTCGCGAAATTCACCGCCTGTTCGATGAAATCGAAGCCATAGAAAAACCCATCGTATCGGCTATCCAGGGCCCCTGCCTGGGTGGCGCACTGGAAATGGCACTGTCCTGCGATTTTCGCCTGGCAACAGAGAGCGCCAAATTCGGCCTGCCTGAGACCAACATCGGCGTGCTGCCGGGGAGTGGTGGCATGAGCCGACTGACGCGCCTGGTGGGACCTGCGGAGGCCAAGTGGCTGGTGGTTGGCGCTCAGACTATCGATGCCCGGCGCGCCCTGCGGGTGGGGCTGGTGCACGAAGTCTATGCCGCTGACGACTTTGAACAACAGTACATGGACTTCGCGCGCTATCTGGCAACGCTGCCCAAAGAAGCGCTCGGCGCCGGCAAACTGACCATCGACGCTATCGCAGACGTGGACCGCAGCACCGCGCGCAACATCGAGCGGCTCGTCAACACGCCTCTGTCCCAGTCAGAGGAACACCACGGCCTGGTAAAGGCATTCCTCAACCGTAAAAAGTAATCTCACCATCACCTCGGTGCGCACAGTACCCCCGATCCGATAGCCGGGAGGGCTTCGCTCCATTGGCCCCGGTGTTCAAGCAACGCTTTGAGACGTTGGGTTTCATCGGACATCAAACCGCCGACCCCCAGGTCAAGAAGCCTGACCATCTCATCGGGGTCGTTTACAGTCCACACATGTACCGGCCAACCGAGCGTGTCGCAGTAATCGAGAAAGCGCTGATCTATCAGTCGGACTCCATATTGCCGGACTGGGATCTGGACACACCGGGGACGGCGTGATGGTTTGACAGGGATCCCCCAGCTCGCAATACGAAGCCGCATGACATCCATCGGTCCGCAGGAGGTGCAGATGCGGTCGTTGAACCGGGACACCAGCCGCTCCAACCGCGTGTCAGAGAATGACCCGATGCAGACCCGATCGAACGCGTTGGTCGAGACCAGGGTGTCGGCAAGAACGTCTACCGCCGCATCGGTCTTGGGATCAATGTTGACTTTGAGTTCAGGCCATGCCGCAAGCACGTCAATCAGCCGTGCGATCCGGTGTCCGTTCAAGGTTCTCTGCTGCTCGATATCGCACCAATCGAGAGCTTCGATCGAACCATGGGTTCCCACTACGCGGTCCAGAGTCGGATCGTGAAAAGCCACAAGGACGCCATCGCGACTGACGCGCACGTCAGTCTCGATGTAGCGATACCCAAGTTGAACGGCGGCTTCGAAAGCCTCCATGGAGTTTTCGTCTGCGAGATCGCAAGCTCCACGGTGGGCGAAGGCATGCGGCTCGGGGGTGTCCAAAAAGGGATGTCGAGCTGTATCCGCCATGCTGTGACCTCTGTCTCTTCCAGATAACCTTATCCGAGTGCTGTGTGTTTCATGGGGCCAAGCTCATGTATCTCCCGAATCCCGGGCGGCGCTGCAATGACATCTTTCGCGCAGTTAAACATACAAACCGCCGACGCTAGACTCGTGATAACGCTCTTGATGGTAATGCATGACAACGCCAAGAACGGGTCTGGGCACATCCTGCAGTTGCAGCAAATCGGGTGGTCCATGCTCTGTACAAACAATCGCTTTCATACTGTCGATACCACCGCCCGGGCTGACCTTCCCGACACTTATCAGGCGCACTGAGAGTCTGCGCCGTAGAAAATAATCCTGTTGCGAACGCGGCACAGCGGCCCATTTTTCCGCTCTTTTTCGTTACGTAGCACCACTACGCGCCTCAAAAGAGCGAAAAACTGTTCTCGCTGTGCCACATCCTCACGACGGATTTTTCTACGGCGCAGACTCCTAGTGTACGACATTTTTTCGCCCGGTTAGCATTTCAGCGACTTGAACAAAAAATTTCCCTACAATTGTAAAAGCATGGAGGTATACCGATGAACGCCACACCCCTGACACAATCCCTGTACGAGGCGGATCCCGGCCTGGAGATACGCAACTGGTCCGTAGGCGACATGCTGCGCGATGCAGTCGAGCAGGTACCCGATCGCCTTGCCCTGAAGGAGCCCGGCGCCGGGGGCCGAAGCTGGACTTACAGACAGCTGCTCGCCCAGGCGGAACAGGTCGCGGCCGCTCTGTTGCAAGACTTTAAACCGGGTGACCGGGTGGCTGTGTGGGCTATCAACAAGGCCGAGTATGTTCTGCTGCAGATGGGGGCAGCCCTGGCCAATATCGTTTTGGTGACGCTGAACCCCATGGCCAGGGGTGAGGAATTGCATTACCTGCTGCACCAAAGCAAATCCCGGGGGTTGTTTTTCGATGGCGATTTTCGCGGCGAAGACAATCACGCCCTCATCGAAGAGTTGCGCCCCAGGCTGCCGGTGATGCAATCGACCCGGTGCTTCGACGAATGGGGCAGTTTTATCGATAAAGGTCAGGTGGGGACAGCCCTGCCCACCGTGGATTCCCGGGACCCGGCACTCATTCTGTATACCTCAGGTACTACCGGCAAGCCGAAAGGTGTGGTACTGCGACACCTGGGCGTGGTGAACAATGGCCGCTTTGGCGTCACGAGATACGAACTCGACCCCGGCAGTGTCTGGCTGAACGTTTTACCCATGTTTCACATTGGTGGCAGCATCACCATGACCCTGGGTTGCATGTCCAACCTGGGTACACAGATTGTACTGCCGGGCTTTGATCCGGCTCTGATGCTGCGTGCCATCCACGAAGACAAGGCGACCATAAGCATGGCTGTACCCACGATGCTGATCGCCATGTTCGAGCATGAATCATTCCGGGAAACCGACTTTTCCAACCTGGAGATCATGGTCACCGGCGGCACCACCGTACCTGCGGAAATCATTGCCGAAACAAAACGCAGGATGGACGTCGACATGGAAGTGATTTTCGGGCAAACCGAAGCCAGTGGCGTCATGGCCCAGAGCCGCCGCAGCGATGAAGACGAGCGCGTTGCGAATACGGTGGGACTGCCCTTCCCCTCCTACAGCATGAAGATTATCGACACCGAAAGTGGTGAAATCCAGCCTCCTGACACGATTGGTGAAATTTGCGTGAAAAGCCCCTGCATGATGAAGGAGTACTTCGACATGCCGGACAAGACAGCAGAAACCATCGACCCCGACGGTTGGCTGCATACCGGTGACCTGGGGCTGATGCGCCCCGATGGCTATGTGCAGATCACCGGTAGACTGAAAGACATGATTATCAGCGGCGGGGAGAACATCTACCCCCGGGAAATTGAAGATCGACTGATGGCGCACCCGGATGTGGCAGAGGTAGCAGTGTTCGGCGTACCCGACCGCAAATGGGGCGAGCGCATAGTAGCCGCCGTGCGTACCGAGGGCGATGGAGAACTCGATGGCGAGGCGCTGATGGCCTTCCTGGATGGCAATATCGCTCGCCACAAGATACCGCGGGAGTGGATTCGGGTTGATGCGCTGCCGATCAATGCATCGGGAAAAATACAGAAATTCGTCCTTCAAGATCAGTATCAGGCGGAGCGCTGAGTGATTTGATCCCGGGCCTGTATCGATGGCCGCGCAAGGTGGATTTGCTGAGAAAGAGCGGTATATCGGCGGTTATGACATAAACGAGGAAGGGCTTCGAGCACTCGAGAGGGAGTTGGGTGAAGAGAACTGCATAGCCATACCACCAGTATTGGCAGTTTCCGTCAAGCGATTACTACGCCATATTGTGCAGGGCGCATATCTTGTTGCCGGCCGGGTCGCGGAGGTAGGCGAGGTAAAGTCTACCGGCGCCGCTTTCACGCACCCCCGGGGGATCTTCGCAAGTGGTTCCGCCATTGGCCAGCCCTGTAGCATGCCAGGCTTCCACCTGTTCGGGTGAGTCTGCCGCAAAGCCGATCGTACTTCCATTGGCGAAACTGGCGGGTTCGCCATTGATGGGTATGCTGATGGCGAAGATGCCAGTACGCGTCATATAGAAACACCGCCCCTTCTCGTCGATGAGGCCAGGAGGGTGCCCCAGACTGCCCAGCAGCGCATCATAGAATGCCTTGGATTGCTCCATGTCGTCAGTACCAACCATAACGTGACTAAACATAATTTACTCCCCCGGATTTGGACCAAAAGTATTGCTGCCAGATAGCATACTCCAGTGTAACCCGTCAGCACCAATTTGACAGATTAGTCTGACAGTGGTTTGCCTCGACAATCAAAAGCCACTGGATTCCGGCGTTCGCCGGAATGACAAGTATGGGGGCGGGGTGACGCAGCGAGGCAGCAACTCACCCCGAGGGAATGGAAAAAAAGATGATGTAGCCCAGGATTACGGCGAGCGTTACGAATAGGCACTGATTGACCGTTGTCATTATCGCTTTCGGCGGGCTATCGGTACGGTTGTAGATGAGGGCAAGCAGGGTTTGCAGGAAGTAATAGGTCGCAAAGGCCCGGGAGGCCAAGGTAATGATCTCGAACAGGTTGGCGAACCAGACCAGCGTTATGGAACATGCCGCAACCGACAGATAGCCGACTTCTGTGGTCAGGCGGCCCCTGCTGTTTTCCCGCAGCAGGCCCCCTCCCCCGCCCATATCCGCCACCGCCGCGCTGAACTGGCTCATGAGGGCTGCCACCATCAGCAATAGCGGCAGAATGAAAGCCACCGGGTGCATGGCGTCGATGATTTCCGCCAGTTTTATATCGTTGAGGTTCATCTGCGCAACCACCGGCATCAACAGGATGACCAGCAGCACATAGAGCACACCGGAAATGATCTGTGCGTTTCTCATGCTCGATACGCGAATTTCCGGGCTGTACTTTTCTCCCAAAAAGCGGGAGGTTTCGAACCCCTGCACCACCAGCAGCACTCCGGCGAGCATCTGAAACTGCGTAACCACTTCCCTTTTTGGATAGTCGAAGTGAATTTCCCTTCCCGAAAAGATGCTGAATTCAAAGAAGCACAAGCCGACAGCCAGGGATAGGACGATGGAAAGCTGGACGTTGATGGAGAGGAATTCCAGCCGTTCGAGACCACCCAAGCCCCGAAAATACCCGACCCAGGCAATGAATATGATGATCACCGAAGTCAGCAACCGCTCCGCGTTCAGATTGTCGACGCCGAGATAGTTCAAAAGGAAGTTCGAAAGCAGGGAAAGGTAAAACGCCACCGCGACGACGTAGGCCAGCACCAGAACGACGTTGCCGAGATATTCGATTTCACCCGTGCGCCGGTACATCCGTCCCTCGGCGAGCCGCGGCTCGACGTGCTCGATGTTGAAGCGGATGACATGCCCGATGGCATAGGCGAGGGATACGATTCCCAGTATTGCGACCGGGGAAAGGAGCCCGACGATGCCGGCCAGCAACGGCGCCATAATCAGAAAGCCGCTGCCGATGATGGAAGACAGTGGGGTCAGTGTGGCCTGCCAAAGGTCGCGCCGCGTCATTTTCGAGCGCACGAGGAAGACGGCCATGACCACGCAGGGCACAAGCAAAAGGAGGTTGAACGGCAGGCTGGAAGCAGACACGGGAGGAAAAATCCTTGGTTTTCAGTTGATTTACGAAATTGTTGATTGCAACAGCATATTCCAATTGGGATTAGATACGTATTATATGTTACTGATTATTAAAAACTAATTAATTTATTATTAAAAACTAATTAATTTCTAGAATTTTTCGAGCCGGGTGCCGCTGGGCAACGCCGGTCCAGAAATTCCCCTGTGGTGGCCGGGGCGTAGCGTAGCGCAAAACGGGAGGCAGGTATGCATTCCGCTCTTGTACTACTCGCAAACGACACCGTCATTGTCCCGGTCCATCATGTAGCGATAGGCTGGATCATCACTGCGCACTGGCGCGATGCCGTGAACCCTGGCTTCCGCGCAGGTGATGCGCCCGTTGCCATCGTCGTCGTACAGTGCCAGGGGGTCTTTTTCATCGCCCCGGGCCGGGGCCCTCGTGAGGGTTGTGGCGCTGTCGTCGTTGTCTCCCCTGGAACCCGTCCCGGTACCTCCTGCAATTGTGCCCGACGGGACCGCTATCGACGCTCCACACCAGCTTTGTCGGGCGCCGCCGTCGTAGGCTCGCCCATAGCCGTTGGCAATCAACACCTGCGCGAGGTCTTCGCCGTTCTGCAGGTGAATGCGTGCCAATACGCGACCCCCGTAACGGTCATTTTCGACCTCGGTGAGGATGACCCGCTCACCTACCAGCGTATCCCTGACGAAATCGCGGGCCGCGATGGCGAGCTGTCTTTCCTGCTCGCATTCACCCCGAATTTCCGGAGCATCGACGCCCCTGACTCGAACGTTCCCCTTCCAGACGAGGTCGGGCCAATTCTCGGCATCCACCGCAAGGGTGTCCCCGTCATAGGCGCCGGTCACCAGCGCCGCGATGGAAATCTGGGCAAATGCGCTGGTGCCCCAGCACAGGGCACACAAAACCGCCAGCAACGGGGCGAACTTCATGAATGGACACGCCTGTGGCACGACAGCGGTGCGCAGTAGTTCCTAGATCTGGCCGCGTCGCCAGATTTCGGCGGCCATGCTGAAGAGCTGCATA
>CAZUGZ010000054.1:7594-9850 GCA_964620555.1 uncultured Alteromonadaceae bacterium
ATCGATGTCGTCCGCTGCCTGACCCGTCGCATCATTCATCTGCGCCAGCATTTCCGCTGTCAGTCTCTCATCGAACAGGGTATCTACCAGCAGCGATTGTTCGCCGTCTACCACCAGGCCAGCATTGCTCCACCCCCAAGAACCATCCGGCTGGAGATACGCGTAAATGCCGTTGCCGAGATCGTGTAGTCCCTTGTTGAAGTTGGTATCCACGCACCTGCCTCTCGTTTCCAATCCCGATTACCGGGATACAGGGAGTAGGGTTTATTCGGTTTGCCGCGCTGCAACTATCCTCGTCCGTCGATAAAAAATCAATTCAGCAGTTCCTCTGCCAGCAACTCCAGCGCAGCGCGGTCAGGAGTCGCGATCAGCATGGTGCCGACCTCACCGCGCTTGCCGGCCTCCTTCCAACGCTGCAACCGGTCGCGGATGCGGTCCCGAGGACCCACCAGCGAAATCTCATCCACCAATTCATTCGGCACTAGGGCCTCCGCCTCTGCTTTCTGCCCGGACAGGTACAAGTCCTGAATGCGCCCAGCGACGTCACCGTAGCCCATGCGACAGGCGTAATCGTTGTAGAAGTTCTTGCCCCTGGCACCCATACCGCCAATGTACAGGGCCAGCGCCGGCTTGCCCGCCGCGTACGCCGCGTCGAGGTCATCCATCATGATGCAACTCACCGTGGGCGCCACATCGAAATTCTTGAGGCTCTTGCCGCCGCCCGCCCTGGCAAAGCCCGCTTCCAGATCCTCGCCGATGACGCTGTACTTTTCCGGGTTCACCCACAGGGGAAATACCCCGTCTGCCACTTCACCGGCACAACGGAGGCCCACGGGCGAGATCGACGCGGTGTAGATGGGCATGTCGGGGGTAGCCACCAAGGTGGACTTCAAGGGCTTGCCAAGGCCGGTGGTGCCCTCCCCCGCGATCGGCAACTGGTAGACCTGACCATCAAAGGACACCGGAGCTTCCCGCGCCATGATGGCACGCATGATCTGGATGTACTCCCGGGTGCGGGTGATCGGCTTGCCGTAAGGCACACCGTGCCAACCCTCCACTACCTGCGGTCCCGAGGCGCCGAGCCCGACAATAAAGCGACCGCCGGAAAGTTGTGCCAGGGACATTGCGGTCATGCCGGCCATTGCCGGCGTGCGCGCCGGCATCTGCATGATGGCAGTACCCACCTTGATCTTCTCGGTCTGGGCCAGCACCCAGGTAGCCGTGGTCACGGCGTCGCTGCCGTAGGCCTCGGAGGTCCACACCGAATCGTAACCCAGGCTCTCCAGGTGCCTGATAAGGTCCATGTCGATGCGGAGGCGCTTACCGAATAAATTGGGCAGGTACCCTAATTTCATTATTGTCGCTCCTTTGCAGTGAGGCCGTCGGCCTCCACCAGTTGATGTTTCGTTTTGAAATCGTGGATGCTCTTCTGCTGCGCTGCTTTTCACGTTACCGGCAGCGCACGAGGGGCTCGGTTGTGGCGGCATCCACAGGGGCAGTAGAACCTACAGCAGGTACAGATCACTTTCAAGTAGCGGCCCCAGCTGTGTAGCAATACGAAAGAGAATTACAAAACTACCTGCACCAGGCCTGACCTTCCACCGCGGTCATGGTCAGCGCGAAAGCAATTACGAAAGCACACCGGGCCTCAGACGATCGATGTGGCGAATGATTAAAGCCAACCCCCTGAGTCTGTTAAAATTCATCATTAAAACTACCGATTGGTACGGAAGGCTAAAGTGAGAGCCAAAAAGCCAGCACAGACAAATAAGGAGCAAGCATGACGAAAACAGCTTTTCTTAGCAATGCAAAAGAATACGTGGGGCCCGGCACAATCCAGGCAATGACTGCAAAAGGCTGGACAGTGTTTTGTCACGATGACTCATTTGGTAAACGGGAATCCCGGGAGAACTTTGAAAGGGAAAACCCTGGCTGCTTCGCTTCAGCCCGCCTGAGCCCTGAAGAATTTATAGAGGAAGGACTATCCCGGTTCAATAGTATCGACGCGTTAATCAGCAATGACATTCCCAAGAAAGTCGATTTTGCAGAAAGCGCGCGTGATTCAATGTCATTCTTTGAAGAACAGATCGATTCATTGCTTATGGCACCCATGCGTTTATTGCGTGCAGCACTTCCCTCCATGCGCGAGGCCAGATCCGGCAGTGTAGTGCTGATCACATCGGGCTCTCCACTTTGCAATCCGTCAACCGGACCATCGTTGGGATACGACGCCGCCCGCTCGGGTACCAACACGCT
>CAZUGZ010000054.1:9860-10465 GCA_964620555.1 uncultured Alteromonadaceae bacterium
TGCCAAAGAGGTGGCGCCGCTGGGAATCCAGGTCAACGCTGTTGCACCCTTTTACATTTTTAATAGCACATGGTTCCCCTCCGAAATTGGTCCGGAAGACCCAAAGTACGCAAAGATGCTGGAGCGTATGGTTCCCATGAAGCGATTTGGTTTACAGCATGAAATTGGACAACTGATTTATTTGCTGGCCGCTGGCGATGCAAAATTTATCAGTGGACAGATCGTTGCCTTCTCGGGTGCCGGGTGTTGAAATTCGGTGTAACTCCTTGCTCAGCCGCAAGTACGGCCAAGCCAGGAATTCTGTAACTTGCCGAATCACCAGCCAGGGTGCTGGTTGCAGATGGAGAAGATTCGATTGCTTCTGCTCTACCGAGCTTGTCTGCGATATGAAACAAGGCAATACGGCCTGACCCCGAGATTTTTGAATTTCTGGCGGAGGGCGAGGGATTCGAAACTTCACAGGGTGAATCCCTGCCCGACCATGTTCACTGCGATGTTTCCGACGAAACATCGCAGTGTAGACGGTTACATCTCTACGCTAAACTCCACGCCCCAGCTTCGTCGTGCCCCCAGATCCCAGAAATCCCAAAAGCTTGTTTCGAAAC
>CAZUGZ010000055.1:0-9994 GCA_964620555.1 uncultured Alteromonadaceae bacterium
TCAGTCGGTAGAGCACTTCCTTGGTAAGGAAGAGGTCACCGGTTCAAGTCCGGTTATGAGCTCCACCATCGGCGGAGCACGGCTTGTCGGAGCGGGTACCAGCAAAGGGTACCGTCAAAAGTGGAGAACGTAGGTAAAAACGCAGCCTGAGCAAGGCTGCCTGTGGAGATTGTCAACATGGCAAAAGAGCAATTTGAACGCAATAAACCGCATGTGAACGTGGGCACCATCGGTCACGTGGACCATGGCAAGACCACCCTGACCGCGGCACTGACCCGGGTCTGTTCCGAGGTCTGGGGCGGCGAGATGGTGGATTTCGACGGTATCGACAACGCTCCGGAAGAAAAGGAGCGCGGCATTACCATCGCCACTTCCCACGTGGAATACGAATCTCCCGAGCGGCACTACGCGCATGTCGACTGTCCGGGTCACGCAGACTACGTCAAGAACATGATTACCGGAGCGGCGCAGATGGACGGCGCCATCCTGGTCTGCGGCGCCACCGACGGGCCCATGCCACAGACCCGCGAACACATTCTGCTGTCGCGGCAGGTGGGGGTTCCCTACATCGTGGTCTACCTGAACAAGGCGGACCTGTTGGCGGACGACTGCGGCGGTGCGGGTTCCGAGGAATACGAAGAAATGCGGGAACTGGTGGAAATGGAACTGCGCGAGTTGCTGGACCAGTACGAGTTCCCGGGCGACGACACGCCCATCATCTGCGGTTCGGCACTGATGGCGCTGGAAGGCAAGGATGACGACGAACTGGGCACCAGTTCGGTCAGGAAGCTGGTGGAGGTGCTGGACAACTATATCCCGCTGCCGGAGCGCTCCATCGATCAGCCGTTCCTGATGCCGGTGGAGGACGTATTCTCGATTTCCGGCCGCGGTACCGTGGTTACCGGGCGGGTCGAGCGCGGGGTAGTCAAGGTTGGAGAAACGATAGAGATCATCGGCATCAAACCGACGCAGACCACCACCTGCACCGGGGTGGAGATGTTCCGCAAACTGCTGGATGAAGGTCGCGCCGGGGAAAATGTCGGGGTGCTGCTGCGCGGCATCAAGCGCGAGGAGGTCGATCGTGGCCAGGTACTGGCGGTGCCCGGCTCGGTGACCCCCCACACCCGCTTTGAGGCGGAGGTCTACATCCTGTCGAAGGAAGAGGGAGGGCGTCACACCCCCTTCTTTAAAGGCTACCGCCCGCAGTTCTACTTCCGTACCACCGACGTGACCGGTGCCGTGGTGTTGCCGGACGCGGTGGAGATGGTGATGCCGGGTGACAACGTCAAGATGGAAGTAACGCTGATTGCCCCGATCGCCATGGAAGAAGGTTTGCGCTTCGCCATTCGCGAGGGCGGCCGCACGGTGGGTGCCGGGGTGGTGGCCAAGATTTTCGAGTAGGCAGCCCTGCGATCGCCGGTTCGCGGCAACGAAATAGGCCAGTAGCTCAATTGGCAGAGCAGCGGTCTCCAAAACCGCAGGTTGGGGGTTCGATTCCCTCCTGGCCTGCCACTGATTACCGGGCTGGGACCGCCGGTCGCGGCGCCAGCACCGGAATGGACAGCGGGAATGAGTGATACCAAGGTAGAAGCCGCCGGCCGTCTCGACCATTTTCGATGGCTGTTGGTCGCGCTGCTGATCGCGGGAGGAGTCTACGCCAACAGCTATTTTGGCGATGAGCCCCTGCTGTACCGGGTGGTGGGGCTGGTGGCCCTGGCTTTGGTGGCGGGTTTCGTCGCCTCGCGGACTGCCCGCGGCGCCGCGTTCTGGACGCTGGTGCGCGAGTCGCGAACCGAAATTCGCAAGGTGGTCTGGCCGACCCGGCAGGAGGCGGTACAGACCACTTTGATCGTGGTGGCCTTCGTCATCCTGGTGGCTTTGATTCTCTGGGGCCTGGATGGCCTGTTCGCCTGGCTGGCCTCACTGGTAATAGGGTAATGGAAGAAGCGGTCGCAAGTTCGAAGCTCTGGTATGTGGTGCATGCCTATTCCGGTTACGAAAAGAAGGTAGCCAATGCCCTGCACGAGCGCATCGAGTTGCACGGAATGAACGATCGCTTCGGGCAGGTGCTGGTGCCCACCGAAGTGGTGGTGGAAATGCGCGGCGGGCAGAAGCGTCGCAGTGAGCGCAAGTTTTTTCCGGGCTATGTGCTGGTGCAGATGGACCTGAGTGACGATACCTGGCACCTGGTGAAGAACACCCCGTGGGTCATGGGCTTCATTGGCAGCAAGTCGGACCGGCCGACGCCGATTTCCGACGCCGAGGCCAACGCGATTTTACAGCGGGTCGAGGAGGGGCTGGACAAGCCTCGGCCCAAGACCCTGTTCGAACCCGGCGAGATGGTGCGGGTGGTCGATGGACCGTTCAACGACTTCAACGGGGTGGTGGAAGAAGTGAATTACGAAAAGAGTCGGCTGCGGGTTTCGGTGCTCATATTCGGGCGCCCGACCCCGGTGGAACTGGATTTCGGTCAGGTCGAAAAGGCCTAGGCAACAAACTGGAACGGGGAGCCCGAAGCTCGAATTGAGCAGTACGGCGCTGGTACCCGGGAGAAGCGGCAATGGCCCAGAAAATACAAGCTTTGGTAAAGCTGCAGGTTCCGGCCGGGCAGGCCAAACCCAGCCCGCCGGTGGGTCCGGCACTGGGCCAGCACGGCGTGGATATCATGGCCTTTTGCAAGGCCTTCAACGCCGATACACAGAACATGGAACCGGGCCTGCCGGTACCGGTGGTGATCACCGTGTACGCCGACCGCAGTTTCACCTATATCAGGAAAACCCCGCCGGCATCGGTATTACTGCGCAAGGCCGCCGGCATCGAGAAGGGTTCCGGCACCCCGAACACCAGCAAGGTGGGGAGCGTCAGCCGCGCGCAACTGGAAGACATCGCCACCCTCAAGTGGCCCGACCTGACCGCGGCGGACATGGATGCGGCGGTGCGTACCCTCGCCGGCAGCGCCCGTTCCGCGGGCATCGAGACCGAGGGTGTGAACTGATGGCGAAACTCTCCAAGCGGGTGCGCGCCTACCGGGAAAAGATCGTTCCGGGCCAGCGCTACGCCCTGGACGAAGCACTGCAACTGTTGCGCGAGTTCGCCAGCACCCGCTTCAATGAAACCGTGGAAGTTGCGGTCAACCTGGGGGTGGACGCCAAAAAGTCCGATCAGGGGGTTCGCGGCGCCGCCAGCCTGCCCCACGGCACCGGCAGTGCAATTCGGGTGGCCGTGTTCAGCGCCGGAGAGCGCGCCGACCAGGCCCGGGAGGCCGGAGCGGACGAGGTGGGCATGGAAGACCTGGCGGACCGGATCAAGGCCGGAGAGATGGATTTTGACGTGGTGATCGCCTCCCCGGACGCGATGCGGGTGGTGGGGCAACTGGGACCGGTGCTGGGGCCGCGCGGCCTGATGCCCAACCCCAAGACGGGCACCGTCACCGAGGATGTGGAAGCCGCGGTCAAAAACGCCAAAGCCGGCCAACTGCGTTACCGCAGCGACCGCAACGGCATCGTCCACGGGGCGATTGGCAAGATAGATTTCGAACTCGAGGCCATCAAGGAAAATCTTGAGGCGGTGCTGAATGACCTGAAGAGGGCCAAACCGTCTGCTGCCAAGGGTGTTTACATGAAAAAAGTGACCCTGAGCACCACCATGGGTCCGGGGCTGACCATAGATCAGTCCACATTGGAAATTTGAGCGGCTCCCTGTCCCGGGGCAGGCCCGTTCAACCTAACCGAACCAGTCCAGGAGTAATGGCGGTGGCAATCAAACTGGAAGGCAAACGGGAGATCGTTGCCGAAGTCAACGAAACTGCCGACCGTGCCGTGTCCCTGGTGGTAGCCGATTCCCGCGGCTGCACCGTGGACGAGATGACGGCGCTGCGCAAGGATGCCCGTGACCAGCAGGTAGTGCTGCGCGTGGTGCGCAATACGCTGGCCCGGCGGGCGTTCGAGGGTACCCAGTACGAATGTGTCAACGAGGCACTTGCGGGGCCATCGCTGTTCGGATTTTCCATGGAAAATCCGGGAGCCGCGGCCCGTCTGTTCAGCCAGTTCGCCGAGACCAACGAGGAGTTCGAGGTCAAGATGCTGGCGATCGGCGGCAGGTTGATGGGCGCTGAGCAACTGGACGCTCTGGCGAAGTTACCGAACCGCGAGGAAGCGTTGTCCCAATTGATGAGTGTCCTGCAGGCGCCGGCCGCCAGGCTGGTGCGCACCCTGGGTGACGTGCCGGCCAGGCTGGTGCGTACCCTCGCTGCAGTGCGCGATCAAAAACAGGCAGGGGCCGCCTGACTTCAGCGGCAGCCCCTGCAAATTCAGCTACAGGAGTAAACAGAGATGGCTTTGTCAAAAGACGATATTTTGGAAGCGGTTGCCGCCATGAGCGTAATGGAGGTGGTGGAACTGACCGAGGCGATGGAACAGAAGTTTGGTGTCTCCGCCGCCGTTGCGGTCGCCGCCGCGCCGGCCGCCGCCAGCGGCGATGCGGGCGCGGGCGCCGAGGCCGAGCAGACCAGCTTCAACGTCCTGCTCAACGAGATCGGCGACAAGAAAGTCAACGTCATCAAGGTGGTGCGGGCGATCACCGGGCTCAGCCTGAAAGAGGCCAAGGGCCTGGTGGACGGGGTCCCTTCCCCGATCAAGGAAGGGGTCGAAAAGGAAGAGGCGGAAGAGATGGTGAGACAACTGCAGGAAGCCGGCGCGGTGGCGGAACTCAAGTAGGTTCACCGGCCGGGACTGGCCGGACCGCAGCAACCCTGCAATCTGCATCGCACTCGACGGGGAGTACCCATGACCTACTCGTACACTGAGAAAAAACGGATTCGAAAAGACTTTGGCACCATGCCCAAAGTGATGGATGTGCCCTACCTGCTGGCCATTCAGATCGATTCCTACCGCAAGTTCATGCAGGCGGATGTGGCGGCGGAGGAGCGCGGCGAGCACGGCCTGCACGGCGCTTTCCGGTCCATCTTTCCCATCGTCAGCTACAGCGGCAACGCCGCCCTGGAGTACGTAGGTTACGAGCTGGGTACGCCGGTGTTCGATGTCAAGGAATGTCAGGTGCGCGGGGTGACCTATTCGGTTTCCCTGCGGGTCAAGGTACACCTGATCATCTACGACAAGGAGGCGTCCAGCAAAACCATCAAGGACGTCAAGGAACAGGAAGTCTACATGGGGGAAATTCCCCTGATGACGGATAACGGCACCTTCGTCATCAATGGCACCGAGCGGGTGATCGTCTCCCAGTTGCACCGTTCCCCCGGTGTGTTCTTCGACCATGACCGCGGCAAAACCCACTCCTCGGGCAAGCTGCTGTACACCGCCCGGGTGATTCCCTATCGCGGTTCCTGGCTGGACTTCGAGTTCGACCCCAAGGACCTGGTCTTTGTGCGCATCGACCGGCGCCGCAAGCTGCCGGCCACCATCCTGCTGCGCGCCCTGGGCTACAGTGCCCAGGAAATTCTCGACATGTTTTACGAGATCAACGTATTCGAGTCCAGCGAGGAGGGCGAATACAGCATGGAGCTGGTCCCCGCCCGTCTGCGCGGGGAAGTCGCCGCGTTCGACATCAAGCTCGACGACGAGATCGTGGTACCGCGCGGCCGCCGCATCACCGCCCGCCACATTCGCCAACTGAAAGAGTCCAAGGTCAAGCGGCTGGAAGTGCCGGCCGAATACATGCGTGGCCGGGTGTTGGCCAGGGATGTGGTGAATACGGAAACCGGTGAGGTGCTGTTCTCCTGCAACACGGAACTGACCGAGGAAGTGCTGGCTGAACTTGCCAAGGCCGGCATCCGCAGGCTGGAAACGCTGTACACCAACGATCTGGATTGCGGCCCCTTCATTTCCGACACACTGCGCACCGACACCACCCGGAGCGAACTGGAAGCGCTGGTGGAAATCTACCGCATGATGCGCCCCGGCGAGCCGCCCACCAGGGAATCCGCGGAAAACCTGTTCCAGAACCTGTTTTTCAGCCCGGACCGCTACAACCTGTCCACCGTGGGCCGCATGAAGTTCAACCGCCGCCTGGGGCGCGAAGAATCGGTCGGCAGCAGCGTTCTCGACCGCGACGACATCGTCGACGTATTGAAAATTCTGGTGGATATCCGCAATGGCAAGGGAGTCGTGGATGATATCGATCACCTCGGCAACCGCCGCGTGCGTTCGGTGGGCGAAATGGCGGAAAACCATTTTCGAATTGGCCTGGTGCGGGTAGAGCGGGCGGTCAAGGAACGGCTGTCCATGGCGGAAAGCGAAGGCCTGATGCCCCAGGACCTGATCAATGCCAAGCCGGTTTCAGCAGTGGTCAAGGAGTTCTTCGGATCCAGCCAGCTCTCCCAGTTCATGGACCAGAACAACCCGTTGTCCGAAGTGACGCACAAGCGGCGGGTTTCCGCATTGGGCCCGGGTGGTCTGACCCGGGAGCGGGCCGGATTTGAAGTTCGCGACGTGCATCCAACCCACTACGGCCGGGTCTGCCCCATCGAGACTCCCGAGGGCCCGAACATCGGCCTCATCAACTCGCTGGCGACCTATGCCCGCACCAACGACTACGGCTTTCTCGAAAGCCCCTATCGCAAAGTGGTCAAGGGCAAGGTCACTGACGAGATCGAGTTCCTGTCCGCCATCAACGAGGGCAATTTCGTCATCGCCCAGGCCTCCGCCGCGCTCAACCGGAACAATCGCTTCGTGGACGAGCTGGTGGCGGTGCGCCACATGAATGAATTCACGGTAATGCCGCCGGAGCGCGTGGACTACATGGACGTCTCTCCCAAGCAGGTGGTGTCGGTGGCTGCCTCCCTGATTCCGTTTCTCGAACACGACGATGCCAACCGCGCCCTCATGGGTTCCAACATGCAGCGCCAGGCGGTGCCCACCCTGCGAACCGACAAACCCCTGGTGGGTACCGGCATGGAACGCTACGTGGCCCGCGACTCGGGGGTTTGTGCGGTGGCCGAGCGCTCCGGCGTGGTGGACAGCGTCGATTCCAGTCGCGTCGTGGTGCGGGTAGACGATGCCGACGTGGGCCGGGACGAAGCCCCGGTAGACATCTACAACCTCACCAAATACACCCGTTCCAATCAGAACACCTGTATCAACCAGCGCCCCATCGTGAGGGCCGGCGACGTCATCTCGCGGGGGGATATCCTGGCCGATGGCCCCTCCGTGGACCTGGGTGAACTGGCTCTGGGTCAGAACATGCGCATCGCCTTCATGGCCTGGAACGGCTTCAACTTCGAGGACTCGGTCCTGGTATCGGAGCGGGTGGTGACGGAAGACCGCTTTACCACCATCCACATCCAGGAATTGACCTGCATCGCCCGGGATACCAAATTGGGGTCGGAAGAGGTGACCGCCGATATCCCCAATGTGGGTGAGGGCGCGCTGTCAAAACTGGATGAATCGGGCATTGTCTACATCGGCGCGGAAGTGGACGCGGGGGATATCCTGGTGGGCAAGGTGACGCCCAAGGGCGAAACCCAACTGACCCCGGAAGAGAAGTTGCTGCGGGCCATTTTTGGCGAGAAGGCCTCCGATGTGAAGGACACGTCGCTGCGGGTGCCTTCCAGCACCAAGGGCACGGTCATCGATGTGCAGGTCTTCACCCGCGAGGGACTGGAGAAAGATGCCCGCGCCCGGCAAATCGAGATTCATCAACTGGAGGAGTACCGCAAGGACCTCGATGAGGAGTACCGCATCTTCGAGGAAGCCATGTTTTCGCGTTTGTTCAATCTGCTCAAAGGGAAGAAAGTGGCCGCCGGTGCGGGTCTTGGCAGAGGCAAGGTGCTGACCGAGAAGGTGCTGCAGGGCCTGCAGCGCGATCAGATTTTCAAACTGAAGATCAATTCCGCGATCAACAAGGATCTGGCGGCCGCCAAGACCCAGTTGGAGGAACAGACCCGGTTGCAGAGCGAGCGCTTTGAAGACAAGAAGAACAAGCTGCAAAGCGGCGACGACCTGGCCCCCGGCGTACTCAAGATCGTCAAGGTGTACCTGGCGGTAAAACGCCGGATTCAACCCGGCGACAAGATGGCGGGCCGGCATGGCAACAAGGGGGTGATCTCGGTGATCATGCCGGTGGAAGACATGCCCTACGACGAAAACGGCGAGCCGGTGGACATCGTGCTCAACCCGCTGGGCGTTCCCTCGCGGATGAACGTGGGGCAGATTCTCGAAACCCACCTGGGCATGGCGGCGGTCGGTCTCGGCGACAAGCTGGACAGGATGATCAGGGCCGGGAAGAAAGCGGCCGATCTGCGCAAGTTCCTGGAGAAAATCTACAACTCCGGGGTGGGGCGCAAGGAGGACCTCAAGTCGCTGGACGATGAGGAACTGCTGCTGCTCGCCGAGAACCTGCGCTCCGGCGTTCCCATGGCGACCCCCGTGTTCGACGGCGCCGCGGAGGCTTCCATCAAACAGCTCCTGGAGATTGCGGGCATGCCGGAGAGCGGACAACTCACCCTCTATGACGGCCGCACCGGCGAGGCCTTCGACCGGCCGGTTACGGTGGGCTACATGTACATGCTCAAGCTCAACCACCTGGTGGATGACAAGATGCATGCCCGCTCCACCGGCTCCTACAGCCTGGTTACCCAGCAGCCGCTGGGCGGCAAGGCGCAGTTTGGCGGCCAGCGCTTCGGCGAGATGGAGGTCTGGGCGCTGGAAGCCTACGGCGCCGCCTATACCCTGCAGGAAATGCTGACCGTCAAGTCGGATGATGTGAACGGGCGCACCAGGATGTACAAGAACATCGTCGATGGCGCCCATGAAATGGAACCGGGAATGCCGGAATCGTTCAATGTGCTGGTCAAGGAAATTCGTTCCCTGGGTATCTTTATCGAACTGGAGAACGACTGAACCATGAATGCGGACGCATCGGGACGGCGGCTGTCGTCCCCGACCAACCAGAACCCGTGGAGGAATCACCTTGAAAGACTTGCTTGATCTGTTGAAGTCCCAGGGACAAATCAAAGAATTTGACATCATCCGCATTGGGCTGACCTCCCCGGAGATGGTTCGCTCCTGGTCCTTCGGCGAAGTCAAAAAACCGGAAACCATCAACTACCGGACGTTCAAGCCGGAGCGGGACGGTTTGTTCTGCGCCAAGATTTTTGGCCCGGTGAAAGACTACGAGTGCCTGTGCGGCAAGTACAAGCGCATGAAGCACCGGGGTGTGGTGTGTGAGAAGTGCGGGGTCGAAGTGGCCCTGGCCAAGGTGCGCCGGGAGCGTATGGGGCATATCGAACTGGCCAGCCCGGTCGCCCATATCTGGTTCCTCAAGTCGCTGCCGTCGCGCATCGGCCTGTTGCTGGACATGACGCTGCGGGACGTCGAACGGGTCCTGTACTTCGAATCCTACGTGGTCACCGATGCCGGCAATACCACCCTGGAACAGGGCAAATTGCTTACCGACGAACAGTACAAGGAAGCGGTGGAAGCGTTCGGCGACGAATTCACTGCCCGGATGGGTGCCGAAGCGGTGCAGGAGCTGATGCTGGGAATCGACCTGGAGCGGGAAGTCGCCGCCCTGCGCGAGGAAATCCCCACCATCAATTCGGAGACCAAGATCAAGAAATTGTCCAAGCGCCTGAAGTTGCTGGAAGCCTTCGTCTCCTCCGGCAACAAGCCCGAGTGGATGATTCTCACCGTCCTGCCCGTGCTGCCGCCGGACCTGCGCCCACTGGTGCCGCTGGATGGCGGACGCTTCGCCACCTCTGACCTCAACGACCTGTACCGCCGGGTAATCAACCGCAACAACCGGCTCAAGCGGCTGCTGGACCTGAGCGCGCCGGACATCATCGTGCGCAACGAGAAGCGCATGTTGCAGGAATCCGTGGATGCGCTGCTGGACAACGGCCGCCGCGGGCGCGCCATCACCGGCTCCAACAAGCGCCCACTGAAATCCCTGGCCGACATGATCAAGGGCAAGCAGGGCCGCTTCCGGCAGAACCTGCTGGGCAAGCGAGTCGATTATTCCGGGCGTTCGGTGATCGTGG
>CAZUGZ010000056.1:0-9354 GCA_964620555.1 uncultured Alteromonadaceae bacterium
AGTCATCAGGTTTCTCCCGGTAGTCGATGTGGGTGCACATGTGCAACAAATGCGGAGGGCATCATACGAATCGACTGTTTCTGCATTATTACGGTTGTATGAAGCTTTTATGACTGCCGCCGGCGCTATCGTGCCCCTGGGTCGTCGCCTGTGATTCCCCCCATGCACATGTATTTGATTTCCAGGTAGTCGTCCATGCCGTATTTGGAGCCTTCCCGGCCGGCCCCGGATTCCTTGACGCCACCAAAGGGCGCCATTTCATTGGAAATCAGACCTTCGTTGATGCCGACGATACCGTAGTCCAATCCTTCGGCTACCCGCCATACACGGCCGACATCGCGACTGTAGAAATAACAGGCCAGCCCAAATTCCGTATCGTTGGCCATCCGAATAGCCTCGGTTTCGGTGCGAAATTTGAATAACGGCGCGACCGGGCCAAAGATCTCCTCCCGGAAAACCCGCATCTGATCATCGACACCGGTCAGAATAGTGGGTTCGACAAAACTGCCGCCCAATCGGGAGCGCCCGCCAGTCACCAGGGTGGCGCCGTTGGCCAGTGCCTCATCAATCATTGCGCAGACATCGTCGGCAGCCGTGGTATCGATCAGCGGGCCAATGGTGGTGCCACTTTCAAAACCGTCCCCTACGCGTAGGTCATCGACCGCTGCCTTCAATTTCGCCGCAAATTCTTGGTACACGCCTTCCTGCACCAGCAGGCGATTGGCACAGACACAGGTCTGGCCGGCATTGCGATACTTGGATGCCATGGCGCCGGCGACCGCGGCATCCAGGTCGGCATCGTCGAAAACGATAAACGGCGCATTGCCGCCCAGTTCCATCGAAGTGCGTTTCACCGTCTGCGCACATTCCCGGATGAGCTGTTTCCCCACCGCTGTGGAGCCGGTAAAGGTGACCTTGCGCACGCTGGGGTTGGAGGTCAATTCTGCGCCGATTTCAGCGGTACGGCCGGCGACGATGTTGACGACCCCGGCGGGTACGCCGGCACGCTGCGCCAATTCCGCCATGGCATAGGCGGATAAGGGGGTGGCGTTCGCCGGTTTACAGACGACACTGCAACCGGCGGCCAGGGCCGGGCCAATTTTTCGGGTCAGCATGGCATTGGGGAAATTCCAGGGAGTTATACAGGCCACCACGCCCACGGGCTGTTTGATGCAGACTACCCGCCGGTCCGACGCCGGCGGGGGAATCACGTCACCGTAAACCCGTTTCGCCTCTTCGGCAAACCACTCGACATAGCTGGCACCGTAGGCGATTTCACCCATCGCTTCGGCCAGGGGCTTGCCCTGCTCAGCGGTGATTATCTTCGCCAGGTCCTTCTGGTTTTCCATCATCAGATCAAACCAGCGTCGCAACAGGGCGGATCGTTGTTTCACGGTTTTCTGTTGCCAGGCAGCCATGGCGGACTCGGCCGCTTCGATCGCGCGGCGGGTTTCCGCCGTGCCGCAGTTGGCGACCCCGGCGACGACCTCATTGCTCGACGGATTCAGCACATCGAGAGTTTCGCCACTATCGGCGTCGGTCCATGCACCGCCGATAAAGGCCTGTGTTTTCAATAGCGACGGGTCGCGTAGTTGGTCCTGAAGTTGATTGTTCACAGTCTGGGTTTCCCGTTGTTTTGATTCGGCCTGAGTTCGCCTCAGGGCTACGGTCTACAGATTATCCTGCCGCCGGGCACCATGACAATTCAACCGTCCAATCGGTGCCTGGTTCCAAAGATGAATTTCACTGCTGTACCATACGTTTTCATGAGAAAGCGAGCCGCGTTCGAACATCGCGATCCGGACCCGGGTCGGTACCGCCTGGTGGGAGGTACCGGCGAAAAACCTGGTTCGCAGCGCGCAACAGCTTTTTTGGTTTCGCTGTAACCGGCGCAATAGTGAGGAGTAATGATGCAAGGCCTGATACAGGATTCCCCGTTGACCATACAGATGATCATGCACCACGCAAACACCGAGTTTCCCGACCGCGAAGTGGTGTCGCTACAGGATGATGGTACCGTTCATCGCAGTTCCTACGCGGAGTGTTTCGAGCGTGCGCGCATGCTGGCCAGCGCCCTTCATTCACTCGGAGCGCAGACGGGCGAACGCATCGCCACCATTGCCTGGAACCACTACCGTCACTTTGAGATGTACTATGCCTGCAACTGTTCCGGGTTGGTCTGCCATACCCTCAATCCACGCCTGTTCAGCGAACAGTTGAAGTTCATCATCAATGACGCCCAGGATCGCTGGATTATGGTCGATACGGATTTTCTTCCGTTGCTTGAGTCGATCATCGACGACTGCCCCTCGATCGAGGGTGTGGTGGTACTGGCCGATATCGGTTATCGCTACGACGGGAGTTTGCCCGATGTCATGGTCTACGAGGAACTCGTTTCCCAGGCGGACCCGGCTTACCAGTGGCCGCCGCTGGATGAGCGCCAGGCATGCCAGTTGTGCTACACCTCGGGCACCACCGGCAACCCGAAAGGTGTTCTGTACTCCCACCGCGCGCTGACCATTCACACCTTTGCAACGCCCCAGCCCGATGTGTTCAGTGTCTCCAGCGAGGATGTGGTGCTACCCATCGTACCCATGTTTCACGCCAATTGCTGGAGCATGCCGTACACCTGCCCTTCGGTGGGAGCGAAGCTGGTTCTGCCGGGCTCCAGACTGGCGGACGCGGCAAGCCTCTCCAGGTTGATCGAGGCAGAGGAAGTGACCCTGGCGCTCGGCGTGCCCACCGTATGGTTGGCCATGCTCACTCATATGAACGAACGAGACATTACCCTCGGGTGTCTCAGGAAAGTGGCAGTAGGGGGAACGGCGCCACCGGTATCACTGATCCGGGGTCTGGAACAGCGGGGCATCCAGTTGCAGCAGCTTTGGGGTATGACCGAAACCAGCCCCCTGGGTGTTGCGAACAGTCCGCGGCCGGGGCTGGTATTGGCCGATGAAGAGGCCCGGCTCCAGCACGCGGCCAAGCAGGGCAGGGCCGTCTTTGGGGTGCAGATCAAGATTACCGATGACGAGGGCAACGATCTTCCACGTGACGGCGAGGCCGTTGGTACGCTCAAGATACGCGGGCCCTGGGTCATCGAGCGCTACCTGGGGATGACCGAATCCGCTTGCGATGAAGATGGCTGGTTCGACACGGGCGACGTCGCCACCATCGATCCCCTGGGTTATGTGCAGATTACTGATCGGGCAAAAGATCTGATCAAATCCGGCGGCGAGTGGATCAGTTCCATCGAGGTTGAAAATCTGGCGATGGGGTGTCCCGGGGTGGCCGAGGCCACGGTGATTGGTGTTCACCATGACAAATGGGATGAGCGGCCATTGCTGGTGGCGGTGAAAGAGGCCGGTAGCGAGGTTAGCGGGGATGATATCCGCGCCTATCTGGCCGACAAGATTGCCAGGTGGTGGATGCCGGATGACGTAGTGTTCGTCGACGAACTGCCCCATACGGGCACAGGTAAACTCGACAAGAAAGTGGTACGCGAGCAGTTCAGCAGTTACCAGTTGCCCACGTCCTTCCAGGAAACCGGAAATGAGAAGCACTGACGGGACCGCTGCCGTGGCCCGTGCCAGGGCCCTGCAATCCCACGGGCGCTGCCGTGAAACCCTGAGAACGATTTCGGGTACGGGAATTGCCGTTCTGGTTTCATTGGTGCTTGCCGGCTGCGGTCCCCTGCGCTTCGTCGATGTGGCCTCGGAGAATCACGGTGGCCGCGTCGAGCAACTGGTTTTTCACTACACCAGCACAGGATTCGCCGAATCGCTTCGCCTCCTGACGCAGCGCACCGGTCGTCCGGTCAGCGCGCATTATCTGGTGCCGGAAAACGGCGATCCCTCCTATCCGGGGAGGAGATTGCGCGTATACCGGCTGGTGGATGAGGGACGCAGCGCCTGGCATGCCGGACGGAGCTACTGGCGCGGCGAGAGAGGGCTAAACGGGAGTTCCATCGGCATTGAGGTCGTGCAGCAACCGGAATGTTCGGCCACTGAATTTCCGATGCCGCGGGAGAGCTGCTTTTTTCTCGATTTTGACCCGGAGCAGATCGACCTGGTCATAGAACTGGCCCTCGACATCCTCGAGCGCCACCCGAACATCGATCCTGTCGACGTGGTCGGACATGCCGATATCGCACCCGACCGGCGCGTGGACCCGGGGCCGGCATTTCCGTGGCGCCGGCTTCACGAACATGGCATCGGCGCCTGGTATGACGATGACACCGTCGCCAGATACCTGGCGCGTTTCGAGATCAGGCCACCGCACATCGCGCAACTGCAGCGGGCGCTCAGGGCCTACGGTTACGACATTGAAGACAGCGGCGAAATCGATTACAGAACGGGCGTTGTACTGCGGGCGTTTCAGATGCATTTTCGACCTTCGGACTATTCCGGAGTACCGGATGCCGAAACGGCGGCCATCCTGTTTGCCTTGCTGGAGAAGTACCAGCCCGAGGTACTTGCGTGCCATACAAACCTGAGGATCGATCCGTGCCGGCAAGACACCGCGGGAGGTACAGCGGAACAGCAAATCGTGCGCCCTTAGCTCAGCAGGATAGAGTACCTGGCTTCGAACCAGGTGGTCGGGAGTTCGAGTCTCTCAGGGCGCGCCATCTCATGAACTATCGGGGTCAGGCCTTGCATTTGACGTTGATCGGGCAGGCGCGTTCACAGGCCGGATCTGCAGGGTTGAGAAAATCAGATATTGGGTGTGCAATGCAACAGGCTTGAGGCAGGAAGTGAGGATTTTCCTGGATACCAGTGTGCTGGTGTCCGGCATGTGCAGTCATCCGCTTTCCGGGCAGTTCGACACGAGTGCAAAGTCCTGTACGGCGCTGCGAATGCAGGAAAATGAAAAATCCCATTGGCGGCCTTGAAATTCCCTGACCCGGAAACATCTGGTAACCAGGAGTGCAATGGCAATGAAAGTGGCAATGTTCGGTTCCATAGCCAGCCCACCCGATGGTGAGCATATCGAAGAGCGGCTGGAGGAAATCTGTAGGGAGGCGGTGCTGGCCGAGAGCTGCGGCTTCGACGGTATATTTTTTGGCGAACACCACCAGGACAAAAAAGGCTATCTGCCATCGCCACTGATCGTGGCGGCAAATGTCGCCGGGCGAACCGGTACGCTGAAAGTCGGCACCAACCTCGTGTTGTTGCCGCTACACCATCCCATCAAGGTCGCGGAAGATGCTGCATCGTTGGATGTCATGTCTCACGGGCGCCTGATTCTCGGCGTCGGACTTGGCTACCTGCAGCGCGACCTCGCGACCTTTGGTATCCCCAGCAAAGATCGCGTGGGGCGATTTGAAGAAGCGATCAGCATTCTGCGCAAGGCCTGGAGCGGTGAAGTGTTTTCGCATCACGGAAGCCATTACCATATTCCCGACACACAGGTGTTGCCACGCCCCTCGCAAAGACCCGGCCCGCCGATTTGGACCGGTGCGGTAGAACCGCCCGCTGTAAAGCGTGCAGGCCGCATCAGTGATGGCTGGATTACGGCTCCGGGCCTGCCGATGGATTTTGCCAGAGAGTGTGCCGGGTTGTACCGGGAGGAAACGGCAAAGGCTGGCAGAAAGGCAACGGTAGTAATTATGCGCGATGCCTGGGTCGCAGCGTCACGCGCCGAAGCCGAGCGACTGATGGCCGGGGAACTCGAAACGGCGTACAAATATTATTTTGCCGGCGGGCAGCACCGGCTCTTCAAGGGCATGCCAACCGAAACGGACATCACGTTCAACAATATCGACAGGGATGAACGGCTCGTAATTGGCACACCGGACGAATGCATTGAAAAATTGTATCGCTGGCGCGAGGAGGTCGGCGCGGACTACTTTATCCTGCGATTCCGCCAGGCCCATTCCGGTGGACCTCCGCATTCCGAAACGATGAAAGCGATAGAACTGTTTGGTTCGAAGGTATTGCCACAACTCAAATAATCAGAACCAGTCCAAAAACATCCACAGTCGCGGCGGCCATGTAATTTGAGACAGGTCCCGGAGAAATTTCCCGCCGAATAAAGTAAGGTACTCAAACCACTTATAGGGCAGCATAAACCAGGACGATGAACAATGAGCGACTACGTACTACCCGAAGGCATGCCTGACTGGATAAAAAAACATACCCAGGCCTATCTTGAAAATGGCAGCTCCGCCCACAACTGGGACGCCGCCCCAGGCGGTTATGATGGTGAGTTTGACACCTTGCTTTTATTTACCACCGGACGGAAGTCCAGCAAAACATTTGTCTCGCCGGTAATTTACCAGGCTACAGACGAGGGCGGTTATTGCATTGTCGCCTCAAAAGGCGGCGCACCCCAAAACCCCTCCTGGTTTCTGAACCTGAAAGCCAGCCCTGCAACTGAAATCCAGGTAAAAAACGAGCGAATAGCCGTGAAGGCCAGGATTACCGAGGGGGAAGAGCGAGAGAAACTCTGGCAGATCATGGCCAATTACTACCCGGGCTATGAAGCGTATCAGAAGCGTACCCCGCGTCAGATCCCGGTGGTGATTCTCGAGCCCACTTCCCTGTAGCGATCAAGGTAGATACCCACTGCCTGGTCAACAGCTTCCTTGGTGAGACCAAACTCTGGCGGACTGTGTTTTTTCCCGGGCCCCACAAGAAAGCCCACTACCGTCTGCGTATAGCCAGCCTTTGTCCAGCGCAAAGCCCGCCAGCTGTTTGCCTACAAACCCCATACCGTACACCGCGATACGGGGGCAAAATTCAGCTTGCTCGTTCACAGGCACCGGTATTCCCTGCTGTTCTTTCCGCCGGTAATCAGCCGTCCACTACAGAGCCGAAAATACCGCGCTTAAATCTGCTTTCTGGTCCATCAGAATACGCATAGCCACGGGCCGGCCACCTCCTATACAGCCACCACCCGGATGTTGCGCGGGCCCGCAAAGATACAGCCCTTCCACTCCTGGAACTCGATACTGCCCCAGTTCGGCCGTTGGCCGCTCGGCCATGAATTGTCGCGGTGTCATCGCGGCACCAAAACACTCGCCATTGCGAAAACTCGGGCTGTGTTGCTGCATTTCCCAGGGCGATTCTACAAATCGCGCCAGTATATTGCTGTCATCCATATTGGATGCGTAACGGCGCAGCCCCTGCAGCATCCAGTCCGCGAATGCTTCCTTGATGTCGAGCCAGTCCTCAAGGGTCTTCCCTTTGGGAATCAGCGGTATGTAGTGGTAGTAATAAATACCGTGCTTGCCCTCTGGCGCACGGCTGGGGTCTATATAGGTGGGGCAAACACTGTGCCCACTGAAAAACTCCGGCATGTAGCCAAATTTGAAACGGTCATAACAGGCGCGGAACGGCTCGAGGTCGGCGGACATGCACTCAATCACGAAAGACCTGTTGATCTCGTCACCCAGGTGGTTGAACCGGGGAGCTTCATGCAGGGCGTAATGGGTCAGGAACACCGAGTAGCCACTGGGCTTGATGCCCCGGATATCACCCAGTCTCGATTCATCCAGCCCCTCGATAAACCTGTGCAGGTCCCACGCGGGCACGCCGCTGATCACGCACTCTCTGGCCGTGACTGATTCCCCATTCGCCAGTGTAACCCCGCTGATTTTTCCACCTGACACATTGAATTTTTCTACGGCTGAATTGCAGCGCACCTCTGAGCCTTCTGCCTCAATCTGACGCACCAGGGCACGGGCGAGATTCTGGTTCCCCCCCTTGACAATACCGGGCCGAACCACGTGCCCCATGCCCAGCAATAACAGCGCAATCAGGCCGGAGCCCACTTCATCCGGTGAAACCAGGTTTTCCGAAATCCATTTATAGAGATGTGCACGCAGATATCTGTTTTCGAAATTCCGGTCGATAAAATCGTAGGCACTGCTGAATAGCAGTCGCGTCAAATTGCGGCCCTCCCGGGTGCCTTCAACAAATTTCAGCAACTGCCCGATGGTGAGTGGCGGCGTGAACATGCCCTTGATAATCAGGTTCACCAGTTTGCCGTTTTCAATAGCCCAGTGGCGATATCTCTCGGCATCCTTCGGCGACAGCCTGGCTATCGATTCGCAGGTTCTGTCCACGTCCCAATAGGTGGCCAGGTATTCGCCATCGTCAAATGCGCTGGTGAAATAGGGACCGTCGATCTCACACCACTCGAGACCGTACTTGCCCATGAGCTCCAGCTCATCGTTGGCGATCAGCGGGTTGGCCTTGATCAGCAACAGAGCCACCGCGTGCATCTCGTGGATAAACCCTGGCGCCGTGACTTCCCTGGAATACAGTCCGCCCCCTACCTGTTCATTTTTTTCCAGTACCAGCACGGACTTGCCGGACCTGGCAAGATAGCCGGCCGCCGTCAGGTTATTGTGGCCACCTCCAACCACCACCACATCGTATTGGCTGTTTGTCAACAAAGTTCTCTCCTTCAATAAACACACCAGGATAGCCGGGCCCGGGTCACTTTACAGTTCACTTCGCCAATGGATGGCGGGCTCGAAGCTGGGTAACAGCCCAGCATTGCCACAAGACTCACACGTATAAAAAATGCTTTCATAATCGCATCAGCACTCTTGTGATTATTGTAGTGCAGGTTTCCTGTGACCGGCTGCAGAATGAGCTTTCGTCGACCAGTTATTTATCTGCAGTCACAGGGTTCGCTTTGATATTGTCAATAAAAGTTGACCAGCTTTCGGGCATTTGCCACTCGGGGTTGGATTCCCAGATCCTTGCAATGAATTGGTCGGCCTGTTGCTCGGACCATCCTTCAAACTTCATTGCATACAGCGAGTAGAAAGCCGATACGCGGTAGTTGGCTGCACAATGAACAAACACCTTCTTGTCAACCAGTGAGCGCATGACTGCCACAAAGTCTTCAAACTGCTCTTTTTCCGGGCTCATCCAGGGTACCGGGATATGGTGATAGGTCATGCCGAGCGCTTTTACAATGCCCGGTTCGTCCTCCAAAGCGTTATTTTCTGCATCGTGCGGCGCCAGATTGACGACAGCCTGGTAACCCTCCTCGCTTGCAGTCTCCAGTTGCTCTGGGGTGGGCTGACCGCCGGTCCCGATTCTTTCATTCACTTTGATGAAATTGAATATCGATTCAGAAGTCACGACAAAGCCTGCTGTCCTACCGGATTTCTAACGTAGACTATCATTTCAATGCCAGCTTCACCTCTTTCACTGGTTGTATGCCAGGATCACGGTGCGATACCACCTAAGTGGTCGAGCCATCGGCATTGAGTATACCCTGTACATAATTCCGGCAATCCGCCGTTCTTGACTAAACTAAGTATTATCGTAAAATGGTAATGGCTATATTACGATATATGAGCGTTTGGTTATGAGGCGGTATTTACTTGAAGAGCTT
>CAZUGZ010000057.1:0-9329 GCA_964620555.1 uncultured Alteromonadaceae bacterium
GGGAGTGTTCGGCGTGGTCGCCAAGCAGGAAGCGGACCAGGACATTCGTATCGAGGAGGTACTTGTCCCGCATCCTGTCACCAGGCCGCTACCGCGGCCAACGCTGGCGCCATGTGCCAGGAGGGCGCCTCGCTCACTCATACCTCTTGGCGCGCGCCTTTCGCGCCGCATCCCGCTCCACCGATTTGGATGCGGGCGGCTTATCGCTGGAGAGAAATCCATACAGATCGTCGAGCGTTTCCGGCTGAGGCCTGATTACAACGGCGCCCTCAATCAATTCGTACACAAGCCGTTGCCGAGGCTTGAGGCCGAGAACCTTTCGGACCTCGGACGGAATGGTAGTTTGCCACCTGTCGGTTAGCGTCGATTGGATCATTTCTCCGCCTCTTTGCATTATTTGAAAAATGCATTGTGCTGAAAATAACAATGTATTCTAGTGTATGGGAAGAAAAAAAGCCATGTTGTCCAAACACTAGCAACACAGATTCTGGTTTATGGTCCCTTTTTTTGTCTTTTTCCAGTTGCGCCGTGAGAATATCAAGCTAATTTTCTCGGGCTTTGGCTTGAACTGAACAGCATGGGCTGCTGACCCACGAACGGGATTCCACCCTGCCCGCGGTGTCGATGGGAAATGTTATTCGATCAGCCTCATCACCAGGGGCGCACGTTCTGGCGGTAGTGCAGAAACACAATTGCTTCATGGATCGCGGGGCCTGCGAAAAGACTACGCTTATCTGTTCGAACGGTTTTTCTATTTTCTAGAGGACAACGCTGCCGAAGAGCAGGGAGCTGACGTCTTCGACGAGCTTGAAAAATCGAGAAGTCATCTACTGATTGGACAGATGCACCGGTACTTCCGAGATACCGCGGTGGACCGGCTCGTCGACGTTGAAAAACAACCGCGCGTTCTAGCACCAAAGGCCCACCATTCAGGCGCTGATCACAAAAACCAGGTTGCCCAGCGCCGCTTCGGGTACCGTCCGGGGGTCTGCCTGGTCCCAGCAGTCGGAAAAATGGAAGCTGCGGCAGCGCCCGCCGGTGGCGCGGATAAAATCCAGCATTTCCCGGGCGGCGTACTCGCGGTGGTGGAAGTGGGCGTCCCAATTGCCGTCGCCCGCGGGAAACACCTGCTGGGGGTTGTGCCCGGCTTGTAGTTGGCGCAGGTTGTCCGCGCGCAAGAAGTTCGGCGTGCTCAGGTAGAGGCTGCCGGCCGGGCTGAGCAGCGCAATGAGCGTCGTCAGCAGTTCCACCGGATTGACCACCAGGTGCTCCAGCACTTCGGCCAGCACCACCACGTCGAAGCTCCCCCGCTCGAGGGTCCCGTCAAACAGGGTGCCGGGCTGCTCGAGATCAACCTCGTGAAACTCCGCGGCGCCGCTGAGTGCCAGGCTGCGCTCGCGGGTAAAGCCCGGATACTCCGCTGTCGTCGGCCGGTCCGCCAGTGCGAAGCGGAGCCCGGGCCAGAGCCGCGGATAGAAGCACGAATACTCCGACACCCCGAATTCCAGCAGGCGAGGCTGCCGGTGTTCAGCGAGCAGCCGCCCCACCCCGTTGAACAGTTCCAGAAATCGACTGCGGTGCTGTACCGCGTACTCCGCCTGGCCGATGACCAGATCGCGTCCGCTGTCGAATACTTCCGACCAGACGCGGTCATAGACGCCGGCCGGCAGAAAGTCGCGGCGCCGCAGTTCCACCTCCAGCTTCTGGTCCCGTTGCCCCAGGTACCATTGCAGTTCTTCCGTCCGCTGCGCGTCGAACCCGCTGCCGGTGCGCCGGTATTCCTCGCTGTCGCGCATCTCCCGAAGCACCCCGGCCACGGAGAGCCGACCCGCCCGCAGGCGTCGCAGATAGGATTGCAGGCCCTCTTCATCGGCGCTGCGCCCCAGCACCAGCTCGTAGGCCAGTTCCAGAAACGCAGTCATTTCGGATTCCGGGGCCTCGGGTTTGCGGGCTGGCCAGGGAAAGCGGAACGCGACCATAGAGCGGGAACACAATCACCTTGGAAGGTGGTAGTGTACCCGCCCCACCGAGGAACTGAACCACATTTCCCGTCAGTCTGCACCCATAGGCCCATCCTATGTTGTGCGGCGCCCGGCAGCGTGAAAGATGAAGAAAGCCATGACGAATGTTCCGGATTTTGCTGAGCAGGTGAAGAATCTTGCAAGAAGGGCGATCAGCACAGCCACGCCGGCCAGAAGGAACCCCAAATCTGCCAGGCAGTGCTGGACATCGGAAATTTTCTGCCAATGGACTGCGAGGGTTTGCTGTAATGTTCGTACGCCGCCGCAAAGAGGGAGTGAATATAAATAACGAATAAAGGGGAATGAATTTCCTATCCCACCAGGCTTTCGTAGCAGGTACAAACAGTTATAGACTTCGAAGCCATGTTATACACACGTGAGGTCTAAACATGAGTGAACAGGAAAAACTAGCACCAAAACTCGTCATCTATGGCACTGGTTTTGTCGGCCAGACACTCACCAGGCTGGCTGTGAACAAAGGGTGGGAAATTGTAGCGGCATACAACCGTGCTGGTAACAAGGTTGGCCAGGATCTGGGGCGGCTTGCTGGATTGCAGCATGATCTTGGTATTGTTGTTCAGGACTGCGACAAAGCCGATTACGATGCCGTTGAGGCTGACATCGTTCTTAACGCAACCACCGATTTGCTCGAAAAAAACATGGCCGTTTATGAGCGGTTTCTAACACGCGGCATCAATGTGGCTTGTCACGCGGGGCAGCTCTACAACCCCTGGCTGATCGACCGTGACTTGGCGGAGAAAATTGATCAGATAGCGCGAGACAACGGTGTGACCATTACCGGCTCAGGTATTCATGATATGAGCCGCTACTGGTCGGGCATGATCGCAGCGGGGCCTTGTGTTGAGATTGATGCAATCCGTCATGTGAGCTATACCGAACCCTTGCGTCAGGGAACACACTTTGCGCCAATTCTGGGTATTGACGTGAGTGTTGATGAATACAACAGTAAGGTTGCACCGGCGCTGAGTCCCTACTGCGAAATGATGTCATTTCCCATAGTAACAGTGCTTGAATACTATGGCTGCAAAATCACCAATGTTGATGGCCACGTGGAGCCGGTGGTCTGGGATGAGCCGGCCTATTGCCCGCACCTCAAAAAAGAGATCGCGGCGGGCCAGTCCGTGGGTACACGCTACGTGGTAGAAGTACAGACCGAACAGGGAGCTACCGGGCATTTTGTTGGTGATCAGCGTGTTTTCCGGGAGGGAGACGAAGAAGCGATGATCTGGTGCGTCGAAGGGCAGCCGGGCGTGGAAATTAAAGTTGTGCGTTCAGACTCGGCGATTGCCTCGGCCTCCAGCCTGTTTAACCGCATTCCAGATGTGTTAGCTGCCGAACCCGGCTTAAAAACAATTGTTGATCTTGGCCCGGAAAAGCCCAGTGCGTTTTTATAAGGCGAGCGATACAGCACGCACGATCAAATGCCGGGCAAGGAGTCTGCGCCGTAGAAAATAATCCTGTTGCGAACGCGGCACATCCTCACGACGGATTTTTCTACGGCGCAGACTCCTATCCGATTTTGGCGACGACAACTGGCATGAACCTTTTCAGGTTCTGGTGAAATCCTTACGAAGTCCAATGCGCTGCCAGGGGGGGTACCCGTTGCCATTGCCGCCTGAGTTGTGGGTTGGGCAGTCTATTTGTATAAACAGGGCATGAAGTGAAGACCAGTAATCAGGACAGCGGTAGCAATTTACTCAATGACCGATTGATGATTGATGCAGCAAGGGCGGAGACCGGGTTGTCCGACTTTGGTGATGACAATATTGAGCCTAGATTGGCGAGGCTTGTGGATCGAGTCAACAATGAGGTTACGTTTAAAACAGGCGGTCAGGCCCAGTTTTGTGCCGAAATTCACCGCTTGTTGGTTAATCGGCTGCGGATGCATGCTGATATCCTCAAGCATCCCGAGATTCTGGAAGAGGAGATTGTCAAACCTATTATTATTTTTGGGTTGCCCCGCTCAGGCACAACCAAACTACAGCGAATGATGTCCGCTTCTTCCGATGTGCAGAAGTTGAGCTTATGGCGTATTTTAAATCCGGCCCGTTTTCCGAACAGAGTGGCGGGTGAACCCGACCCCCGCATTATAGCGATTACAGAGGGAACACCTGGAGCTGAGAATTTCGACGGTCAAGACAGTTTGCAGGCCGCCCACGCTATGGGTGCAACACAAGCTGATGAAGATATTATCCTGGTCGATTTACTCCTGGATTTTTCTGTTTGTGGTATGTGTATGTATGTACCCTTATCTTTTTCGGATGGGTGGCTGGAAAGTTGTAAAGAACGGGCGATTGATCAGGAAGGTTACGCTCTTCTCAGGACAGTACTACAGTACCTCCAGTGGCAGGAGGGCGGCCAGCGTCAACGCCCCTGGATTCTCAAGGCGCCAGCACATAGCGCTCATCTGGTTGCGCTCACTGACGCCTTTCCCAAAGCAACCCTGGTCCAGTGTCACCGCAATCCTTGCAAAGTAGTTCCTTCTGCCGCCAAATTAATGGCAACTATGTGGCGCGCCAATACAGAGTTTGATTCGGTAGCCGCAGCGCAGTCCATGTACCAATGGGCCAGCAAGAGTATGCGGCGATGCCTAACTGCCCGGGACCAACTCGGTATCGACGACACGGTTATTGACGTGCATTACAGTGACATTCGTAAAAATATGATGTCGGTTATTGAAGAAATATTTCGGCAAAATGGCCGGGAACTGAAGGAACAAGCGAAATTGGAAATGCTGGCCTGGGAGCAGGACAATGAACAGGGTAAGCATGGCAAGCATGCCTACTCGCTTGAAGAGTTTGAACTTGATGAAGCTCAGCTAAAAGCCGATTTTGCAGACTACATTGACCGCTATTCGGCATATTTTTGAACTAGGAGTCTGCGCCGTAGAAAATAATCCTGTTGCGAACGCGGCACATCCTCACGACGGATTTTTCTACGGCGCAGACTCCTAAATTTCGCAGTGACAATTTCTGTTCTACGCTGCCACTGATTTTTTCCATTCCAGCATTTCGCGCAACAGGCCCAAATCCCAGTCAGGTCCGATTGTCAGCAGATTAAAATGCTTGATACCGTGCTCTTTCAACAGAATGTCCGGATCATTATCCTTAAAATATTGCGGTAGTAGATTTGCTACCACCTCAATTTCCGAAGGGTCTCTTCCGACCTCTTCACACCACTTGAGAAGTGTCTTGTGTTTAGCCCGCATTTTTTCCATAGGCCCTACCATATGCCACATATCGGCTTGCTGAGCGACAATGCGCAACCCGATCTTATCGCCCATGCTGCCAATCAGTATTGGAATTTTCTTTACTGGAGGCGGGTTTAATTTTTCGAATCGGTTACGAATGACGGGTATCGCTGCTTCAAGATCCAGAAGGCGGCTTTTTTGCGTACCGAATTCGTAGCCGTATTCTTCATACTCCCGTTGGATGTAGCCGGCTCCTAGCCCCAGAATAAAACGACCTCCTGAAATATGGTCGATCGTTCTGGCCATGTCTGCCAGAAGATTTGGATTTCGAAAACCTATTGCCATAATCAGTGCACCGATCTGTGCACGTTTTGTTGTCGCCGCCATCGCCGCTTGAATACACATACCCTCGTAGTTTTCCGCATTCCCTGTCCTGTCATTCTTCCCGGCAGCGATCTGTTCTACTGAAAATTCCTGCGCAAAAAAATGGTCTGCAGACCACAGCACATCAGCACCAATGCTATCGGCCTCCATCCAAGCATCCCGCATCTTTTCGTAAGCACCGTGTTGCGGCGCCAGTTGTAACCCCATTTTCACTGTCATTTCCAATACCCTCGTGATTTTCCTGTTGCTTTGGAGGCTTTCGGGCGCTCGGAAAGCCTGCTTGTAAAGCAAATAATGGAGCCACTCATGATCAGCCTGATGGCGCCACTTTTTCAGGCTGATTTGAGGGCCTCGGACGGGCCCCTTTTTAGCGCTTTTCTACCCCCTCTGCAAACTCCGTTTTTTTACTTTCCGGTAGGCGCGGCAAGCGGGTACACCGGGGGTTCTGCATGAGGAACGGGAAATTACCGGTTAGGGTATACAATTGGCAGCTATTTTCCTTCTGAGTGAACCCCCCTTGCGCATCGCCCTGAACTTTTCCCTGTTGTGGCTGGTGGCGCTGGTCACGCGATTCGGGCTGGAACAGCAGGGTTTTCCCGCCGCACCGCAAGCCTTTGTTTCCGATGGGTTGTGGGCCCTGCTGCTGGCCGTGGCCGGTCGGCGCAGTTGGGTCCTCGCCACGCTGGTCCTGCTGCTCTGGTCCGCCGCCTACCTGGGGGATTGGGCGTTCCTCGTGGCCATGGGCTCGCCCTTCGACCACCGGGATTTCCGGTACCTGCTGGATCCCGCATTTTTGCAGGCCACCACGGGCTGGCCCTGGTGGCTGGTGCTCGCCGCAGCGGCGGGAACTGTGCTGGCGGCCGGCGCGGCGCTGGGTTTGCTGTTCCGGGCGACCGCGCCATCGCGGCGGACCACCTGGCGCCATGGGGCGATGGAAATCGCGCTGCTGGGGATCGTTCTCTTTCACTACCAGCAGACGCGCCATGACTGGCGCGACAGCAGCCTGGCTGTACTGCATGCCGAGGCAATCTGGTCCGGCGCCTTCTCTTCCGCGGAGCAATCCCCCCCGCCGGCAAGCTACACCGGGCAGGCCGGGGAGTTCGGCGAGCCGCTGCAGGCGGTGGGCAGTGCAGAAAATGTGCTGCTCATCGTCATGGAGGGCCTGACCGGCGCCTATCTGCCACAGGTCGCCGGGGCCAACCACGAACGACCTGGCATCGCGCTCCGGCACACCGGTTCCTGGGCCGAAAACGGCTGGCTGGTACCCGACTTCATTACCCATGCACGGCAGACCCTGCGAGGGCTCTATGCGTTGCTGTGCGGTGACTATCCCAAGCTGAACGGCGGCAACCCCAAGCCCATGGAGCTGTTGGGAAACGAACCGCAGGCGGCGCAGTGCCTGCCCCACCTGCTCCGCCGGCAGGGCTATGCGACTGCCTTTTATCAGGCGGCGGACCTGGAATTCATGTCCAAGGATCTGACCATGCCCAATGTGGGCTTTCAGCAGGTAAAGGGCAGGAAATCATTTTCCGAGCAGGGGCTGCCCGGTAGCTGGGGCGCGTCTGACGAGGTCTTCTTCGCCCAGGTAATCCCGGAATTGCTGCGTCTGGACAGCGGCGCCAAACCCTGGTTCGCCACCCTGCTGACGGTGGGCTCACACTACCCCTTCGCGGCAACACCCGCGGGAATCCGGCGCCACGGCAGCGCCAAGAGCGCCGTGGTTGCCGATGCGGATGCGGCACTGCACGAATTGCTGCAGCGTCTCGAAGACAGTGGCATTCTCGAAGACACACTGGTGGTCGTCACTTCGGACGAAAGCCACGGCTTGCCGGGCCATTGGCTGGGGCAGAACTGGGGTCTGTTTTTCGCCCTCGCACCGGACCTCGCGGGCGAAGTCAGAACCGATGTCTACGCCGCTATCGATACCGCCAACAGCATCCTGGACTACCTGGGCCTGTACCCCGGGCAGCGCAGTCTGCACGGCCGCTCGGTGTTCCGTCGCTACGCCAGCGGACGCAACATCCTGTTCAGCGGCTGGACGGTAAAAATGCTCGACAGCGATGGCCGTATCCACTCCTGCACCCGCCGCCGTGGATTCCCCACTGCCGCGGCCCTCGAGCGGGAATGCACGACGCTGCAATCGAAATCGGGAAGGCTGTTCGATCGCGACTATCTTCCGGTCGCCGGTGACCCGGCCAAATTCAATATCCTGTCGGATCTGTTCCATGCATCGGAATATCGGCTTCACGACCTGAAAAACTGGACCACCCTGGTCGCGTTGGAGACCCGGAGTATCGATGGCGGCGCGCCGGGGCCGCTGGTGGGGGACATGACGATCGATATACCGGAACCGTCGCTGTTGATGGTGGATCTCGATCTGGAATTTCGGGGAGATGCCGCCAGCAGCGCGGTACTGGAATTGCGCGCGTGGTCATCGAATGACGCTGGAAATACCCTTCCCACGGTAATCCTGCCACCGCTGCACGGTGGCGAACGCCTGCGACTGCGCCTCGCCACGCGGCCGCCCGATGAGACCGACGAGGTCACGCTGTCGCTGTCTGCAAAATCCCCTAGCGCGGGCGAACTGGTTTTGCGGGACTACCGTTACGCATTGCAGCCTCCGGAGGGGGGGCGGCCCTACGAACCGGCAGTTGCATTGCGTTCTTCCAGCCAGGTTTTGGCGGCGACGCGCTTTCACCGCTTTACTGGCCCGGGAGGCAAAATCACCTTGCGGCCGGTGGCGGGACCGGCACAAAAACCGAATGATCCCGGTGGGGCAGTCTCCGCCGAAAACGCCGGTGACCCGAAAACCGCAAGCGGCGGCATCCCGCTCAGCCGTTGCGAAACCAGACCGTTCAACGACAGCGAAGAGCAGATCATTCGGGCTTACCTCGCGTACTACGGTCGGCCTGCGGACCTCGAGGGGCTGGCGTACTGGTCGCAGCAGTTGGCAAGTGACCCGATGACCAACAAAACTGCCATCAATGCGTTCGTGAACTCGTTTGAGTTTGTCAGCCGTTTCGGTGACCTGGGCACCGATGACCTGGTGGCCCACGTCCATTACCGGCTGTTTGGCGAGGTCATGGAGGATGCTGCCAGGGCGCACTACGCAAACTGGTTACGGGCCGGCAGGTTGTCCCTCCACAGGCTGGTACCGGAGATGGTCGGCGGCGCCCGACCCGAACAGATACAAGTCCTGGAAAACCGCCTGCGAGCGGCCCGCATGGTCATTACCACCTCCGCGGCGAGTCCCGAGAGCGCCCTGCTGCAGACCGTCAGCGGGGATCCGGCCAGTCTCGAAACATTCTGTGCCCGCCTCGCAGGACATTTCCCGGGGTACGTTTCCGAATAGCCATTGTGGCCCCTGCCGCCCCTTTGCGGCATTTGAAGGGGGCGTCACTGCATCAGCTATGCTCCGCCTTTGTGTGGCCTGGTAGGGCCGACAGCGCATTTGTGGGTTGTTTTCTCGCTCCATGGGCCATCCATGGCCCATCCCGCGTCCGTCCATGGCGAGAGCCCGCATAGTTCACCAACCTTCTGCTGCGAACGCCGATACGCTCGCTGTGACAGGGCGTGCTCCCTCCAGCCGCTTCGACATAGTGTCAACTATGCCTTCAGCGTCTTCCGGTCCGCGCACCCTGCCACAGCGGCGTCTCGACGTCCTCGCTACAAACCTTGGTGAAATATGCGGGCTTGTCGCTCCAAAACAACCC
>CAZUGZ010000058.1:0-9129 GCA_964620555.1 uncultured Alteromonadaceae bacterium
GGAACGCGGTATGGAATACCGCACGTTTGCCGGCATCTTCCTGGCGCGTGTCGTACTGCTTGAAGATCAGCACCTCGTCCGGCGTCATTCGCGGGAAATAATACCAGCACTGGCTGCTGTCGTGGATCAGGCGGCAGTCGATCAGACGGGTGCGTGGCTCGGTGCGCCGCAGGCAATCGGCGTAAACGATGTCATCATCGGCAACGGTTTCGACATCGCACAGTGCCAGCGGCATCAATTCAATCTCATGATCTGGGTCGGTTCCGCGCCAGACGTTGAACAGGGCGAAGTGGTGTTTTTCCGGCACGTCCATGATGTCCTCGACAAAGGGGGTAAAGTCGGCGTGGGCTACCAGGGCATAGCGGCCAACGCCTGCGGGACCGATCACCTTCCCGGCACGGAACTCGTGCTGCATGGTCCTGGCGGCAAGGCATCCGGTGGCAGCCTTGACCAGATGCGCGCAATGGTCGTAAAGGCGGCCCGTTACCAGTGAAGGATCGCTGAAATCGAGGTCAATGGGAGCCTCCGACAACTGGAAACCCTCGCGCCCGATACTCGGTGCCTGTTTGAGCGAGCGGGCATCATGGATCCGGATCTGCTTGCGGTAAAGTGCCGTACGACTGCCATCCGGGTCGAACGCGTCCTTGCCCAATAGCCGGGTGCCCCGATATTTCGGGTTGATGAAAACGCTGTCGGAAATCACGAAAGGCGCGTCTGTCAGTGGTGGCAGTTGCCTCCTCATCTCCCAACCTCCGAACCTGGTTGAGGTACTGGTGGCAGGGCAGTGTAGGAAACGCCCTGATGCGAGTCAAGACAGCAGGGCTAGGGCAGAGGCAAAACGAGGGGAAAACAGGTCTTCCTGCAATGCAGGACAGTTTCTTGTCTAATGGATACAGGTATAATGTTGAACCAGGGCTGAAAGGCGACATGCAAATTGAGTTCAGAGTCAATGGAAACCGATACCGGGGAAGACTCCGACACCACGCAGTGGTGGAAGGAAGAACAGATTCGCTATTGGCAGGAAACGACAGACCATTACCTGAAGTTCGGCACCACCATTCAGGCCGGGATATTTCTTGATGACGACTCTGCAGCCCAGTCGTTCGACGACAACAACCAAACCATCCTGACCCGCTCCGGTCTGCGCCGTGGTCAGGTAGTGCTCGATGCCGGATGCGGCGTGGGTGGTCCAGGCCTGTATGCGGCCCTGCATATTCCGGCTCTGGAAGTACATGGCATCACCCTCTCGCCATATCAGGCAGAACTGGCCCAGCGCCTGATTGCCGATTCCCCGGCCCGCGGGCGGGTTCATGTTCAGGTGGGGGACTACCACAGGCTGCCGTTTCCGAACCACAAGTTCGACTGTGCGCTTTTTCTGGAGTCTGCGGGATACTCCTTTCAGCTCGAGGAGCTCTTCACCGAGATTGCCCGGGTATTGCGCCCTGGTGGGAAGGTCTACATCAAGGATGTGTTCCGTAGGTCCGGGGAAATGACGGTTCAGGAGTGGAAGCAGATCGATGCATTTTGCCGGATATACGTTCAGCCGACACCCTCCATGGAAGAGATGGTGGCGGCGCTTCAAGCTGCCGGGTTCAGTGTCACGTCAGCACTGGATATCACGCCGATGATCATTCCCAGGCCCAGGGAGAAGGAGTTTGGCCTCTCCCGCTTTCGGACTTTTCCGGTTCTGCCCATTCACTGGGGGGAAATTGTCGCCGATTGGCCCGCCTGAACAGGCGCCTGCAATAGAGCACTTCCGGGACGTATTGACTGGACTGCGCAGCCAGATCCCGGAATCCCTGCTTGCCGGGCGGGGCTGGAGCCGTCTGCTTGAGCGGGTAGGAGACCTGCCCGCCGCCACCGCGACTTCCTTGTGCGGTTTTGAATTCAGGCTTGACGAACCCGAGCCGGCAGCGGACTTCACAAACCCGGTTGCCCGTGACCCGGTGAAGCGCTACCACCTTGCCAGGGGTGAGACAGCCGCGCCCGCATCCACCGATGCCTGGCTCGCCGGGCATCTGATGGACCCATCCGGCACCGATCACTGGCTTGAGTCCGTGTTGCTGGCCTATGACATCATTGATGCCGCTCCATCGCGGCCTGTTCCGCCGGTTGTCTACCTGCGGCTGCGGTCCGGCCCTGGAACAGGGGGGAACGCAGTCAGGCCTGCCGCCATTGCGGCTGCGGTTGCACAGGCAGCCGCACGCAAAGACCAGGGACCGGAGTATCGCGCCCTGATGCGGGTCCTGGGCTGCCTGCCGGCGGGTGCCCGGCTTGCTTATGTCGGGGCGACCCCGGGCCGTACGCCTCGATCCGTACGACTGCTTGTGGCGGACATGGAACTCCATGAAGTCGAGCCGCTGTTACGGCAGCTCGCATGGCCGGGTTCGGTTGCCACGGTACTGGAGTTGCTGTCCGGCATGCGCGATCTCTGCAGGCGCTTCCTGTTCCTCTTCGATGCCACCGAAGACGGCGCATTGCCAAGGCTCGGCTTCGAATTGCACCCGGTGCGGAAAAACGTGACGGATTACCGCGCCCTGCTCACCGCCTGGCTGATCACATCGAAACGTGACTGGAGGCCGGTGGTCCGGCGCCTGGTCGACTGGCAGTTGTGCCTGCCTGCAAAGGCCGAAGGGCTTCTCGAGTGGCCCCGGCTGAGAACGGTTTTCGGGAATGACGGGGCATTTCAGCTGTACATGGGAATCAATCACGTCAAGTTACTGGTCCATGGTGAGCGTGTGCAGGCAAAGGCCTACGGAGGCTTACGCCTGTTGCCGCTGGACCAGGTCGCGAAAGGGACCTTCTTCCGCGAGTAATTCCTCAAATCCGCCCACCTGGGCAACCCGGCCTGCCTGCAGCACATAAATCCGGTTCGCCATGCGGATGGTGGAAAGCCGGTGTGCGATAACCAGACGGGTACTGGTGGACTCCTCAATCGCTTTCATGGTCCGAGCCTGGCTTTTCGTGTCCAGCCAGCTTGTGGGCTCGTCGAGAAAGATGATGCGGGGGTTGCGGATCAGTGCAGCGGCGATGCGGATTCGCTGGCTCTGTCCACCGGAGAAGGTCGTCGAGTTCTCATCCACCGGGGTGTGCAGTCCCATCGGCATGGCCCGAATGTCCTCATCGACTCCGGCAAGCCGTGCAGCTCGCCAGGCGTCATTCTCGCTCAATTCCCTGTCGGTACCGATGATATTGTCAAGCACCGTACCACTCTGCAGGGAGCCATCCTGTGGCACCACCCCGATTTGTTTTCGCACCGTGGCAAGATCCAGTTGCGCAAGGTTCCGGCCGTCGAAGTACACCGCCCCCGTGCCCGGTTTCTCCAGGCCAAGGGCGAGCCGGAACACGGTGCTTTTGCCCGCGCCGGATTCACCCACGATCGCGATGAACTCGCCAGGCCTGGCATGAATCGACACTTCCTGCAGGATCGGTACCGTCTCCGAATAGCCGAAATTCAGTTTGTCCAGCAGGATTTCGCCTTCCAGGGTTTTCTGCACTCCGCGGGAGGCGCCCGATTGGGGTGTAGCGGCGAGGATCGGCAACACCTGTTCGCAGGCTGGCTGGATGAAAGCGACGGACCGGGCCGAATTGCCCAGCATGACAAGGGCCAGGAACAGAACCATGGCCGCGGTGTGGGCCGTGAGGAAGTCGGCGGTGGCCAGCCCTTCCGGCCCCTGGGCCGCCGCCACCGCGAACAGTGCAGCGCTACCAAGAGCGGGCACCGCAGCGGCAATGGCGGTTATCCGCTCACTGAGGATGGATTGCTGGATTTCGGCGTGTTTGTGCTTGCGAAAGCGCCTTGCCCAAGCGGCAAAGGCCATATCCTCGGCGCCGGTGGTACGCAGCTTCGCAATCCCACTCAAGAACTGGTGCAACTCGCCCAGAAGCTGGCGTGAAGACTGCAGATAATGACGCTGGTGTTCGATCAGGCCCATGCAGTATCCGGCAGTGAGTCCGAGCACAACACCGGTCAGCGCGGTGACTGTCCAGCCCAGCGTCGCATCATAGAAAAACAGCACGCCAAGTGCCGGCAAGGCGAACAGGGTGGACAAGACCGTATCGGCCGTGACTCCGGCCACATGATCCCGGACATCCTGAAAGATCATCGATCTCGCTGCGAGCTCGCCAGCATTGAAGCGGCGGAAAAATTTCGGTCGCAGACGCAGCAGGCGATCCTGAACCGCTGCGCCGATACGTGCGGCGAGGCGCCCTTCAAGGCGCATGAGCGCCATGCCCCGCAGCACCTGTGCCAGGGCCGCCACAAAGCCGAGTCCGATCAGGACTGCGGCAAAATGGAACAGTGCAGCCGCTTCCCGTGAAGGAACCACATCTTCAACCAGCAGGTTGACCGCAAGCGCGGGCGTCAATACCAGCAATCCCGCGCCGAGACCGAACACCACCAGCCGCAAAAGTTGGCCGGACCCCGTTGCAGCCCCAACGCGAAGCAACCCGCGTATCGATGCAGGGCCATCGTTGGGTAACACGGGATAGAGCAGACAGGCATCGCGGAGTTCTGCGCCGGTTCCAGCATTTGCCGGCGTGGACCTGCCGGTCTCCGGGTCCACTACCCGGTAGCGACCGGTCCGGCCGGGCAACAGTACCACAGGCTGATCACTATCCCGCCGAAAAGCCAGCATCGCACCGCTGTCACCAAGCCACCACCGGTCTTCTTCCGTCAACCGCACGCCTCGCTGGCGCAAGCCGGATGCCTCGCAGTAATCATCCAGCGAAGGCTGCGCATCACCAGAGACGGCCGGTGCGCGAATATCGAGCCCCTCACGACTGCCTATCATGCCCAAGGCCCTGCCAAGCGCAGTGCGACCTTCGGATTGCCTGCGGAAGGTCAGGAGGTCCGCGAGTTCCTTTCTCGCCTGTAATTTTTCGCGGTGACGCAGGGTGGCCCGGGCTACTTGCAGGTTGGCATCGTCCGCCAGCAGCAGGCGTCTGTGGATCGATTCCGCGCCGAGCGCCAGGCGGTGAAACTCCGGCAGGCCCGCAGTGAGCAGGACCTTGACGCCAAGCTCTTGGGACGAGCGGCAGACAACCCCTTCGGTTGAATGCAGCCTGATCCAGCTGTCCCGGGTTACCGGCATCAGGCCCGGCGACCTTGACCCGGAGTCCACCACATCAAGGAAAGTGGCGTCCAGATGATCGGCGGCAAGCCACACCACGCCCCGTTCCGCCGCAAAGACGCCAGCACTGATTTCGTGCCCCGGGGAAAGTCGTCGCTCAATTTGGGGGTGGCTCTCGATTTCGGCCGTCACCGCAGCGGAAAGATCCTTAATCCAGGCATCAAGCTGAACCAAGACCTCGGGCGCGACTCCGTCATGTGCCTCTCCCCGGGCGGCCTCCTCCAGCAAGCGCGCAAGGGGAAGGCGTCGCAGGCCCGTGGCCTGGACACCCTTGGCGACCAGCAGCGTCGAGTGCCCGGTCTCCGCCGCCCCAAACACCAGCCGGCCCGGTTCGAGGCGTGCCACATGCCGGAACGGAGCCTCCATCCGGCCATCGGAAAGCTCCGTTCCCAGAATGTCGACCGCTCCTGTCTCAACGAACCAGACGAGACCGGGATCATTCAGCCAGATCGGGCGATTCCCGGCGGCAGCATGGTGCTCGCCCGCGGCCGCAGCGAATTCCGCCAATGAACCTCCCATTTTATTCTCATTCGCCATGGAGCAACCTGCGATAGAAACTGTCATCAGCATAGAGTTCCTCATGGGTACCCTGCTCGACGATGCGGCCCTGGTCCATGACGACGATACTGTCAGCGTCGCGAATCGTGCTCAGGCGGTGGGCAATGATCAGGCAGGAGCAGCCCCGGCGGCGGATTCGGTCGTCGATCAGTAATTCAGTCGTTGGATCAAGGGCGCTGGTGGCCTCATCCAGGATCAGCAGCGACGGATTGTTGACCAGGGCCCGAGCGATCTCGAGCCGGGCACGCTGGCCGCCACTGAAATTCCGTCCGCCTTCTTCCACCATCGACTCGTATCCTGTCGACCGACTGATGATTTCCTCATGGATCGCAGCATCCCTGGCGGCGGCGGTTACATGGCGCTCGGGAGTCGTCGCGTCCCACATGGTCAGATTGTTGCGTATGCTCGCGGCGAACAGCACGGGTTGCTGATTGACGATGGAAACCGATCGGCAAAATACATCCCGCGGAATATCGGCAAGGGGATGTCCGTCGTACAGTACCTCCCCGGACCAAGGCTGATGTAGTCCTACTGCCAGCATCGCCATGGTGGATTTACCGGATCCACTGGCACCCACCACCGCCACGCGCTGGCCGGGCTCGATCGTCAGATTGAAGTTTTCCACCAGTGGCGAGCGATTCCGCTGGTAACCGAAACTGACTGCATGCAGTTCCAGCCTGCCAACCAGCCGCAGTCGGCCTTCGAGCACCCGGACCCGCTGTTGCGAACCGGTATCGTTGTCCACCAGAGTCGTTTCCCTGGACGTGTTGAAAACATCATCCATTCTCGCCAGGTCCGCATCCAGCGTCGCCAGCAGGTCGGAGAACTGGCCGATGCTGGTGACCGGACGAAGGAAATTGCCGGCCAGCACATAGAACCCTATCAATGTACCGAGGCTCATGTCCCCGGACATCACGCGCCAGCCGCCAAGGCCGAATACCAGTGCCGCAGTGAGCAACTGGAACAGCTGCGGCAGTGCAGCCGCGACATGGCCAAGCTCCACGAACTTTTGTCGGGTGCCCAGTTCGCGGGCCTGTCTGCCGCTCCAGCGGGAAAAGAAATCGTTCTCCCTCGCCGTTGCCTGCAAGGTCTCGATCATCTGCAGAGCCGATACGCTCATACCCGCGAAGAGTCCCTGCTCACGCCGCAGCTGATGATTCCTGTCCCGGCGAAGCCGGGTCAGAACATGAATCGATATCATGCAGCCGACACCAAGGATGGCCACGGTCGCACCCAACAGAAAATCGAAAGTAAGCATGACCGCGAGAAAGGCCAAACTCATCACCAGATCCACGCCCAGTCGCACCAGCTGGCCCGCGCTCACATCGGCCACCTGGTCAATCAGACGCATGCGCAGTGCCAGATCGCCGGCAAACCGGTGGGAAAAGAAGCGCATGGGAAGCCGAAGCAGGTGGTCCAGATAACGGTCCGACTGATCGATCGACAGCCGTACCATCAGGTCGTTCAGGGAACGCATCTGTAGCCAGGTGAAAAAGGCGGTGAGCCCGCCAGCGATCACCATGGCTGCGGTCAGCGCCCCACCCGCACCTGTCTGCTGCGCCAGCAGTACCCGGTCGACGAACTGGGCGAGCAGGGCCGGCAGGGCCAGAGAGGTCAGGGCAAGCAGAAAGCCGTAGAGGGTCGCGCGGGCCAGCGATTTGCGATAGCCGCGCAGCCAGGGCCACAGTCGCCGAACGACGCCTGGCCGCGGGCCGGATGTGCGAAAGCCGCAGTCCGGCTCAAGCAGAAGGCACACACCGGTGTAGTCGCGATTGAAGGTGTCGGCATCGACCATCCGGTGGCCCTCGGCAGGATCATTCAGGTACCAGCGCCCGTGCCTGTGCCTCTCAAGCACGACAAAGTGCCTGAACCCCCAGAACAGGATCATGGGCATTGGCAGCTGGGCCAGATTATTGATCTGACTTGACCAGCCGGTCGCCTTGAGACCGTAACTCCGGGCAGCGAGTGCAAGATCCTCAAGCGTCGAGCCGTCGCGCCCTACACCGCACTTCTCGCGCAGTTCTTCCAAAGGCACCCATCGACCAAAATGCGCGAGCACGATACCAAGGCAGGCAGCACCGCAGTCGGTGGCTTCCAACTGCATGACCAGCGGCGTACGACGGCGCCTTGAGTGGCGCCTTGGCGGGGCAGAACCAGCGGATGAATTCGACCGGTGGCTATCTTCCATCGGAATGGAAAATCAGATCAGGAATGCAGCAGCGGCAGCCACTACAAACAGGACGCATACGCCCAACGCCAGCAGAAAAATTCGTTCGTGAGGCGCAGTGACCCGTAACAGATCATCCAGTGCTTCGGGTTGCGTGTTGCGGATCAGCGCTTCCCGGCGATAGGGATTTCTGCCGGACATCATGAATCTACAAGCGGCTGGCACATTAATTATTACCTTCATCCATTAGACAAGAAACCATCCTGAGCACGGGGAAGCCAACGCCATCCAGGGATTCATGGATAAATGGAAGATCCTGAAAACTCACCTACCGGGTGAACATGAGCAAGCGACGGAACCGAGGCCGGAAAAACACAGCCCACCCGAACGCCCAGGCACAACCCCTTAAGGAAATGCCATTGGCCATGCCGCGGATATCGTGCCAACCAGGCATTCCACGCCCTTGGCCACATCGTCCAGTTCCTGCTGCGGGCGGTGCAGTACACGGTGCTGCCGAAGAAGGCCCGCCGTCATGACATCCGGCACCCCCGGGAAGGAAAATGTACAGTTCAGCGGTGAATCTGTACGTTGCCAATGCCTGTCCAGTGGACAAGCGAGCCCCGAAGGTACTGCCGATTCATCCATATCGGAACCAGCCGGTCGAAATTGCACCCGGGCTCTTGTCAGGGGATTGGGGTCATGATGATCACCCACTGCCGTAAACCTGAAAATGGTTCACGTCGGACAAGGGGACCAGCCGTAGTCAGCGGCTGGTCGCAGATCACGCAACCAACACCTAATAGGAATCGTCGGTTGGCGCAAAGCCCCCCGCAGCCCCTCGCAGTTCCTCATCCGAAAGCCGGTTGCCAGCGGGCGGCAGGACCATATGAAATTCAGTTGCTGTCTCTTCATGTACCTGAATGGAGAATCCTTCCGGTACCGTCAGACCGGTGGCTTCCTTGATTGCCCCTCGTGGATCTTCCAGAAGCTTCGCCCTGAAGGTTTCGTCTTCATCCGCCTTCGCTCGGACCATGTCCTCAATTTCTACTACTGTCTTCATTGTTTCAATCCTCTGTATTCCTGGTTCGGCAACATTGTACTTAAAAACGGGAGATTGTAATACCCTCCCCCATTCCTGTAGCGAGCAATTGAACTGTCCGGTTTCAGCGGCATTGATTTGGAGGTGCCATGAGACTGGCTGAGTGGCAACAGGAGACCAGACTGATGAGATTTGAAGATGCGTACACGGGTTGGACGGAAAGCCGTCTGAGC
>CAZUGZ010000059.1:0-8092 GCA_964620555.1 uncultured Alteromonadaceae bacterium
CAGGGTGTAGGCGGCCAGACTCATGCCCTCCACCAGTTGGTGGGGGTCGCATTCCATCAGCAGGCGGTCCTTGAAGGTGCCGGGTTCCATTTCGTCGGCGTTGCAGATCAGGTACTTGTGGCCCGGACCGGCGTTCTCGCCCATGGGCACGAAGCTCCACTTGGTGCCGGTGGGGAAACCGGCCCCGCCGCGGCCGCGCAGGTGGGAGTCGGTGACGGTGCGCAGGCAGTCCGACGGTGACAGGTCGGGAATTGCCTTGCGCAGGCCCCGGTAGCCGCCGTTGTCTTGGTAGGCGCGCAGGTCCGTGGGCCTCCGGTCCGGGTGAATGTTGCGGGTCAGCGGACATTGCAGACTCATGACGGGAATAACTCCGCTATGCTCCGGGCATCCAGGTTTTCGTGCAGGTCATCTCCCACCATCATCACCGGGGCCTTGTCACAGGCCCCGAGGCAGGTGATCGGCAGCAGGGTGTACTGCTGGTCCGGGGTAGTTTCGCCGAGGTCGATGCCCAGGCGTTGGCTGACCTGCTGTTGCAGTTTGTCGCAGCCCTTCATCCAGCAGGTCACACTGTTGCACAACAGAATGATTTTCTCCCCCACCGGCCGACGAAAGATCAGGGTGTAGAAAGTGGCAATGCCATCCAGTTCCGAGGCCGACATCTCCAGGTAGCGGGCCACCGCCTGCAGACTGGAATCGGAAACCCAGCCGCGATGCCGTTGCACGATTCGCAATGCATCGATGGCGGCCGCGGAGCGATAGGGCACGTGGGCCAATTCAGCGTCGATCTCGGCCAGTTCACTTTCGCTCAATAGCGGCAGCAACTCGCTCATCGGTCCACGTCCGCCATGACGAAGTCGATGCTGGCGAGAATGGCGATCAGGTCCGGAATCATCAGCCCGCGGGAAATCAGTGGTATCTGTTGCAGCGCCGGGAACGAGGGAGTCCGGATGCGGGTGCGATACGAAGTGGTGCCGCCATCGCTGACCAGGTGGTAGCTGTTCAGCCCCTTGGTGGCCTCGATCAGCACCGAGGCCTCACCGGCGGGCACAACCGGTCCCCAACTCACGTTCAGAAAATGGTGAATCAGGGTTTCTATGTCCTCCAGGGTGGCATCCTTGGGGGGTGGCGTAGTCAGTTTGTGGGTCGACTTGTAGGGGCCTTCGGGCATGTTCTCCAGGCACTGGCGGATGATGCGAAGACTCTGGTGAATTTCCTCGACGCGCACCACCGCCCGATCGTAGCAATCGCCGTTACTGGCGGTTGGCACATCGAATTCGAATTGTTCATAACCACCGTAGGGGCGGTCCCGGCGCAGGTCGAAATCGACGCCGGTTGCACGCAGGGAGGGGCCGGTAATGCCCCAGTCGATAGCCTCCTGGGCGCTGTAGCTGCCGATGCCGATGGTGCGCTGGCGCAGCACGCTGTTCTGCATGGCCATCTTGTCGTAGTCCAGCAGGCGCGCCGGCATGAAATCGAGGAATTCCCGCACCATGCGGTCCCAGCCCTGTGGCAGGTCCTGACAGACTCCGCCGATGCGGAACCAGGCAGGGTGCATGCGCCCGCCGGTAATGGCCTCGACGATGCCGAACAGCCGCTCGCGGTCGGCAAACATGTAAAACACCGGCGACATCTGCCCCACATCCTGGGCATAGGTGCCATAGAACACCAAATGGCTGGAGATGCGGAACAGTTCCGCCAGCATGATGCGAATCACCTGGGCGCGGGGCGGTACCTCGATTCCCGCCATGGCCTCCACCGTCTGCACGTAGGCCAGGTTGTTCATGACCCCGCCCAGGTAATCGATGCGGTCGGTGTAGGGTATGTAGGAGTGCCAGGTCTGCCGTTCGCCCATCTTCTCGGCGCCGCGATGGTGGTAGCCGATATCCGGAACCGCGTCCACCACTACCTCTCCGTCGAGTTGCAGGGCAATGCGGAATACCCCGTGCACGCTGGGGTGGTTGGGGCCGAGGTTGAGGAACATGAATTCGGTGTCGGCGTTGGCTGCCTCCATGCCCCATTCCTCGGGGCGAAAGCGCAGGGCTTCCTGTTCCTGCTGCTGGCGTTCTTCGCTGAGGCTGAAGGGTTCCATCTCGGTGGCGCGGGCCGGGTGTTCCTTGCGCAGGGCGTGCCCCTCCCAGGTAGGGGGCAGGAGAATGCGCCGCAGGTTGGGGTGGCCGCCAAAGCGGATGCCGAACATGTCCCAGGCTTCGCGCTCATACCAGTTGGCATTGGGCCAGATCGTGCTGACGGTAGGCAGTTCTCCGGGTTCGATCAGTGCTACCTTGACCCGAAATTCAGCCACCGGCTGCAGGCTGAGCAAGTGGTAGACCACGCTGAAATCCGCCGCCGGCTGGCCATCGCGGTGGTCGCGCTGGCGCTCGTCGATGGCGAACAGGTCGTAGAGCATGGGATAGTGGGGCTTCAGGTAGGTGAGCAGTTCCAGCAACTGGCCCGCAGCCACCCACCGGGTCGGAATGTGATCGGCACAGGGCTGGGACGGCAATGCGTCCTCACCGAAACGTGCGTCCCAATCCGCCGGTAGCAATCCGCCGGTCGCAGCCTGCGTGCCGAGCATTCAGAAATTCTCGTTCCGTGGTGATGCCATGCTATACCTGTTCCGGGTCCCGCAGTTCCTCGGCCAGGTTGCGCTGCTGTTGCAACCGGTCACGCTGGCTGGGCAGTCTGGGCTTGACGACGCGCTGATCGCCCACCACCCAGCTGAGTGGTCGTCGCTCCTGTTTGATGGCGTCCTGCAGCATGACCAATCCCTGCATCAACGCCTCCGGGCGCGGTGGGCAGCCGGGCACGTAGACGTCCACCGGAATGAATTTGTCGACGCCCTGCACCACGGAGTAGATGTCGTACATGCCGCCGGAATTGGCGCAGCTACCCATGGAAATGATCCAGCGCGGTTCCAGCAACTGATCGTAAAGGTGTTGCACCACCGGTGCCATCTTGCGAAAGCAGGTGCCGGAGATGACCATCAGGTCGGCCTGCCGGGGCGTGGCCCGAATGACCTCCGAGCCAAAGCGGGCGATGTCGTGGCGGCTGGTAAAGGAGGTGGCCATTTCCACATAGCAGCAGGAGAGACCGAAATTGAAGGGCCATAGCGAGTGAGCCCGGCCCCAGGCGAGCAGATCCTCCAGTTTGGCAAAAAATACGTTGCGTCGTACCTGTTCTTCAATACTGCCGGCCGCCGGTGCGCTGGCAATGAGGTTTTCCGGTTTGCTGAGGCTCCATTCCATCAGTCGGCTTCCGGCTTCAGACCGACGCGGGTCTTCACTCCCCACTCCAGGGCTCCGGTGCGCCACTCGTAGATCAGCGCCACTCCCAACACCACAATGAAGACCAGGATGGCCCAATAGCCCAGCCATCCCAACTCGTAAAAGGCGATGGCCCAGGCGAAGATGAACACCGTTTCCAGGTCGAAGATGACAAAGAATATGGCTATCAGGTAGAACTCCACCGAGAGTTGAACCTGCGAGCTGCCCACCGCTACCACGCCGGATTCAAAGGGAGTTTCGGTGGCCTGGTTGGTGCGTCGCTGTCCCAGTACATAGCCGAGGCCCAGCATCGCCACTACGGTCAGCAGTACGGTGAAAAAGTAGACGAGCAATGGCAACAGGCCGGAGTTTGCGGAAGCGCTCAAGGTCGGGCGTCCCCCCGTGGCCCGCCCGGCGCGCGGAAAATCAGACCCGCCACAGTCAATTCGGGCGCCTTTTCCGACTCTTTCGACAGGCTCTGCAACGTCATTTTACTGGCAACCGAAAGCTGTTCCATCCGAGTGGGTCGCGACTTTAAACCGGATGTACCGCAAACGCAAACAGAAGTGCTTCAGTCACCGAAAATTACCCTTTTTCCCGGCGTTCGCAGTAGTAGTCTGGTGGAACATGCGGGCCGGGGCCGCCATGATGGTGCTGCCCAGGTGCGTGCCATAGGTCAAAGCGGAGGATTGGGGTAAACTGGTACACGGGTGGTGTGAAAACCGGCAGGCCGGTCCACTACCTGATTCGGTATCGATTGGTGCGATCAGCAGCGCTGTTGGCGCGAGGAGAAGAGACATGGAGACAGGCACGGAGGGGATCGGCGGCGACGAAGTTGACGACGTCAAACCGGTCCGCAAGGTCCCCCTGACCCGGCCCCTGGTTTGGCTGAGTCGTGGTATGGACGACCTGCTGCATCACCGCAGTGCCAGCCTGGCCTATGGGGCACTGGTGTCGGTGCTGGGCGGACTGATCCTGGTGTACGAACGGCATCCCTACGTTATCGCCGCCGCGATCTCGGGGTTTTTGCTGGTGGGGCCCATCATGACGGCGGGTGTTTGCGAATTATCCCGCCTGCGCGACGGTGGCGAAACCGCGGACTTCGAAGCCTCCCTGAAAGTGCTGCGCCTGCGGCGCCGCAACCTGTTGCGCTTTGCCCTGGTACTGATCGGCTGTAGCCTGGTCTGGTTCCTGCTGTCCACCATGATGATGTCGGTATTCCTGGGCGACGTCGGGCCGGAGCTGACTGCGACGGTGTGGGGAGATGTATTGCGGCAAATCACGACGACCCAGTTGCTGGCCTACATCCTGGTCGGGGGCAGTCTGGCCACCCTGGTGTTTGCCGTTTCGGTGGTGGCCGTTCCCATGATCGTCGATCGCGGCGCCACTGCGGGACAGGCCATGCTCACCAGCCTGCGGGCTACCCTGGCGGACTGGCCGGCGATGTTGTTGTGGGCAGCCCTGATCGTGGTCCTGGTGGGGATGGGTTTTGCCACTTTCCTGATTGGCATGCTGGTGGTCTACCCGTTGCTGGGTCACGCGACCTGGTATGCCTATCGGGACCTGGTGCAGTAGAACGCCGGTTGCAGGGTAATCGCGGTCGATGCAACTGCGCATATTGCGACATGCGAAGTCCGATTGGGGGGATTCCCGGCTTGCCGACCGCGAGCGGGGGCTCAATCCTCGCGGCCGCGACGACGCTCCGCGCATGGGGCGGGCGCTGTCGCAGCGGGCCCTGCCCCCCGCCGTGCAGGTCAGCCCGGCGCGCCGCGCCCAGTTGACGCTGGCCGGCCTGGCGCAAGGCTGGCCCGAATTGAAAACGGTCGAACAGAATACGGTCGAGGAACTGTACACCTTTTCGCTGCACGACCTGCTGCACTGGATCAGGTCCCGGCCCGGCGGCCAGGACCTGTTTCTGATCGGTCACAATCCGGCCCTTACCGACCTGGTCAACTGGTGCTGTGGCGCTCGCCGACTCGACAACCTGCCCACCGCCGGCTACGTGGAACTGCTGTTGCAGGATCACTCCTGGCGGGAACTCCAGGGGGGCGGCGGGGAGCAGGTATTCCACCTGTTTCCGCGTGATTTGCCCCGTGCCTGAGTTTTCCGACCTGCGGCAGGTATCGACCCGGCAGAAATTGGGCCGCACCCGGGGTGAAGAGTTGTTGAGGGAACTTCAGCTGCAGCTGTTGTCCTACCAGCAGACGGTATTCATGCGCGGCCAGCGGGTCGTGCTGGTGTTTGAGGGTGCGGATGCAGCGGGCAAGGGTGGCATCATCACCCGCATGACCAGCAAGTTGGACCCCCGCGGGTACCGGGTCTACGCCACCGGTCCGCCCACCAGCGATGAGTTATCGCGTCACTACCTGCAACGTTTCTGGCCCTGCTTTCCCGGTCGTGGTGAACTGGCGATCTTTGATCGCTCCTGGTACGGCCGGGTGCTGGTGGAACGGGTGGACCAACTCACCCCCGAGGACCGGTGGCGGCAGGCTTACGCAGAGATCAACGAGTTGGAACGATGCCTGGTGGATGACGGCGTCGTGTTGCTCAAGTTTTTTCTGCACCTGAGTAAAGAGGAGCAGAAAAAACGGCTGCTGGAGCGCATGCGCAAGCCTCACAAGCGCTGGAAAATCACAGACGCGGACCTGGACGCCTACGAAAAGTTCTCCGCTTACACCGATGCCTGGAACGAGATGCTGGCCCTGACCCACAGCGAATACTCGCCCTGGCTGGTGATTCCCGCCGACAACAAGTACGCGGCGCGGGTGGCGGTACTGCAGGGACTGATTGCAAAGTTGGCCACTACCGGACCCCGTTACACTCAGCAGCTGGCCCCCGAACTGCTGGCCCGCGCTCGCCTCCTGTTCGCCGAGGAGGTCCCCGATTAACCAATCGAGCGGACGTTTCGGGCCGTGGATGTTTGGACTGTTCTGGGTCACCATTCTGGTCATGATGACGCTGTATTTCTCGGGGCTGCTGGAGGATCGCCGCAATCCGAATCGAGACCTGTCGCTGGTGGGCGACGGCGCCGGCGAGGCCCAGTTGCTGTTGCGGCGCAATCATTACGGACAATACGTTGCCAATGGCAGAATCAACGGTCAGGTGGTGGAATTTCTGGTCGATACCGGCGCCACCCATGTGGCCATGTCGGCCGCCACCGCCCGCAGGCTGGGGCTGGAACGGGGGGTCCCCGCCACCAGTCACACCGCCGGTGGGGTAGTCCGAAGCTGGCTGGTTACCCTGGACAGCGTCCAGTTTGGCCCTATCCTGCGCCGCCAGGTGCGTGCTTCCATCGTTCCCGACATGCCGGGTGAAGGTGTGCTGCTGGGCATGTCCTTTCTGCGCGACCTGGAAATGGTGCAGCGGGGCGATACTCTGCTCATCCGCCCCTGAGCGCCCGCCATGCGCCTGGTGTTGCACATCGGTACCGACAAGACCGGCAGTACCGCGATTCAGCAACACCTGTATCTGAACCGGGACTGGTTGCATCGGCACGGGGTCCACGTTCCCGCGACCGGATTGGGTGCGGTCAACGGCCACGCAGCCCTGTTCGAAGTCGATGATCCGCATCGGCTGGTGCAACTGGTGGAAGAACTGGAGCGCGCTCGCGGGCACGGGGCTCGCCTGGCAGTACTGTCCTGGGAGGGGTTGCGCAACTACTCCCGGAGGCGTATCCGCCGTCTGCGGCGCTGGCTGGGCGCCGATCGGGACATCACCGTGCTGGCCTACCTGCGGGAACAGGCCGACATTGTGCAGACCGGGTATCTGCAACGGGTCAAGGAGGAACTGGCCCACCCCCTGCCCATGGCTGCCTTCGAACGGCCCCGCGGCCCGCTGCAGCGAGTGCGCTCCCGCTACACTCGCTGCCACCCCTCGCGGGATTATTTTCGGCTGCTGGAACGCTGGCGGCGGGCCTTGCATACGGACGATTTCGTGGTTCGGGTATTTTCCCGCGAATGCCTCTACCGCAGCGATGTGGTAGACGATTTCCTGTTGCAACTGGCACTGCGTGCCGACCCGGAATTCGTGCGCTTGCCCGAGCGCGTCAATCCCAGTCTCGATGTGGAAACCGCGTACCTGTTGCAGCGGTGGCGGGAGCAGGGGAGTGGCGCCGTCGAACTGCGCCGCCGCATCGACGTGGCCCTGTCCATCATCGCCGCCGAAGGCGCCGGCCAGAAATACTTTCTCTCCGAGGCCGGCGTGGCGGCCATCCGCACCCATTATCGCGATTCCAACCGCAAACTGGCCAAACACTACCTGACCGATCCGACGGCGGGCTTCGACCTGGACAGGCCCTGTTGGCGCCAGCCCGGCGACCGCAGTCTGGCCGAGCGCGTCGAGCGGCGCGCCAAAGCGATTGCCGTGATAGACGCCACCCCCACCCATTTCGGGCCGCCCCTGACCGGTGCCGCCATGCAACAGGGCGTGGCGCTGTATCGGGGTTGGCAGCAGGGTGAATCCTGGGGTTGGTGGAGTGACGGCCGGGAGTCCGTGTTGCGGCTGCGTCTGTTGCGCCAGAACCTGTTTCCCTCTCGGCAGGGGGTGAGCCTGTTCATCAGGGGGCGCTACTACGCCGCCAACCAGCACACCGAAGTGGTGATCAACGGCGAGTGCCGGGGTGAACACCACCTGGGGCATGGGCATCCGGGTTTTGCGTTGGCGCTGCAACGTCTGCAGCCCCACGAGGTGGTGGAAATCGTGCTGCGACACCAGCACCCCACCAGCCCGCGCCAGTGGGAGCAGACCGAGGATGATCGACAGCTCGCTTTCGGCATCGAGAGCATCGGTTATCAGCCCCGCCCGTAGCGGGTTGCGGGCGGCGGCGACCC
>CAZUGZ010000060.1:0-7740 GCA_964620555.1 uncultured Alteromonadaceae bacterium
CTGACGCCGATGAAATGGGTATCGTCTTCACCGATAGATAGTCGCATTTCACCGCTGTGTTCCTGCTGTGGCCGTTTGGGGATAACGTTGTATGCGCCGCCGATGCCGCCTTCGCCGTACAGTACGGAGGAAGGCCCCTTCAGTACCTCGATACGCTCAACGCCCCAAGTGTCGAAGGGAAAGCTGATGGTGTTCCATGCATTGTAGTAGTTGGTGCCATCGAACAGCTTGGTGACAGTCCCCTGGGTATGAAAACCCCTGGCAGCGACGTCTTGGCCACCCTCCGCATGGTGTGCGTCATTGGTGAAACCGGCGGAACGGGTGACGGCCTCCAGAATGCTCGTATCCTGGCGTTCGCGAATCGTATTGCCGTCAATGACTTCCACCGTTGCCGGTGTTTCCATGACGGTTAGTCCCAGCCGGCTGCCTGTGTCGTTGTCGGCATTGACGCCGAGAACGATGACCTCCTCGATGCCCCCTGGCGCTTCCTCCGCGGTAGCACCGCCGCCAGCGAGCGTAGCTGCCGCCAGCCAGGGTGCCGCTGCCAGCAAAGATAATTTCCTGGATTTCATAGCCCATCTCCATGTGAACGAGTTAAGTGAGTGACTTTGCAATACGTCCGGGGCGACCGTGCGAGCCTGCTTGCGTAGTGGTCAGGAGCAAGGCGCCGCTAAACAGATTGAAAAAGCAATGTTATAACATATCATTTTGGTTGTAAAGCTCGGCTTCAGAAAAAGGCCTGATTCAAGGATTCTGGTCGGTATCCAAGCGCGGACGGCCGCCCAGGCGGACCGCCAACCAATGAGCCCGCAGCCACGCAAAACAGGGGAATTTTACTTCGGCACCTCTGGGGAATTTTCAATCGGCATTGACGCCCGCCTCAGAAAAACTCCGCCACCACCGAATCCAGAAAGCGCCGGCCCAGGGCGCTGGCCCGCAGCCGCTGCGGGTCCGGCCCCTGCTCCAGCAGGCCCCGCTCCAGCAAGGCGGTCAGGGGCTCTTCCAGAACGTCGCTGGAGAGCCCGGTGCGGGCACTGAAATCGGCAAGTTCAAAGCCGTCGTGCAGGCGCAGGGCGTTCATCATGTATTCCCCCACCAGGTCTGCCCGGTCCAGCGTTTTCTCCTGCATCGCCTCCGGCTGGTCCAGGTAGCTTGCCGGTTGCCGCGGCCGCGTCGTGCGCCGCACCAGCCCGCTGGCGAGTTCCGTCCACTTGCCGTGAGCACCGGCGCCGATGCCGATGTAGTCTCCAAACTGCCAGTAGTTGAGGTTGTGGTGGCAGCGATGGCCGGGCCGCGACCAGGCCGAGACTTCGTAGGCGCTGTAGCCCGCCCTCCGCAGCAGGCTTTCCCCCTGTTCCTGAATGCCCTCGAGCACCGGTTCCGCCGGCAACTTCGGGGGCCGCTTGTGAAAGGCGGTATTGGGCTCGATGGTGAGCTGGTACCAGGAAATGTGCGGGACCTGCTGGTCCGCGGCCCGTTGCAGGTCGGCCTGGGCCATTTCCTGGTTCTGCCCCGGCAGGCCGTGCATCAGGTCGATATTGAAGCTGTCCAGTTCCGTCTCGCGCAGCGCCCCGACGGCTTCCAGTGCCTGCTCGCTGTCGTGAATGCGTCCCAGTGCCGCCAGGCGCGCGTCGTCGAAACTCTGCACCCCCAGGGAAATGCGGTTGACGCCGGCGTCGGCATAATCCTGGAATTTTTCCCGTTCCGCGCTGCCGGGGTTGGCTTCCAGGGTAATTTCGGCCCCCTCTTTCAACGCCACTCGCTCGCCCACGCCGCGCAGGATAGTGGCGATGGTGTCGGCGCCAAACAGGCTGGGGGTGCCGCCGCCCAGGAACACCGAATGCAGGGCCCGGTCCTGCACCTGGGGCAGGGCCTGGTCGAGGCTGCGCAGCAGCGCGGCGGCGTATTCCCGCTCCGGCAGGGGCTCACTGTGCTCGTGGGAGTTGAAATCGCAATAGGGGCATTTTCGTTCGCACCAGGGAATGTGGATGTACAGGCTGAGCGGCGGCAGGCGCAGCGGACTCACGAATACTCCCGTTGCCAGCACGCCGACAGCAGGCGCATGGCTTGCCCCCGATGGCTGATAAGGTTCTTTTCCCGGGGCGGCAGTTCGGCCGCGCTGCGGTTTTGCCCGGCCACCAGGAACAGCGGGTCGTAACCGAAGCCATGTTCACCCCGCGGCGCCTGCAGAATGCTGCCCTCCCAACTCGCCTGGCAGATCATCGGGTTGGGGTCCTGCCAGTGGCGCAGGTAGACCAGTGCACAGTGATAGCGGGCCCCGCGCCGGGTGTCGTCGATGTTCCGCAGTTCGGCCAGCAGACGGGCGTTGTTGTCGCCGTCGCTGGCGTCTTCCCCTGCGTAACGCGCCGACCGCACCCCGGGAGCCCCGTGCAGCGCGTCCACCTCCAGCCCGGAGTCGTCGGCAATGGCGGGCAGGCCGCTGTAGCGGGCGGCGGCGTGGGCCTTGAGCAGGGCATTGCCGGCAAAGTTGTCGGCGTCTTCTCGCACCGCCGGGACGCGAAACCGGGATTGCGGCAGCGCCTCGCAGCCCCAGGGTTGCAGCAGACTCTGCAGTTCCTCCAGCTTGCCCGGGTTGGCGCTGGCCAGGACGATGCGACGGGGGGCCCTGGCCCGCATCTCAGCGGGTGATATGGTAAATCGCCGTGATGGCGAAAAGATTGGGCCACCATTGTGAGGCACGGCTGCCGATGGCGCCCTGGCCCACCATGTGCCGGTGCAGGATGGTGATGTCGCGGTCGCGGCACAGGGCCTCGAAGTCCCGCACCGTGCAGAAGTGGATATTCGGCGTGTCGTACCAGGCGTGCGGCAGGAAGCGCGATACCGGCATGCGCCCCCGGGTGCCCAGGTACCAGCGGCAGCGCCAGTGGCCAAAGTTGGGAAAGGTGACGATGCCCTGGCGGCCGATGCGCAGCATTTCGTCCAGGATCAGGTGGGGCAGGTGCAGGGCCTGCAGGGTCTGGGTCAGAACCACCGTATCGAAACTGTAGTCGGGAAAGTTGGCCAGGCCCTCGTCCATGTTTTGCTCGATGACGTTGACCCCCGCGGCGATGCCCGCGGTGATGCCGTCCGGGTCGATTTCCAGCCCCAGGCCCCGCACCTTGAGGTCGCGCTGCAACTGCTGCAGAAACAGGCCGTCGCCGCAGCCCAGGTCGAGCACTCGCGACTCCGGTGCGATCCAGCGCACGATGTGTGTCAGATCCTGGCGCATCAGCCGCCGTCCCCGATTCGCCGCAGGTAGGCCTGCAGCACGTCCCGATAGCGGGGGATGGGCAGCAGGAAGGCATCGTGCCCCTGGTCCGCCTCGATTTCCACGTAGGACACCTCCCGCCCGGCCGCGATCAGGGCATCGGAAATTTCCCGCGAACGCTGGGGCGAAAAGCGCCAGTCGCTGCTGAAGGAGATCACCAGGAAGGCGGCGCTGGCCCGGGAGAAAGCCGCCACCGGATCGTCGCCGTACTCCCTGGCCAGGTCGAAGTAATCCAGTGCACGGGTCATCAGCAGGTAGCTGTTGGCATCAAAATTTTCCGAAAACACACTGCCCTGGTGGCGCAGATAGCTCTCGACCTGGAATTCCACCCGCGTGTCGCTGCCCTGTTCGAAGTTTCCGGAGCGCAGGTCGCGGCCGAACTTCTCGGCCATGGCGTCGTCCGACAGGTAGGTGATGTGCCCCACCATGCGCGCCAGCGCCAGCCCCTGGCGCGGGACCTGGCCGTCCTCGCTGTAGTAATTGCCGTCCCGGTACTCCGGGTCCGCCAGGATCGCCTGGCGGGCCACCTCGTTGAAGGCGATATTCTGGGCGCTCAATTTCAGCGCGGCGGCGATCACCACGCAGTGGCGCACCCTCTGCGGGTATTCCAGGGCCCAGCGCATGACCTGCATGCCGCCCAGGCTGCCGCCGATGATCGCGGCCCACTGCTCGATGCCCAGCAGGTCGCTGAGCATGGCCTGGCTCCTGACCCAGTCTCTCACCCGCAGTGGGGGGAAATCCGGGCCGTAGGGCCGGCCGCTGGCCGGGTCGGTGCTGCCCGGGCCGGTGGAGCCGTGGCAGCCCCCGAGATTGTTGAGGGAAACCACGAAAAAGCGGTCGGTATCGATGGCCTTGCCCGGGCCGATGCAGGTATCCCACCAGCCCGGTTTTCGCTCGTCCTCGCTGTGGTATCCGGCGGCGTGATGGTGGCCGCTGAGGGCGTGACAGATCAGTATCGCGTTGGAGCGCCGGGAGTTGAGTTCGCCGTAGCACTCGTAGACCAGTTCAAAGGCGTCCAGGCGGCGTCCGCAGACCAGGTCCAGACCCTGCTCGAACCTGGCCCGCTGCGGAACCACCAGCCCAACGCTGTCGGGTGCCGCCGCCACCTCTCACCAACCCGCCACCAGGGCCGGCTCCAGCCCCATGCCAAGGGCCAGCCGCAACAGCAGGTTCTCGAGAATGTTGATGGCGATGAACAGCAGGATGGGAGACAGGTCCAGCCCTCCCATCGGCGGCAGCATGGCGCGGAAGGGGGCCATCACCGGAGCGCACAACTGGTACATCAGGCGCACCATGGGGTGGGCGCTGCCGGGCGCCACCCAACTGAGGATGATCACCGCCAGCAGAATGAAAAAGTAGAGGTTCAGGGTCAGGACGAGCACCCCGACCAGCGCCCAGGCCAGCAGCATCGGCAACCCGGGCAGAGGCCTCCCGTACAGTGCCAGCATGCCGACCATGCACAGCATCTGCACCAGCAGCAGCAATACCAGGGGAGACAGGTCCTGGCGCCGGAACCGTGGCACCACCCGGCGCAGGGGGGAGAGCAGGGGATTGGTGATCCTGTTGAGCAACTGGCTGATGGGGTTGTAGAAATCCGCCCCCACCACTTGCAGCAGAAAGCGCAGCAACAGGATCAGCAGCAACAGGCTGGAGAACGCCTGCAACAGAATGCCGACCACCTCCGCCGCGCCGATCACGAGGCCACCTCCCGACCCAGTTCCCGGGCGCGGTCGCGCGCCGCCCGCATTGCGGTTTCGACGATGCCCCGCAGGTCGTCGGCCTCAAAGCTGCGCAGGGCGCTCTCGGTGGTGCCTCCGGGGCTGGTGACGCGCGCTCGCAAGGGCGCCAGCTCCCGGTCACCTTCGGCGGCCATGCGGCACGCGCCCAGGCCGGTCTGGATAGCCAGTTCGCGGCTCAGCTCCCGGTTCAGGCCCAGTTTGGCCCCGGCCTCGCTCATGGCTTCCAGGAACAGGAAGAAATAGGCGGGGCCGCTGCCGGAAAGGGCGGTGACCGCGTCCATTTCGGCTTCCGTGCGCAGCCAGCAGGTGGTGCCCACCGCCCCCAGGATCTGATCGGCCCGTTCGCGCTGGGCGGGCGCCACCCCGGCATTGGCGAACAGCGCCGTGGCCCCGGCCCCCAGCAGAGCCGGGGTGTTGGGCATGGCCCGCACCAGGGCGGTGGACTCGCCCAGCATGCGCTCCAGTGCGGTGCAGGTGATGCCGGCGGCGATGGAGACCACCAGTGGCTGCCGGGCCGCCACGGCCTCGCGGACCTCCGCACAGACGGTGGCCACCAGTTGCGGTTTCACCGCCAGGATAACCACGTCGGCACTGGCGATGATGGGACTGTTGGCCGCACTGCTGACGACTCCGGTGGTGTCCTGCAACCGCTGTCGGGCGGCGGCGCTCGGGTCTGCCGCCCGCAGCCGGTCGCTGGGCAGGCCCTGCTCAAGCAGTCCCCCGATGATGCTGGCTGCCATGTTGCCGGCCCCGATAAACGCTATTTCACTCAACGGAACACCTGCTGCAAGGGGCGTGCGGATTCCGCACGGGAGTCAAAAGCCTGTGCCGCGGAAAATGATCCTGTTGCGGACGCGGCACAGATTCCTGGCGGCAGAGTGTATCACTTGCGCGGCCCGAATAGGTCGGTACCCACCCGTACCAGGGTGGAACCCTCCTCGATGGCGGCTTCCAGGTCGGCGGACATGCCCATGGACAGGGTGTCCAGTAGCGGGTGTTCGGCTTGCAACTGCGACAGCGCCCCGCGCAACCGGGCAAAGGCGTGGCGTTGCTGCGGCCCGCTGTCCCCGGCCCGGGGTATGGCCATCAAGCCCCGCAGCTCGAGGCCGGGCAGCGCGGCGATGTGCCCGGCCAGCGCCGCCACCTCGCCGGGGGCTGCCCCGGATTTGCCCGGTTCCGCGCTGATGTTGACCTGTATGCACAGTGCCAGCGGCGGCATCTGCGCGGGCCGCTGGGCACTCAGTCGGCGCGCGATCTTGAGCCGGTCCACGCTGTGAACCCAGTCGAAGTTTTCGGCCACGGCACGGGTCTTGTTGGACTGCAGGGGGCCGATGAAATGCCAGCGCAGGGGCAGGTCCCGCAGTAGCCCCTGTTTTTCCAGGGCCTCCTGCACGTAGCTCTCGCCAAAATCGGTGACCCCGGCGTCCCAGGCCAGGCGCAGTGCGGCGGCGGGTTGCGTCTTGCTGGCTGCCAATAGACGGATGCCGGCCGGGTCCCGCTGGCAGTGCGCTGCCGCCCGGCCGATGCGGGCCCGAATCTCTGCTATATTTTCTGCTATGGATGTACTGCGCATGAAAGCCAACCGGGCCGCTCCCGGTCCATTATACGTAAGGGAATACCACCATGGACATCACCGACCTGCTCACCCTCTGCGTCGGCAAGGGGGCCTCTGACCTGCATCTTTCCCCGCAGCTACCGCCCCTGCTGCGCATCGACGGCGAGCTGCGGCGCACCGAATTGCCGCCGCTGCCGGCGGCGCAAGTGGAGGAGATGCTGCACAGCGTCATGAACCAGCGGCAGCGCCGCGATTACGCCCGCCTGCTGGACACTGACTTTGCCCTGGAAGTACCGGCGGTGGGGCGCTTTCGGGTCAACGCCCTGCACCAGCAGCGCGGTGCCGCCGGCGTCTTCCGCGCCATTCCAGGCCGCCTGCTGTCCATGGAGGAACTCGGCCTGGGCCCGGTATTCACGGAGTTGGCGCAGTTGCCCCGCGGCCTGGTTCTGATCACCGGCCCCACCGGCTCGGGCAAGTCCACCACGCTGGCGGCCATGGTCGATCACATCAACCGGCAGCGGCACGAGCATATTCTCACCGTGGAAGACCCCATCGAATACGTTCACCAGAGCAACAACTGCCTGGTGACCCAACGGCAGGTGCAGCGGGACACCAGCGGCTTCGGCGCCGCCCTGCGCGCCGCCCTGCGCGAGGACCCGGACATCATCCTGGTGGGTGAAATGCGCGACCCGGAAACCATCAAACTGGCCCTGGAAGCCGCCGAAACCGGGCACCTGGTGCTGTCCACCCTGCACACCCTGTCGGCGGCAAAGACCATTGACCGCGTCATCGACGCATTCCCGGCGGCGCAGCAGGCCGTGGTCCGCTCCATGTTGTCGGAATCCCTGCAGGCGGTGATTTCCCAGATCCTGTTGCCGAGGCCGGGTGGCGGGCGGGTGGCCGCCCACGAGATCCTGCGCGGCACAGCCGCCGTCCGCAACCTGATTCGGGAAGGCAAGGTGGCGCAAATGTACTCCGCCATGCAAACCGGCGCCGCCCAGGGCATGCAGACGCTGGAGCAATGCCTGGAGAAACTGCAGCGCCAGCGCAGTATCAGCCCGCAGGTGGCCCGCGCCAAAGCCACCACCGCCCCTGCCCCGGCGTCCAGTTAGGGCGTCACTGCATCAGCTATGCTCCGCCTCTGCGTGGCCGTGGGCGGCATCTGCCGAATGGTGGCG
>CAZUGZ010000061.1:0-7648 GCA_964620555.1 uncultured Alteromonadaceae bacterium
ATGCCGCCCACGGCCACGCAGAGGCGGAGCATAGCTGATGCAGTGACGCCCCCTCCAAACCAGCCCGTAGGGGGCGGTTTTGTGTACAATGGCGACCACTCGGGAGATTGGAAAGTAAACCCCATGGCCCGCTACGCCACCAATGAATTCCGTTCCGGGCTCAAAGTGATGCTGGAAGGGGATCCCTGTTCCATCCTGGAAACCGAATTTGTCAAGCCGGGCAAGGGCCAGGCATTCCGGCGGGTGAAGCTGCGCAACCTGAAGACCTCGCGGGTCTGGGAGCGGACCTTCAAGTCCGGCGATACCCTGGAATCCGCCGATGTCACCGATCGGGAAATGGAGTACCTGTACACCGATGGCGAGTTCTGGTATTTCATGGAGCCGGATACCTACGAGCAACACCAGGCAGACCGGCAGGCGGTGGGTGATGCCCACTACTGGCTGGTGCCCCAGGGGCGCTGCGAAATCACCCTCTACAACGGTGCTCCGCTGGTGGTGGTCCCACCCAATTTTGTCGAACTGGAAATCACCGTGACCGATCCCGGCGTGAAGGGGGATACCGCCAGCGGCGGCAGCAAACCCGCAACCCTCAGTACCGGTGCGGTGGTAAAGGTGCCCCTGTTCCTCGGTGAGGGGGAAGTGGTGCGCATCGACACCCGCAGCGGAGAATACGTGGGACGCGGGAAGTTCTGAAGCCGTCCCGCCGGGTGCCCACCCCCCGGCCGGTCACACCGTCGCCGCCGCGGGTGCCTCCAGCGGTTTCTGGGCAATGCGCGCGTAGCCGTAGAAGATGGCGATCAGCGGGCAGAGGAAGTTGAAGAAGGCAAAGGGCGCGTAGGCAAAGGTGCTCACCCCCAGGGTGGCGGCCATGAACGCACCACAGGTGTTCCAGGGAACCAGCACCGAAGTCAGGGTGGCGGAATCCTCCAGGGTTCTGGACAGATTCAGTGCCGACAGCCCGTAGCGCTGAAACTCGCTGCGAAACATCCGCCCGGGTACGGCGATGGAGATGAACTGGTCGCTGGTAACGAGATTGCTGGCCACACAGGTGCCCACCGTGGCAGTTACCAGGCCGCCGTTGCTGCGCACCCGGCGCAGCGCCTTACCCACCAGAAACTGCAATATGCCAACCTTTTCGATGATGCCGCCGAAGGCCATGGCACAGATGATCAGGGCACAGGTATTGAGCATACCGAGAAGGCCGCCCTTGGACAGAAGCTGGTTTACGAACGGGTTTGGACCCTGGGAGCGGTAGCCGTCGAACAGGCTGATCCAGACCCCTTGCACTAGTTGCATGCCACGCGGCAGGTCCGTCTGGGCGGCCAGGGCCAGGGTAGCCGGGGCCTGGAACAGCAGCGCAAAGGCGGCCCCGATCAGGGTGCTGATCATGATGGACGCCAGGGCCGGCACCCGGCGGTAGGCGAGGTAGAGCATGACCAGCAGCGGAATGAACAGGTGCGGGCCGATGTTGAACTGGTGTTGCAGGTCCAGGCGCAATTCGGCGATTTGCTGTGGTGAGGAGGCAGCGCCCCCGCCAAACGCGCTCAAGGCAATGAGCGCCAGCGCAAAGGCGGGCAGGGTAGTCCACAGCAGGTGGCGGATGTGCTCGAACAGGTCCACTCCGGCAATGCCCGAGGCCAGGTTGGTGGTGTCCGACAGGGGGGACAGCTTGTCCCCCAGGTAGGCACCGGAAATAATGGCCCCGGCGGTCACCGCCGGCGACAGATCGAAGCCGGCTGAAATGGCCATCATGCCGATTCCGATGGTGCTGGCCACGGTCCAGGAAGAGCCGATGCTCAGCGCGGTGATGGCGCACAGCAGAGAGGTGGCGACGTAAAAGTAGGAGGGTGAAAGGATATCCACCCCGTAGTAGATGATGGCGGGTATGGTGCCGGCCAGAATCCAGGAGCCGATCAGCATGCCCACCGACATCAGGATCAACAACGGCCCCAGGCACAACTGAATACCCTGCACGATGCCCTGTTCGACTTCCTTCCAGGACCAGCCCAGGCCCATGGCCACCAGACCGGCGGCCCCGGAACTGAGGAGCAGGGCAATCTGATTGGCGCCGTAGGAGGAATCCGCACCGAACAGGTAGACCGAGCAGGCCAGCAGGCTGACGAGCAGCAGGATGGGCGCCAGGGCCCGCAATGGCGTCAGTGGTTTGAGATCGGGTTCCATGCGGTCGCTCCTCGAGGCCGGATTGCAGGTTATCCCGATCTCGCGGGCCAGCCTGTCGGGACGTATCAGGCGGCTGCGTGGTGCTGGTCCCGAGGCGGTTGGGTGGTCACAGGGCAACGCCGATGCTGATAATCGCAATGAGCTCTGGTGTCATGGGCTCAGTATAGCAGAATGGGACGAAATTGCCGGTGAGGCTGGCAGCAAAGTAGAATGGCCGATTGAGTATACTGTCCCCGGAACAAGGAAAAATGAGGCGAAATTCATGCGCGTAGCAATCCCACGGGAAACCCACCCCGGTGAAAACCGAGTGCCGGTAGTTCCCGATATTGCCGGCAGGCTGGTGAGCCTGGGGGCACAGGTCACCATCGAAAGCGGCATGGGTCTGGGTTCGGGCTATGCCGACGACGAGTACTCGGCGCTGGGCGTCGAGGTGGTCGACGATCGCCGGGCCCTGCTGGCCGGTGCCGAACTGGTGTTGCGCCTGCGCAAGCCGGAATTGACAGAGGTCGCGCAGTTGAAAAAAGGCGCCATACACATCAGCTTTCTGGACCCGTTCAACGAGCTTGAACTGATCCGCGCGTTTCAGCGGCAGGGAGTTACCGCGCTGAGCATGGAAATGATCCCTCGCACCACCCGCAGTCAGAAAATGGACGCGCTCAGCTCCCAGGCCAACCTGGCCGGCTACGTGACAGTGCTGCTGGCCGCTCGCTACCTGCCCCGCATCCTGCCGATGATGATGACCCCGGCGGGCACCCTCAAGCCCGCCCGGGTGTTTGTGATCGGGGCCGGCGTGGCGGGCCTGCAGGCGATCGCCACCGCCAAACGAATGGGGGCGAAGGTAATCGCATTCGACACCCGGCCGGTGGTGGCGGAGCAGGTGCGCTCGCTGGGCGCCAGATTTCTGGAGATCGATCTGGGCGAGACCGGCCAGACCGAAGCGGGATATGCCCGGGAATTGACCGCCGAGCAACTGGACCTGCAACGCGCCGCCCAAAGCGCGACCATTGCTCAATCCGATGTGGTCATCACCACGGCCCAGGTATTCGGTCGCAGGGCACCGCTACTGGTCACCCGCGAGATGGTAGAGGGCATGGCGGAGGGCTCGGTAGTGGTGGACATGGCAGCCGAAAGTGGCGGCAACGTGGAGGGCTCGGTGGCCGGGGAGGTGGTGCAGGTCAACGGCGTGACCGTAGTCGGCACCGGCAACCTCGCCAACCTGGTGTGCCGCGACGCCAGTCAAATGTACGCCAGCAACCTGTTCAGCCTGGTCGAAGACAACTGGGACCAGGACGACAAGTGTTTTAAAATTGATTTCGAACACGACATCCTGCCTGGCTGTATCATCACCCACGCCGGTGCGGTGACCCATCCCACCATTGAAAACCTTTTGTCTGGAGACGCCTGATGGTAGCCGCTGAAGTCTTTCTCACCTTCATCCTGATGTTGTCCATTTTCCTGGGCTTCGAATTGATCAACAAGGTGCCCTCCACCCTGCACACACCCCTGATGTCCGGTTCCAATGCGATATCCGGCATCACCCTGGTTGGTGCCATCGGTCTGGCCGGCAGCGGGCAGCAGGACCTGGCCAACTGGCTGGCGGCCGGGGCGGTGACGCTGGCTTCGATCAACGTGGTGGGGGGTTACCTGGTGACCGACCGCATGCTCTCCATGTTCAGGAAGAAAGAGGGCTGAGGGCCATGGAAACCGCAATGCAATTCGTCTACGTGCTGGCGGCGGCGCTGTTCGTCTATGGCCTGAAACAGCTCAGTTCCCCGGCAACCGCGCGGCGCGGCAACCTGGTGTCCTCGCTGGGCATGTTGTGCGCCGTGGTGGTGGCGCTGCTGGACCAGGGCATCGTCGAATACCAATGGATACTGGCCGGCTTTGTGGTCGGGGGGTTGATCGGTGCGGCGGCGGCACGGCTGGTGGCGATGACCGCGATGCCGGAAATGGTGGCCCTGTTCAACGGCTTCGGTGGCATGGCCAGCCTGCTGGTGGGCTGGGCTGCGCTGGATGGCAGTGCCTCCAGCTTCACCCTGGTTACCATCGTTCTCTCCATCTTCATTGGGGGGCTTACCTTCACCGGCAGCCTGGTGGCTTACGGCAAGTTGAGCGAGACCATCGGCAGCGGTGCGGTGTTGTTTCGCGGCCAGCAAATCGTCAACAGTCTGCTGCTGGCCGCTCTGTTCACCGCCGCCTTCCTGTTCCTGCAGACCCCGGGCAATATGCAGATGCTCTATATCCTCGTCGGGCTGGCGCTGCTGTTCGGCATCATGGTGGTAATCCCCATTGGCGGTGCCGATATGCCGGTGGTGATCTCGTTGTTGAACAGCTATTCCGGGTTGGCGGCCTGTGCTGCGGGTTTCGCCATCAACAACAATATCCTGATAGTGGCGGGAGCCCTGGTCGGCGCCAGCGGCATCATTCTGACCCGCATCATGTGCAAGGCCATGAACCGCTCGCTGGCCAACGTGCTGTTTTCCGGCTTTGGTTCGGTCGGCACGGCCGCCACCACGGTGAGCGGGGAAGTCAAGCCCATCTCGGTGGAAGACGCCTACTACGTACTGGAAGCCGCCGCCAACGTCGCCATCGTGCCGGGCTACGGCATGGCGGTGGCCCAGGCCCAGCACGTGATCAAGGAATTGCAGGAGTTGCTGGAAGACAACGGCTGTGAAGTCAACTACGGTATCCATCCGGTCGCGGGCCGCATGCCCGGACACATGAACGTGCTGTTGGCGGAAGCCGATGTCTCCTACGATCTGCTGCTGGAAATGGACGACATCAATCCGCGCATGGAAACCGTGGACGTGTGCATCGTCATCGGCGCCAACGATGTGGTCAACCCGGCCGCTCGCGAAATCGAATCCAGCCCGATTTACGGCATGCCGGTCATCAATGTGGACCATGCCCGCAGCGTATTCGTGCTCAAGCGGTCCATGGCCTCGGGCTTCGCCGGCATCGAAAATCCCCTGTTCTACAAGGACAACACCCGCATGCTGTTCGGCGACGCCAAGCAGTCCATCACCGGCCTGATCCGGGAGTTCGAATAGCCCGTTGCCGGCCCTTGCCATGCAGCATTCCACCAGGTGTTGCGGCTGCGGTTTTGATTCCTCATAATCGCACCACCCCGGTGCAGGTTCCGATCTCCGGCCTGCCGCTGTCATCACGGGTGGGAGTGGGGCTCAAAAAGCAACAAGAATGGTGAACCGAAAATGAATATCGATGCCGCTAAGGTTTCCCGTCCCGGCAGGGAAAGTCGTCGCAGTTGGTTTGGGTTGCCGGCCATCCTCCTGCTTTGTCTGGCACCCGGGCAGAGCTTTGCCGCCGTCGTCGGGGAAACCCAGTTTGTTCTCAACAGCTTTTCGTTCCTGCTCTGGGGCGCACTGGTCATGTGGATGTGCGCGGGCTTCACCATGCTGGAATCCGGCTCGGTGCGCACCAAGAACGCCTCGGTCATCTGCCTGAAAAACATCGGCCTGTATTCCATTGCCGGGCTGATGTTCTACCTGGTGGGCTACAACCTCATGTACGTCGGCGTGGATGGTGGCTGGTTCGGCTCGTTGCATTTTGGCTATGGCCCCTCCGAGGCTGAACTCGACCTGCTGGATGGCCAGGAGGGCGCCCTGGCTGCGGTGGTCGACAGTGGCTACTCGGTAATGTCAGACTGGTTTTTCCAGATGGTGTTCGTGGCGACCACGGCATCCATCGTCTCAGGCACCCTGGCCGAACGTTGCAAACTGTGGTCATTCCTGCTCTTCGTCATGGTGTTGACGGGTGTTATCTACCCGCTGGTGGGGTCCTGGACCTGGGGTGGCGGCTGGCTCTCGGCAATGGGCTTTCAGGATTTTGCCGGCTCGAGCATCGTTCATTCTACCGGCGGCTGGGCGGCCCTGGCTGGTGCCATTGTGGTCGGGGCGAGATCCGGCAAGTTTCGCGAGGACGGCAGCGTCAGGGCGACGCCGCCGTCCAACGTACCCGTGGTCACACTGGGTGTGTTCATCCTCTGGCTCGGCTGGTTCGGCTTTAACGGTGGCTCGCAACTTGCCATGGGTGGCGCCGCCGATGTGCTGGCGGTCAGCATTATCCTCGCCAACACCAATTTGGCCGCGGCCGCCGGTGTAATCACCGGAATCGTGGTATCGCGGCCCATTCTGGGGCGCGTCGATTTGATGGCGAGCCTCAACGGCGCCATCGCCGGCCTGGTTGCAATCACCGCGGGACCGGATATCGTCGATCACAACTGGGCCATCTTTATCGGCGCCGTTGGTGGCCTGATCTGTGTCGCCGGCATGAAAGGCATGGAAATGATAAAGGTCGACGACGTGGTGGGCGCGGTTCCGGCTCACCTGTTTGCCGGTATCTGGGGCACGCTGGCCGTGTGCATCGCTGCCGGAGGCGACCTGAAGGTGCAGTTGATCGGTATCCTGGCAATCGGTATCTTCGTGTTCATCAGTTCGTGGGTGTGCTGGACGGTTATCGATAAAATTCTCGGTGCACGCATCTCCTCCGAGGTCGAGGAACTGGGACAGGATGTGGCGGAACTGGGCATTGAAGCCTACCCGGAATTCGTCGTTATGCCGGATAATGATTGACTGTGGTGACACGCTGTATAGAAAAGTTATAATGGACGGCTAGGCATGATTGGGAGAACCTGGTGATGGATTTGAAAGTGGAACGGCAGGACGGCATTCTGACCGCCTCGTTGGAGGGGCGCATCGACGGCTCGAACGTTGCCGAATTCGAGCAGGCCATCCGCACTGCCGTCGAGGATGGCGACCGTGCCCTGATCCTGAACTGCGAAAATCTCGTCTACATCAGCAGCGCGGGTCTGCGTGCCTTTCTCCTGATCGCCAAGAGCCAGTGGGGACGGGATGCCAAGTTCGCGATATCCTCGCTGACGGAACAGATTCAGGAAGTGTTCGAGATCAGCGGTTTCGACAAGATCATTTCCGTTCACCCCAGCATGAGCGAGGCCCTGGCCTACGTCGGCAACTGATCCACCCAGGGATTGAAACAGTGCGGCGCATCGCAATCGTCGGCGGCGGCATTTCCGGGCTGGGTGCCGCATGGGCGCTGCATCACCACCCGGACCGATTTGATTTCCGGCTGTTCGAGGCCCAGGACCGGATTGGCGGAAATGCGATTACGGTCGATATGCCCCAGGATGACGGCAGCTCGATACCCTTTGACATTTCCGTCACTGCCTGTATTCCGTCGATTTACCATCACCTCGTGTTGTTGATGAAACAGTTCGGAATCGAACTGGTCGACACCAGGTTCAGTTACAGTGTGAAGTACCGCGGCCAGGTTTATGCCCACGATTTCGATTCCGACATCAGGGAGCAGTTGCAACCCGAGATTGCAAAGTTCCAGAGGGTCCTGAGGCGCCTGCACTGGTTCGGCCCGCTCACCAGTTCCCGTTCGAAGTTCGTGAACGCCCTCAACCCGTTCAATTACATCAGCATGG
>CAZUGZ010000062.1:0-7374 GCA_964620555.1 uncultured Alteromonadaceae bacterium
GGGATCAAAACCCGGTGCCTTGCCACTTGGCGACACCCCAGTATCTCGGTGACGCTTACCCCAGCGTTGCCAGCACTGGAGAGCGATTCACACCCCTGGCTACAAACCCGTGCCAATGAGCCGGCTTCTGTGCAAACACAGACTCTGCCTGCACGGGGTCCGCCATTGCCAAAAACACGCATGCCCCGGTGCCGGTCAACCGCGCCTGACCAAATTGCTGCAACCAGACCAGGGCATCGTTGACTTGCGGATAGAGCCTGCGAACGACGGGTTGGCAGTCGTTGACGCCACCCCGTTGAAAAAAGGTCGACATTTTGATAGGTGGCGTATCCACTGTCAAATCCTGTTGGGAAAAAACTTCCGCTGTGGATACCCCGCCGGGAGGGGAGATCACCACGTACCACTGTTCGGCGAGTTGCAGCGGTGTCAGTCGTTCGCCGACTCCCTCGGCCCAGGCCGAATGGCCCCGCACGAACAGGGGAACATCGGCGCCCAGGGCCAGCCCCAGTTCCGCCAGTTGCCCGGTGGACAGGCCCAGTTCCCAAAGCCGGTTGAGGGCGAGCAGTGTGGTTCCCGCATTGGAACTGCCGCCGCCCAGGCCGCCTCCCGACGGCAGCTTCTTGTCCAGCCGAATGCGGGCACCCTGGCGTATCCGGCAGTGCTGCTGCAAGAGGCGGGCGGCACGGTAGACCAGGTTGTCGCGACGGGGAATATGGAGTCCCTTGCAGTCCACCTCGATCCGGTTTCCCGGCAGCGTCTCGAACTGCATCCAGTCGCCATAATCCAGCAATTGAAACAGCGTTTGCAGGGTGTGATAACCATCCGCACGGCGGCCGGTGAGGTGCAGAAACAAATTCAGTTTGGCAGGAGAAAGCAGTCGCACGGGGTCACTCGGCCACTCGCCAGGACTTGAGTATCAGCTTGCCACTGACGCCCGGCCCAACCATCCGCATGGCCCTGGGCAGGGTCAGTCCACCCACCTGCTGGAAACTGTCGTAATGGATGGACCAGTCGAACTGCTGCAGTCGGCTGGGCAGGCCGGCAGCGTTCCATTGCAGTTGCATTTCCTGTCCCGGCACGGGCAGGCCGCGCAGCCACCAGGTGAGATCGAATACCGGCAATTGTCCCAGTTGTCGGCGCAACTGCCGCCGCTGTTCCCCGGTCAATTCCGCCAGACCCTCGCCCAGGGTAATTTCCCGGGTACGATGGTCCGCACTGAGCTGGCCCGCCCCGGCCAAGCCGCGCAGACGCAAACTGCTGCGGCTGCCCTGCTGGCGCCAGTCCCAACCGAGGTTGTCACTGCGGTTGCCGCTGCGCAGGGCAATGCGGCCACTGACCTGCCAGTTTTCCAGTGCCTGCAGCAGTTGCTGTTGCTGGGTCGTATTGGTGGGCGGAGCGATGGTCGGCTGGGTGCCGCAGGCAGTCAGGAACATGCCCAGCACGCACAGCAACCGACGGGAGCTGATCATGAATCGGGATCGCTCGCACCCAGGCGCCGCATGGTTTCCAGCACGATCTCATGCTCCGGGTCGGCGCTCAGTGCGGCTTCCCAGATGCCGATTGCTTCTTCGGTCTGCCCGGTACTCCAGAGAACTTCGCCCAGGTGGGCGGCGACTTCGGGGTCGGGAAACTCGCGGTAGGCCCGGCGCAGATATTGCAGAGCCTGCTGATGGTCGCCCAGTTGGTAGCGCACCCAGCCGAAACTGTCCAGATAGGCGGGTTCCTCAGGTTCCAGTTGCAGTGCCCGCTCGATCAGTTGCTGGGCTTCGAGGTAGCGGGTGGTGCGGTTGGCCAGGACGTAACCCAGGGCATTCAGGGCGATCGAGTTGGCCGGTTCCCGCCGCAGGATGGCGCGCAGGTCGGCTTCCATGCGCGTCAGGTCACCCAGCTTTTCCCAGGCCATGGAACGCTGGTACTGCAGGTCTGTTTGCTCGGGCAGTTCATCCAGCGCACGGTTCAGTAAATCGATACTGCGGGCATACAGTCCATGGGCATGCAATGAATTCGCCTCCAGCAGGAAGAACTGGAGTTTCATCGCCGGGTACTGCGCGCGCATTTCATTGAAATGCTCGCGGTGCTCGCTCCAACGCTCGGAACCGAGCAATATCCTGCTTATGTTGCGATTGGCGTAGAGGAATGCGGGGCCGGGTGGCACCCGGAAATAATGTTGGAGCGATTGCTCGAAGTGCCGCTGCTGCTCGGTGATCTCGCCCAGAAAATAGTGCGCTTCAAAGCGCTCCGGGAGCAATTCGGCCACCTTTTCGAGTTGCTCCCTGGCTTCATCGAGCTGCCCCGATTCGCGCTGAATCAGCGCCAGTGGCAACAGCAATTCGGGGTCCTCGGGAGATTTTTCCAGCAATGACAGGTACTGCTGGTGAGCCGCATCCAGGTCGGTCCTGGACAGCAGTTTCGCGTATTGACGACGCAACTGGTCCCATTCGGGCCGCGTTTGCAGGGCTGCCTCCAGGCGCTGATAGGGATTCTCCCCAAGTGCCAGTTGCTGGCGCAGACTGGCATCCAGAACCAGCGCCTGCAGGGATTCCGGGTCGAGCTCGAAAACGGGTTGCAGTCGCTGCAGCGCCAGTTCCTTCCGGTCCAGGGTGGCAAGCATCAGCGCTTGGCAGATGAGCAACTGGGTGTCGTTCGGAAATTCCTCCAGCAGATCCTCGACGGCCGTCAGCAATTCGGTTTTGGCGCTGTCTTCGAGTCGCGCAAAACCCTGGTGCAGCACACTGAAGTTGGCCCTGCCCCCGGCCCGCACGACCATCGCCATGTGCGGCAGGGCGTCGCCACCGCGGCCCTGGTCAGCCAGCAGATTGGCCAGGGTCAGTCTGGCCAGCAGGTTGTCGGGCGCCAGTTCCAGCCACAGGGTAGCGGCCTGCAGCGCCTGCTCGTCCCGCTCCAGGTACTGCGCCAGCCTGGTAGTCTGGGCACTGATTTCGGGGTCGCGCAACCGCGGTGCCAGTCGCAGGTAATGGCGCAGGGCGGTGTGGTAGTCCTGGCGGCGCAGGGCAAATTCGGCCACCAGCAGCGGGTAGATACTGTCGGGGGGGAAGGGGCGAAGGGCCGCCCGCCCTGCGGCTGGCCCCTGCCGAACCTCCATTCCAGCGCTGGCCGCTGCCTCGTCCGGAGCGTGCGCAGCCGTGCTTGTCCCCGGCTGGCCGCTGCCGACACAGGCGCTCAGCAGGGGCAACAGTGCAGCAAATATGCCCGGATAACGCATGCGGCAATGATGACATAGCCGAGGGAATTCTCCTACCGGCAGCGCCTTGCAGCGGGAAGGTGTCTTGTTACACTGCGCTACTGACTGGCGGCTGGCGGCCGCTTTCATTACCTTGGCGCAGGCTATGGAACTTAGTGTACTGGGCATCAACCACAACTCCGCGGTCCTGGACCTGCGCGAGCGGGTGGCGTTTGCTCCGGAGAAAGTGGTCGACGCCCTGCAGGAAGGCTGTCAGCGCACGGGTCTGGACGAGTTGGTGATCCTGTCCACCTGCAATCGGACCGAACTCTTTTTTCCCGGCGGTGCCGCTGAGACGCGCCAGTCGCTGCTGCAGTGGTTGGCGCAGTATCACCGGATTCCAGAGCAGGAAATCGCCTCCGGTTGCTACTACCAGGCTGGTGAAAAGGCCCTGCGGCATTCCATTGAGGTGGCCAGTGGGCTGGATTCCATGGTTTTGGGAGAATCCCAGATTCTGGGCCAGATGAAGTCCGCGGTGGCGACGGCCGAGGCGGCCGATACGCTGGGGCCGCACTTGAGGCGGGTTTTTCAGTGTGTGTTTTCGGTGGCCAAGAAGGTGCGCACCGACACCACCATCGGCGAGAACCCGGTATCCGTGGCCTCTGCCGCGGTGGTGCTGGCGGGTCGCATATTTACCGACCTCGCCGATAGCAGTGTGTTGCTGGTGGGTGCCGGAGAGACCATCGAACTGGTCAGCAGACACCTCGTGGATAACCGGGTAGCGCACATTGTCGTGGCCAACCGCACCCTGGAGAGAGCCCGGGAGCTGGCCCAGCGCTGCGGGGGGGAGGCGGTGCTGTTCTCCGATATTCCGCAGCGCCTGGTAGAAGCGGACCTGGTAATTACCTCTACCGCCAGCCAGTTACCCATTCTCGGCAAGGGAGCGCTTGAGCGAGCCCTGAAATTGCGCAAGCACCGGCCCATCCTGATGGTGGACATCGCCGTCCCGCGCGACATTGAGCCCGAAGTGGGCAAACTCAAAGACGTTTACCTGTACAGCATCGACGACCTGCGCCAGATCGTCGATGACAATTTGCGCGGCCGGCAGCGCGAAGCCGGTAAAGCGGGGCTGATCGTCGAAGAGGGCGTCGCGGCCTTTACACAGCGCCAGCGTTCGTTGCGGGCCCTGGATTCGGTAAAGGATCTGCGCGCACGCGCCGAGGCCCTGCGCGATGTCGAGGTCGCGCGGGCGCTGCGGGCGCTGGCCAAGGGGGAACCGCCCGAGCAGGTAGTCAATACCCTGGCCCGGGGCCTCACCAACAAGCTGATTCACACCCCCAGCATCGAGTTGAAGCGGGCCAGCGCCGAGGACCGCGAACAGACCCTGGAAGCGGCCCGGCGGTTGTTGGGCCTCGATTCCGGCGGGGATTCCTGAGCCGCCCATGAAAGCTTCCCTGCGACAGAAACTGGAAACCCTGGACGAGCGCTTTGGGGAAATTTCGGCGTTGCTCAGCGACGCTGAAATCATTGCCGACCAGGCGCGATTTCGCGACCTGTCACGGGAGTATGCAGAGTTGGAAACCGTGGTCACCAGTTTCTCCCGCTACCGGAACCTGGAGCAGGAACTGGAGGAAACCCGCGGTTTGCTGACCGAAAGCGACGCGGAATTGCGCGACATCGCCGCATCGGAGTTGGCCAGCGGCGAGCAACGACTGCAGCACTTGCAGTTGGAGTTGCATCAACTGCTGCTGCCCCGCGACCCCGGTGATGACGGCAACGTGTTTCTGGAAATTCGCGCCGGTACCGGCGGCGATGAGGCAGCCCTGTTCTGCGGGGACCTGTGGCGCATGTATTGCCGCTACGCAGAGGCTGCGGGCTGGCAAGTGGAGATCGTCAATGCGCGACCGACCGAGCAGGGCGGCTTCAAGGAAATCATCGCCCGGGTAACGGGCCGGGAGGTCTACGCCCAGCTCAAGTTCGAGTCCGGAGCCCACCGTGTACAACGGGTACCGGACACCGAATCCCAGGGCCGCATTCACACCTCCGCCTGCACCGTGGCGATTCTTCCCGAGGTGGATGAGGTGACGGACGTCGAGTTGGACAAGACCGATTTGCGGGTGGATACCTTTCGCGCCTCGGGGTCCGGAGGCCAACATGTGAACAAGACGGACTCGGCGGTTCGCATCACCCATTTGCCCAGCGGGCTGGTGGTGGAATGTCAGGATGAGCGTTCCCAGCACAAGAACCGTGCCCGCGCGCTCGCCTTGCTGCGCGCCAGGCTGTCGTCCCTTGCGCGCGACCGGCAGCTTGCCGAGCAGTCCCGGCAGCGGCGCATCCTGGTGGGCAGTGGCGACCGTTCCGATCGGATTCGCACCTACAACTATCCCCAGGGCCGAATTACCGATCATCGCATCAACCTCACTCTGTACCGCCTGACCGAGGTCATGGAGGGCGATCTGGGGGCGGTAATCGAGCCGCTGCGCCGGGAATACCAGGCCGAGCAACTGGCCGCCCTGGGAGAGCCGGATTGATGGCTTCGGTTGGAGAACTGCTGTCGGCGGCGAGCCGGGGCGACGCCGCCCTGGAACGATTGGACGCCGAGTGCCTGTTGAGTCACTGCCTGGCCAAACCCCGGAGCTGGCTGTTCAGCCGGCCGGATTCCGGGGTGGCGGCGGACGCACAGGCCCGCTTTCGAGAGCTGGTGCAGGCTCGTCGCGAAGGTCAGCCGCTGGCCTACCTGCTCGGTCGCCACGAGTTCTGGTCGCTGAGCGTAGCGGTCAACCGGCACACCCTGGTGCCCCGTGCCGACACTGAGGCGCTGGTGCACTGGGCGCTGGAACTGACGCTGCCGGCCGCCGCCCAGGTGCTGGAGCTCGGCACCGGCTGTGGTGCGATCGCCCTGGCGCTGGCCCGGGAACGGCCGCTCTGGCAGGTGACCGCCACCGATATCAGCAGAGAAGCACTGCAAGTGGCGGCCGCCAACGCTGGGGCATTGGGTTTGAACCGGGTACGCTGGCGGCGTTCCAACTGGTTTGCGCAACTGCGGCCCCGGCCCTGGAACCTGATACTCAGCAACCCCCCCTATATTGCCGAACACGACCCCCATTTGCTGGGTGACGGCGTTCGCCATGAGCCGGTTGCGGCCCTGGTCTCCGGTGCGGATGGGCTGGACTCCATTCGGCAACTGGTTCGGGAAGCGCCTCACTATTTGTCGCCGGCGGGATGGCTGCTGCTGGAACACGGCCACAGCCAGGGGCGGACGGTGCGCGAACTGCTGCGCGGCGAGGGCTTTGACGGGGTCCGGACCCGACGCGACCTGGCGGGACGGGAGCGGGTCAGCGGAGGTTTCCTGCCGTGATCAGCGATTCTCAATTGCTGCGCTACAGCCGGCAGATCATGCTGCCGGATCTGGACGTGGCGGGACAGGAGCGCCTGCTGCAGGCCCGGGTCCTGATCGTCGGCCTGGGCGGTCTGGGTTGCCCGGTGGCGCTGTATCTCGCTGCGGCGGGGGTGGGTGAGCTGTTGTTGGCGGACGGCGAGCGGGTGGAAATCAGTAATCTGCAACGGCAGATTGCCCATACCCAGAGCCGCATTGGCGACTCCAAGGTGGATTCGGCCAGCGCCGCCGTGGCGGCGCTCAATCCCGACTGCCGGATACGGGGTATTCCCCGCTACCTGGAGCGGGAGGAACTGACCGCGCTGGCCGCTGAAGTCAGCCTGGTGGTGGATGCCAGCGACAACGCGGCGACCCGGCTGGCGGCGAATCGGGCCTGTGTCGAAGCCGGCGTGGCGCTGGTGTCCGGTGCGGCGATTCGCAGTGAGGGGCAGGTAGCCGTGTTCCACCCGGCCCTCGGCGGTCCCTGTTATCGCTGTATGTACCCGCAGGACGCCGGTGAACTGGACCAGGCGTGTTCCGAAAGTGGGGTTTTGGCGCCGCTGGTGGGCGTCATCGGCAGTTTGCAGGCCTTGGAGGCGATCAAGCTGTTGGCCGGTTTCGGCGAGCCCCTGCTGGGCAGTCTGCTGGTCATCGATGCCTGGTCCATGCAGGTGCGGAGGCTGAAGCTCCGGCAACGCGATGATTGCCCGGTATGCTCCCCACCGCGATGACGGGCCTGACCCCGGCGTCCAGTTAGGGGGACGTCACTGCATCAGCTATGCTCCGCCTCTGCGTGGCCGTGGGCGGCATCTGCCGA
>CAZUGZ010000063.1:0-7325 GCA_964620555.1 uncultured Alteromonadaceae bacterium
AAGGCATAGTTGACACTATGTCGAAGCGGCTGGAGGGAGCACGCCCTGTCACAGCTAGCGTATCGACGTTCGCAGCAGAAGGTTGGTGAAATATGCGGGCCAGGGTCAATAACCCCTCAGGGTGGCATAGCGGTCGCGGTGATAGCCGCTGTCACCGAACAACTGTATGGCCACTCGAGCGCGCTTCAGAAAGAAGCCGATTTCCAGTTCGTCGGTGACGCCGATCCCGCCGTGCATCTGCACCGCCTCATTGGTGACCCGCCTGCTCAACTCGTTGAGCCTGGCCTTGGCCAGACTGGCCATTCGCGGCACCTGGTCGGGTTCTTCATCGACGCTGAGGCAGGCTTGCAAGACCACCGAGGTAGCCAGTTCCAGTTCTGTGCAGAGGTCGGCGGCCCGGTGTTGCAAGGCCTGAAAGCTACCGATTTTCACCCCGAATTGCTCGCGCTGCCGGAGGTATTCCAGTGTGCGCTCGAAGGCTTCCCGGCACAACCCCAGCATTTCTGCCGCCATCCCGATGCGGGCCCGGTCGAGAACCGCCTCCAGCAGGGGCCAGCCCTGTCCGGCTTCGCCCAGCAGCGAGTCGGCGGGCACCTCGACCTGCTCGAAGTCGATATTCGCCGCATTGCGGTTGTCGGCCATGAGGGTGCGCCGACGCATGATTCCCCTGGCATCACCCGCGACCAGAAACAGGGAAATGCCGTCAGAACCGCGCGCCTCGGCGCCGCTGCGCGCCGCGACGATGAGTTGCTCGGCGCTGTGACCATCAGCGACAAACAACTTGCGGCCATTGAGCACGTAGCCATTGTTCCGGGCGTCGGCGCGCAGCGCCAACTGCAGGGGCTGGTGGTGGTTACTCTCTTCCAGGGCCAGGGCCAGGGTGAGCCGGCCCGAGGCGAGGCGCGGCAGGTAGCGCTGTTTTTGCGCATCGCTGCCTCCCAGCAGCAGGGCGGAAGCACCAATCAGCGACGAGGCCAGCAAGGGCGAGGCGGTCAGGGTTCGGCCGCAGGCCTGGAGCAGGACACCCAGCCCGGCAAAACCGAAATCCAGACCATCGTATTGTTGCGGCACGATAATTCCGGCCCAGCCCAATTCGGCCATCTGCCGCCACAGCCTGGGACAATAGCCCAGGCTGTCGCCTTCATCGCGCAGTTTTCGCAGCGCCGCCACCGGTGCCTCACGGCGCAGAAAGTCCTCCGCCGTTTGCTCCAACAGGCGCTGTTCCGGGTTGAGCAACAGGCTCATTTCATTCGCTTCCAGGGAGCTGCAGGACGTTTTTGGCGATGATATTCAACTGAATCTCGCTGCTGCCGCCGGCGATGGTGAGGGTCTTGGACATGGCCCACTGGCGCAGGGCCAGGAGTTCCTCGGCACTGAATTCGTCCCCCTCCCAGCCCAGACCGGCGCTGCCCAGTAGCGCCAACAGCAATTCCCCTTTGATTTTTTCCGCCTCGGTCCCCAGGTATTTCATCAGCGGCGGCAGCTTGCTGGGAAGGCCCGCAATGCGCTGATCCTGAGCGCGGCCATGGGTCAGGTTCAGACTCTCCATGAGCATCTCGTATTCCACCAGTTGGCGGCGCAATTCCGGGTCGGCAATTTTGCCATCGCGGTATTGCAAATGGGTGGCGGCCACTGCCCTGGGTTCGACAGCGGGAATATCAGAGCCCATTTCGGCCATCAGTTTGCGCTCGTATTTGAGCAGGAACTTGGCAACCGACCAGCCCTGGTTGAGTTCGCCGAGCAGGTTGTCTTTGGGTACCCGCACATTGTCGAAGAAGGTCTGACAGAAATCGGATTCGCCGGAGATCAGACCGATGGGCGCGGTGCTGACCCCTTCGGTGTCCATATCGATGAGTAAAAAGCTGATACCGGCGTGCCTGGCAGCCCTCGGGTCGGTGCGCACCAGGCAGAATATCCAGTCGCATTCATCCGCCTTGGTGGTCCACAGCTTGCTGCCGTTGACCAAAAAGTGATCGTCCCGAACCTCGGCCTTGCATTGCAGGCTGGCCAGATCAGAACCGGCCTCCGGTTCACTGTAACCCTGGCACCAGCGAACCTCGCCGCGCAGGATGGGCTCGATAAAGCGCTGCTTTTGGCGATGTGTGCCGTATTCGAGAATGGCCGGCCCCAGCATCCAGATTCCCAGGCTGAAAATAGGCGTCCTGGCATTGATGGCACGCAGTTCCTGATCGAGCACCCTGGCCTGGGCCGGGGACAGACCGCCGCCACCGTACTCGCTTGGCCATTCGGGCGCGATCCAGCCCCGGTCGCGCATGCGCTCGAACCAAAGTCTGCAGTCCGCGCTATGGAAGTGACCCCGGCGCCCGCCCCAGTACTGCTCTCCCGGCTTGATCGGCAGACGCATGGACGGTGGGCAATGTTCCTCCAGCCATTGTCGAACCTGCTCCCGAAACTGCTGCAAGGAGTCCATGGTGATCCCGGTTTCTAGAACAAAAACGGCAGAAATAGTAGCACTTTTGATCGAACGGATTGCCTCTTGCCGGTCTGTATTGTTGTACCTGCCGACTACTGCTGCCGGCCCAGGCTCGTTGACGGAGGGCGGGCTATTGGGGCGGTGCCAACTCCAGCACGTAGCGTTGTTCGCTACCGTTAAGGAGCGTCTCGATGGTCACTGTATCACCGGGCTGTTTGCTCTCCATGTAGGTCAGATAGTCGTCGTTGCTGTCGATCGACTTGCCGTCGATGGCAGTGATGATGTCCCCCAGCAGGATTTCTCCCCGGGCGTTGCGGTAGGCGCCACTCATCCCCGCCACGGCCGCCGGTAGCCCCGGAAACACCCGCACAATGGGCAGGCCCTGGAGTCGATAGCGGCGCGTCCAGCCGTCGCTGGCCAGTTCCACGCCGATAATCGGGCGATTCAGGCGACCGTAACTGATGAGTTGGGGTATCACCTCCTTGACGGTGTTGACCGGAATGGCAAAGCCGATCCCGGCACTGGCGCCACTGGGGCTGTAGATTGCCGTATTCACGCCCACCAGCTGGCCCAGCGAATTGAGCAGGGGGCCACCGGAATTTCCCGGGTTGATGGCGGCGTCGGTCTGAATCACGTTGCGAATCTTGCGGTTGCCGCTGCTGGCAATTTCCCGCCCCACCGCACTGACCACCCCGGTGGTGAGGGTGGTGTCGAGGCCGAATGGGTTGCCGATGGCCAACACCTTGCGGCCCACTTCCAGTTCTGATGAGTCCCCCATCGGCAGGGTGACCAATCGTTCCGGGGGTGCCTCGATGCGCACCACCGCCAGGTCTTTTTCCGGGGCCATGCCGATCACTTCGGCGCGCCATTCGCTGCGGTCCTGCAGTTCGATGACGATCCGGCTGGCGCCCTGGATGACGTGGAAATTGGTCACGATCAGACCATTTTTGTCCCAGATGAAACCGGTACCGGAACCGCGGGGAATGGCCCGCACGTCATTGGAGAACAAGTTGCGGCGCAGCAGCGCAGTGTTACTGACGTGAACTACTGCGGGGCTGGCCCGCCGGTAGATCTCCATGCTGTTGACTTCATCCTCGGTCTTGAAGTCAGGGTAATCCGTACCGGCCTGGACCAGTGCCGGCAGCGGTGTCCAACTCAACAGTAGCAGTAACAGGTAGCGCATGGTCAGTCGGCGGCCGCCGCCGCCGGGCTGCTCCCGGTGGAGTTCCAGGCGCTGATAAACGCTCGAATGCGATTGGCGTTGGCCCCCCTGTCGCCGGTGCCGACCCGAGACACCGAGCGCAGGTCGATGTCGGTGCCACTGGCGGTGGGGCGGAATCGAATCGCGATATCGTCCACAAAGCCAAACCAGAAGGAGGTATGGGTAGCTTCGATCAGCAAGCCTTCGCGATTGTGGATTTTCCATTGCAGCGAACGGGCGATGTCGGCGGCGTGGGCCACGGCCGCACCGGGGTCGAGCCGGCTGTGGATGGTGGCAAGGTCCGGATAGGCCTGTAATTGCAGCGCGACGGATTCGGGCTTGACCTCCAGACTGTTGGAGACGGCACCACGCCGTTCGACGGCTTGCCTGAATTCCGGTGGATTGTCGACATCGGTACTGATGTCGTGAATCGCCGGGTAATCTCTCGGGGTCGCCACCGTTACCGCCAGCAGTGCACCGGGCACAGCCGCCAGGGAGCGGCTGAGAATGGCCCGGCGCCGTCCCCTGTATGCCGGCAACAGGCTGGCTACGGCCGGGATCAGCAACAGCAGCAGCGAGGCCCAGCAACAGATAATGAAAGCCGGTAGCCCGATGTTGTAATGCAGCAGCTCCAGGCGGACACCGAGCACCGACAGGGGTATGCAGAGCAGGGACAGCAGGGCCAGATGGCCGCACCCACGGATCAGGGGAGAGGGTAAAGTGTAGTGGGCCATGCCGGCCTCCCGCGGATACCTGGATACATCGACTCAACTCGATGTGGTGCCTTTGCCGATGTGCAATGATACCCCACGATACCGGTTACCGGGGAATGAACCCCGGTGAAAGATGCAGATCAGGACAGCGCTATTCTGGGTACCCGCTGGGTCACCCGGGTCATGACTTCGTAGCCGTTGGTGCCGGCCCATTCCGCTACCTCGTCGAGGCCCGGGTCACGCCCCCACAGAATGACTTCGCTACCGATTTCCACTGTCCCGACCTGGCTGACATCGACGCTGAGCAGGTCCATGGAAACCCGGCCGACCACCGGCGCGCGCTGGCCGTCGATGCTGACCCACGCCTTGCCGGAAGCCCTTCGCGGGTAGCCGTCGCCGTAGCCTATCGCTACCGTGGCGATGCGGCTGGGCCGCGACGCGGTCCAGCTATCACCATAACCGACGGTTTCGCCCGCCGCCAACTGGCGCAGCGCGATGACCTCCGAGCGCAGGGTCATCACCGGCCGCAGTTCTTCAGCTTGCGGGTCGGCGGCTCCGAACGGGGAGTGTCCGTAGAGCATGAAACCCGGCCGGTTCCAGTCCGAGCGGGCCGCCGGCCAGGCCATCAGGGCGGCGGAGTTGGCCAGGCTGCGCGGGGCCCGGATGGTGGCGGTGGCCTGCTCAAAGCAGCGGAGTTGGCGCTCGGTACTATCGTCATGCAGTTGTTCGGCATTGGAAAAATGGGTAGCCAATACGATTTCGTCGGCCACTGCCGGCATGGCCCGGAGTTGGTCATATACCGCGCCGGCCCGCTCCGGGGCAAAACCCAGCCGGTGCATGCCGCTGTCGATTTTCAGCCAGCAGGTCACAGGTCGCGCGAGGCGGGCCTTGGCCAGGGCTGCCAACTGCCGCTCGTGGTGCAGCATCAACCAGAATCCGTGGCGGCTGGCCAGAACGAGTTCCTCGGCGCGAAAGAAACCTTCCAGCAGCAGTACCGGTTTGCGAATTCCCGCCTCGCGCAGCGCCAGCGCCTCCTCCATACAGGCCACGCCAAGCGCCGGCGCCAGTGGTTCCAGGGTTGCGGCCACGATATCCATCCCGTGGCCGTAGGCGTTGGCCTTGATGATGGGCAGGGCCTGGCCGGACTGCCCCAGGTGCCGGGCCAGGGCATAGTTGTGGCGCAGTGCCGGCAGATCGATACGGGCCTGGACGGGGCGGCTCATTCGTAGTCGTACCGGTGCCGCACAAACAGCTCCTGGGCCCGATGCCACAGTTTGCCCACCTGCCCGTCGGCCACCGGTTGTCCGTCAATGCTGGTGACCGGCGCCACATTCCTGGTGGAACTGGACAGCCAGACCTCGTCGGCATCCCGCAATTCTGTCAGCAGCACCGCTCGCTCAGCCACCGGGATGCTCCCTTCCGCTCGCAGAATTTGCAGCAGCAGGGCGCGGGTTACACCAGCCAGAATCTGCCCCTGGAGCGGTGGTGTCGCCACCCGGCCGCCCTTGACGACATAGACATTGCTGGCACTGGCTTCGGTCAACTCTCCCGCCGCATTGTAGAGAATGGTCTCATGGTGGCCGCCCCGGTAGCCCTGGTTGAAGTGCATGACATTGCCCAACAGGGCGGTGGACTTGATATGGCAGTGCTGCCAGCGCTGGTCGGCGGCGGTAGTGACACTGTAGGTCACTGCCTGGTCCGCTGCCGGTGGTGCCGGTATCGCCATGGTGAAACCGAACACGGTGGGCTGAATATCTCGCGGGTAGGCATGCTGGCGGACGCGGTCCACACCGCGACTGACCTGGAGATAGATGGCGAGATTGCCGCCACCATTTCTGTCCAGCAATTGCTCACACAGTTCCCGCCACCGGGCATCGCTCCAGTCGAGCTGAATCTCAATGGCCGCCAGTCCGTCGCGCATGCGTTCGAGATGGAGTTGGAAACCGAGTGGGCGGCCCTGGAAACAGGGAATCACTTCGTAAACGCCGTCGGCGAACAGGAATCCCCGGTCCATGGGAGAAATCTTCGCTTCTGCCAGCGGCAGATAGTCGCCATTCAGGTATACGATGTCCACTTCCATTCTTCCTGGTGGTTTTCGCCTGGCCGGGGATGGTAGGTCATGGAAAAATATTTGGAAAGGACTCGGCCTTGACTCTTCCCTGCGCGTACATACAATGTATTTATGATTATGTTTAGCTGGGACCCAGCCAAAGCTCGATCCAATCTCAAGAAACATGGAGTCTCATTCGAGGAGGCCAGATCCGTTTTCTACGACGATTTCGCGATTCAGTTTTATGATGAAGAATCGCTCGATGAGGATCGATTTCTTCTTCTCGGTATGAGCAACGAGTCACGAATTCTTGTGGTGGTTCATTGTGAACGAGGGGAGAAAGGAGAAGAGCTTAGAATCATTTCGGCACGAAAAGCCACAACCAGAGAACGCCAACACTACCAGGGTGATTCACCATGAAGAAAGAATATGATTTCTCAAAGATGAAGTCCCGAAAGAACCCTTACGCCTCTAAACTTAAAAGGCCGGTGACGATTCGCTTAAGCGAGGATGTCATTGAATACTTCAAGGAAATGGCAGAGGAATCCGGTGTTCCATATCAAAGCCTAATTAACCTCTATCTTCGAGACTGTGCAAATCAGCACCGAAAAGTGGATATTCAATGGGTTCCTTGACACGCCGAGGGCGACGGATACTCCGCGCGGCCCTGGCCGCTGCAGGAAAACTGTAAAAGTTGGCGGTTACCGCAGCTATGCGGTCACTACCCCGACCACAACTACACAGCCTTATTCAGCCTGCAGACGATACTTATCAGATCGATTCACCGTTGATTGAACGAAATAACGTTGCCCTGGCCTCATTAAGGCGCTTGGCCGCTTCATTGTCGCTGACTTGCATCGCGATGTCATCCAGTGAGTGTGTCCGGCACTACTCCACCGGCTCCAGTTGCAGGTGCTGCAACCAATA
>CAZUGZ010000064.1:0-7274 GCA_964620555.1 uncultured Alteromonadaceae bacterium
GACCTTGCGCAACGATATCTGGTGGTGTCAGGGCTATTCGGAGCCCAATTCCGGCTCGGACCTGGCATCCCTGAAATGCTCGGCTATACGGGAGGGAGATCACTACATTGTCAACGGCACCAAAATGTGGACCACAGAAGCCCACTACGCGGATATGATGCACATTCTGGTGCGCACTGATGATTCCGGGGATAAACACGAGGGAATAACCTTTCTGTTGCTGGATATGAATGATCCCGGTATCACCATCTCCCCAATAGTCACCATTGACGGCCTTTACCATACCAATCAGACATTTCTTGATAACGTGAAGGTGCCGGTGGAAAATCGCGTGGGCGAGGAAGGAGACGGTTGGAAGATGGCCAAATTTCTGCTCGAGCACGAGCGCACCGCTATCGCCGATACTGGCGCCAAGGCTCGAGCAGTGGAAAAGATGAAGGACATGGTCGCCCGCCTGGATATCGAGTTCCCCGGGGAAATGGCAAATCTGTTGTTCAAAATCCGCCTGGCGGATATGGAGGCGCAATTGGTCTCGGTGTTGGCCCTGGAGCAACGCCTGGTGCAGGCCTGGGCCCGCGGAGAGTCTTCCGCCCATGAGCCCTCAGCCCTGAAAGTCCGGGCTACCGAGTTGCAACAGGACATATCCATTTTGATGTCGGATCTGAACGGGGTCTACAAGGGGGCCTACGACGTGACACGGGTGGACTCAGGGGAAATGCTCGATTCCGTGACCCCGGCGCAGGAGGCCTCCTCTGCCAACTATCTGTACCTCTACGGGCGTTGTGCCAGCATATACGGCGGTAGCAACCAGGTCCTGCGCAATTCTATCGCCCGCACGGTCCTGAAGGAAACCTAGCATGCACCCGGAGTACAGCCAGCCGGTCGCCGATTACCCGCGATTTCATGCGCAGCGAGATGCCAAAGCGATCGCCTACCGGGATGGTGACCACCTTTGTTCCTACGGAGAACTGGATATCCGTTCCAACCGGGTTGCCAACGCCCTGCGGGGGAGCGGCTGTGAGCCGGGAGATCGCATCGCCTACCTGGGCGTGAATTCCGGGGCCTATGTGGAGACCTTCTGCGGAGCCAACAAGGCCAAAGTAATTTACGTGGGCGTGAACTGGCGATTGGCGCCGGCGGAGCTGGAATACATTCTCAACGATGCCGGTGTGCGGCTGGCGGTCGCCGATGACGGTTTTGTGCCCTTGCTCAAGGAACTGCAGGATGTGGTGCCTTCCCTGCAGACGGTCGTCAGCGCCGAGCGTGGGGCCTTTGCGCAGTGGCGCGACGCCAACCCGGACAGCGACCCGGCTTTGGAGCATGGCCAGGACGACCCGATACTGCAGTTCTATACCAGCGGCACCACCGGCAAGCCCAAGGGTGTGGTGATCAGCAACCGCGCCATGGGCGAGCACCGTCGCAGCGAAGACCAGTTGGGCGACTGGTATCTCAACAGCGAGCCCAGGGAAGTGTCCATCAATGCCATGCCCAATTTCCATATTGGCGGCCTGGGTTGGCTGCTGATCGGCATGTTTCGCGGCGCCAAAATCATCCTCATGCCGGCGCCGGAGCCTGGAGCGTTCCTCGACTACATCGAGCAGGAGAAGGTGACACATCTGTTTGCCGTGCCGGTGGTACTGGGCATGATGCTGGAAGAGCAGCAGAAGCGGCCCCGTATTCTTGACAGCCTGAAGGTGATCCACTACGGTGCCTCGGCCATCCCGCTGCCCATGTTGCGCGAAGCGCTGGAAGTCATGGGGGTGGACTTCTGTCAATACTACGGCATGACGGAAGCCAACGGCGTCATCAGTTGCCTGGCGCCGGTCCACCATGACCCGGAACGGCAGGCCTTGTTGACATCCTGTGGTCTCCCGATGCCGGGTACGGAGATCAAAATCTGCGATCGGCAGGGCAGGGAGGTTTCCCGTGGCTCGAGCGGGGAGATTTGGGCCCGCTCCGGGGGGATGATGCAAGGTTACTGGAACCGCCCGGAGGCGACCGCCGAGGCCTTTGAGGATGGCTGGTACAAATCCGGCGACGGTGGCCATATGGACGAAGAGGGCTTCATCTATATAACGGACCGCATAAAGGACATGGTGGTGAGCGGCGGTGAGAACATTTACCCTTCGGAAGTGGAAAATGCCCTGTACGAGCACCCGGCGGTCTCCGAAGTGGCGGTGGTGGGCATTCCGGACGAAAAGTGGGGCGAGGCCCTGAAGGCCGTAGTGGTACTGACCGGGGATGCCGAGACCACAGACGAGGAGCTGATCGGTTTCCTGCGAGGCAGACTGGCGGGCTACAAGATTCCTCGTCGCTATGAATTTACAGAGGAAATACCGCGCACCGCTTCGGGCAAGATTCAGAAATACCTGTTACGGGACTAGATACCAGAGGAGAAGGCAGATGAAAGACACGCTGGATACGGCCACACACCTGGCCATGTACGAAAAAATGATGTTGATCAAACTGAACGATGATCGACTGCACACCGAGATCATGGCGGGCCGGTTGATATCGCCACTGTACTCGTCTCGTGGTCAGGAAGTGATCCCCGCGGCAATCTCGGTCAACCTGAACGACGATGACTACATCGTGACAATATACCGTGGAATTCACGATTCCCTGGCCAAGGGCGTGCCCCTGAACGATTTATGGGCGGAACTGGCCGGCCGGGTTACGGGCACCTGCAAGGGGAAGGGTGGCCCCATGCACGTTACCCATCCCGCGTCGGGGGTCATGGTAACCACCGGGATTGTCGGTTCCGGAATTCCCATTGGTACGGGTCTTGCGCTGTCTTCCCACTTCAAGCAGGACGGTCGCGTAACCATTTCCAACTTTGGTGACGGGGCCGCCAATATCGGTGCTTTCCACGAGGGCCTCAACCTGGCCTCCCTGTGGAAATTGCCGGTGGTGTTCGTGTGCCAGAATAATCGCTACGCGGAGCACACGGCATTTTCCTTCGGTACCACTGTGGAGCGGGTTGCGGACCGGGCGGAAGCCTACAGCATGCCCGGCATCCACGTGGACGGCAATGACCCGATCGCCATGTACGCCGCGGCCCGGGAAGCAATAGACCGTGCTCGCAACGATGGTGGCCCGACCCTGATCGAAGCCATGACCTTTCGCTTCTGCGGCCACATCATTGGTGACGACAGCCATTACATTCCGGAACAGGAAATGGCCGAGGCAAAGGCCAATGACCCGCTGCCCAGGTACCGCCAGTGGTTGATCGACAATGGCCACGCTACAGACGATCAGCTCGGCGCGATGGAAACGGAGATTACCGAGTTGATCGATGCAGCGGTGGAATACGCCTATGGCTGCGATTACGCCGACCCGATCGAGGTCAAACGCGACGTTTACGCAAACGAACTGGTATAGGAGGTAATGACCATGGCAGAAAAAAAAGTAACGATGATCGAGGCCCTGAACATGGCGCTGCGCGACGCCATGGAGGCCGACGAGAGTGTCGTCATGTTCGGCGAGGATGTGGCCGATCCACAGGGCGGTGGTGTTTTCCAGGTGACCCAGGGTCTCTCCAGTGAATTTGGTGACCGCGTGCGCTCTACCCCCATATCAGAACAGGGTTTCGTCGGTGCCGGTGTCGGTTCCGCCATCGGCGGCCTGCGCCCGGTGGTGGAGGTGATGATGATGAACTTCATGGCGGTCTGCATGGACCAGGTAGTGAATCACGCTGCCAAGATCCGCTTTATGAGCGGTGGCCAGACCTCTGTTCCCATGACAATTCGCACCATGAGCGGTGCCGGCTTCAGCACCGGTGGGCAGCACTCGGACTGGACCGAGGCCTGGTTTGCCCATACCCCCGGGATCAACGTGGTGATGCCATCCTGTCCCGCGGATGCCTACGGGCTGCTGCGAGCCTGCATAGAAGACGACGATCCCTGCCTGCAAATGGAACACATGGCCCTGTACGCCACTCGCGGCACGGCGCCGGAGAAGGGCCACATAGTGCCCATCGGCAAGGCAAATGTGGTGCTGGAGGGCGGTGACGTCACCCTCATTACCTATGGCAGGGGCGTCGCCGACTGCCAGGCGGCCGCAGGGCTATTGAAAGAGGAGGGAGTGTCCGCGGAAGTGATCGACCTGCGCACCATTTCGCCCCTGGACGACGACGCCATTCTGAATTCGGTGGCCAAGACCGGGCGTGCGGTGGTAGTGCACGAAGCCGTTCGCAACTTTGGCGTAGGGGCGGAAATATCTTCCCGCATTCATGAGCACCTGTTCACCGAGCTGAAAGCGCCGGTGCAGCGCCTGGGTTCCCAGGAGAGTCCGGTTCCCTTCAGCAAACCATTGGAACAGGCTTACCTGTACAGCCAGCAGCAGATTATCGATGCGGCCAAAATCACCATGGGGTAGCCGTCCCGTCACAGTGGAGAGACAACTATGAGTCAGAACATTCTGTTACCCAAAATCGGATTTTCCATGACCGGAGCGACATTTGTCGAGTGGCTGGTGGATGACGGCGCGGAGATCAACGAAGGTGACCCACTGTATGCCATCGAAAACGACAAGGCGGTGGAAGAGGTGCCGTCCCCGGCCAGTGGTGTGCTCAAGCAGATCGCCAAACCGGAACAGGAGTACGAGGTGGGTGACCTGCTGGGCACGATTGGATGAATCATGCCGGTAACCTGAACCTGGCGGGTGCAGCGCCCTATGGATAAGCGACACGAATGATGTGCCATCATCGCCGGCACCGGGGAGTAGCAGATTTATGAGCCGCACTTGGGACTACATCGTTATCGGAGCCGGCCACAATGGCCTCAGTGCGGCATGTGCCCTCGCCAGGGCAAACAGATCTGTGCTGGTAGTCGACCAGCGTCCAATCATCGGTGGCCTCGCGGCAAGCCATAACTATCTCGAAAACGCGCCTCGGCACCTGCTCAGCGTGGGAGCTATGGACGATGCGCTGATGGCGCCGAGCAGTCTCGCCGACGATTTCCAACTCCGCCAGTATGGGTATGACCCGATTGCGCTGGAACATCCATACGGGTGGATGAACGAGGATGGGGATACGCTGTTGTTGTTTTCCGACTTTGACCGCACAGTAGAGGAAATCAGCTACTTTTCCCAGCCCGATGCGAGGATGTACCAGGAGATACGCAGCACCATCGACTTTGTAATGGGTTGCCTCGATTCGCTGGGTTCCAAGCAACCAGGCGACATCGGCAAACTCGATTTTGTCGGCACTCTCCTGAAAGCCGCCAGGGACAAACGAATCAGGAAAACCTTGTCGAGGATGTTGTGCACCAATGCCTTTGAGATGATTGCCGAAACATTCGAGAGCGAGGCCATGCGCGGTTTATGGGCATTCTGGGCCTGTATGTTCGCACCGGCAACAGTGGAAGGAGACGGCATTTACCTGGCCGGATTCGGGAATGTACACCGTGCCGGTATCTACCGACCCAGGGGGGGTATGTCGGGGCTGGTCAACGCTTTCGCCGGCTACTTCAAGGAGCGCGGAGGCGAAATTCGACTCGACAGCAGGGTGGCCAAAATCCTGGTGAAAGACAACATTGCCTGGGGGGTGCAACTCGATAACGGTGAGCAATTGGAGGCAGGGCAGGGCGTGATAGCCAACTGCGCCCCCCAGGTAGCGCTTGGGGAACTGCTGGAGGCCGGTGTGCTCGACGACAGAATGACCCGAAGACTCGACTTCATACCCGCGAATTCGGTCGATGTGGCGCCTTTCAAGATCGATATTGCCACCAGCGGAAAACTGGATTATTCCCGAGCCCGGAAAAAGCGGGCCGGGCGCGACGCTACGGATATCCGCAAAACCACCTTCATGACCGGCACCCTGGAACAACACATTCTCCAGCATGAAGCCTGCAAGCGGGGCGAACGGGTGGACTTTCTTCCACCCATGTATTTTGCCATTCTGTCTGCGGTCGATGAGAGCATCGCGCCACCCGACGGCGACGTGTTGTACATCTACGCCAATGTGCCGTTGCACCCGGTAAATGGCTGGGCCGAGAGCAAACCAGGCTATAGTTCACAGATCATGGTCTCCTGCAGCCGCTTTATCGATGGATTGGAGACGGAAATCGGCCGGGTCGAAACCTGCCCACAGGATTTTATTGCGCAGTATTCCACGCCAAACGCGGCCTATTTTCATGTTGACATGATCCCGACTCGCATGGGGAATAACCGGCCGGCCGCTGGTCTTGGGGGTTATCAGAGCCCGGTGGAAAAGTTGTTTCTCGCCGGAGCCGGCTCGCACCCCGCGGGGGGTGTTTGTGGCCTGCCCGGGAAGCTCGGTGCTGAGTACGCGCTTTCGAAGTCTAATGAAAATAAATCTGTAGGTTATTGATATTTATAAAATAGCAAACTTCATCAATGGCCGGAAGGCCGATTATCCTACGGCTGACAGTTTCTGTTCGAAAAGTGGATCTGGCTGATGCCGTCGCCCAAGACAAAACCTACCGCGACAAATACGATCGATGCCGGGTTTACAGGGCCGTACACTCCCGGGGGCGAAAACCGCAGTGATTGCCCGGTAGTCGCCGGCGCAACTGATAATTGACAGGAGAGATACATGACGGAAATAGTACATCGCACTGTTCCATTCGATGTGGACGCTTTTCTTGCGGAAGCCAATGAGTGCCGTCTGGCGACGAACGGCCCAACCGTGCGCCCGATGTGGTACCAGTGGGAAGATGAGACGTTCTGGGTGATCTCCGGGCCGCACGCAAAACTGTATGCCCGGCTTCAGAAGGATCCCAGGGCGTCACTGGTCGTGGACGTGTTCGAGCTCGACACGGGCCGGGTCCACCAGGTGATGGCCACCGGAGAAGTTGAAATGACCCCTTACGACGTCGACCGCGCCCGCAGAATGCTCATACGCTACCTCGGTCCCGACCAGTCACAATGGTCGACGACGCCCGATGATTATCCCGGATATCTGCGGGATGGGGGACCTCCCGGTGCCGTATGGTTGAAATTGAACGCAAAAAAAGTGCTGACGTTTAATTTTTCATTCGGACTCGACTTCAATTCGTTGACCGGGTAACGCAGCGCCTACCAATAGCCCGACAAAGAACTGATCTGTAGTTGGCGCGCTAGCCCGCATATTTCACCAAGGTTTGTAGCGAGGACGTCGAGACGCCGCAGTGGCAGGGTGCGCGGACCGGAAGACGCTGAAGGCATAGTTGACACTATGTCAAAGCGGCTGGAGGGAGCACGCCCTGTCACAGCGAGGGTATCGGCGTTCGCAGCAGAAGGTTGGTGAAATATGCGGGCTAGATCCTCTTCAC
>CAZUGZ010000065.1:0-6380 GCA_964620555.1 uncultured Alteromonadaceae bacterium
AGGCACCGGGTTTTGATCCCGGCATTCGCAGGTTCGAATCCTGCCACCCCAGCCAACTTTGACCACTACTGTCAGAGGACGAGACTGTGTCGGCAAAAATGATGGTGTTCTCCGGCAATGCGAATCTCGCGTTGGCCAAAAAGGTCACCGGCAGATTGCATATCCCACTCGGCAGAGCCGATGTCGAGCGCTTCAGCGACGGTGAAGTATCGGTTGAAATCAATGAAAACGTGCGGGGCAAGGATGTATTCGTGTTGCAATCCACCTGCGCGCCGACCAATGACAACCTGATGGAACTGATTGTCATGATCGATGCCCTGCGCCGGGCATCGGCCACCCGCATCACCGCGGTGGTGCCCTATTTCGGCTACGCCCGCCAGGACCGCAGGGTACGTTCCTCACGGGTGCCGATCAGTGCCAAGGTAGTGGCGGACATGATGGTGAGCGTGGGTGTGGACCGGGTATTGACGGTGGATTTGCACGCCGAACAGATCCAGGGATTTTTTGCCTGTCCGGTGGACAACATTTACGCCTCACCGGTGTTGAACGACGATATAGAACGCTGTCGCTACAGCGACCTGATCGTGGTTTCTCCGGATATCGGTGGCGTGGTCCGCGCCCGGGCCATCGCCAAGTTGTTGAATGATGCCGACCTGGCAATCATCGACAAGCGCCGGCCCCAGTCCAACGAAGCCCAGGTAATGAATGTCATCGGCGATGTCGACGGGCGCTGTTGCCTGTTGGTGGACGACATGGTGGACACCGCCGGCACCCTGTGCAAGGCAGCGACCGCGTTGAAGAAAAACGGCGCCAAGCGGGTATTGGCCTACTGCACTCACGCGGTGTTGTCGGGACAGGCGATCGACAATATTGAAGCCTCCGCCCTGGATGAACTGGTGGTGACCGACACCATCCCCCTCAACGGTGCCGCCAGTGCCTGCTCACGCATTCGCCAACTCACCATTGCCGGGTTGCTGGCGGAGTCCATGCGAAGGGTCAGCAACGAGGAGTCGATCAGCGCACTGTTCGACGAATAGGGCAACTATCACTTTCGCCAGCGTGGCGATCCATTTTCCAGGGAGTACTGGTAATGACCGAGACATTTGAAATTGAGGCCGAAGTACGGGAGGCCACGGGCAAGGCCGCCAGCCGCCGCCTGCGCCGGCTGACCGGCCGCATTCCCGCCGTCGTGTACGGCGGCAATCAGCCATCCGTGGCGGTAACCCTGTTGCGCAAGGACTTCGAGCACTCACTGAGCAACGCAGCATTTTACTCCCGGGTTCTGACCATCAGGGTGAACGGAGCCGAGGAACAGGTCATCCTCAAGGACCTGCAACACCATCCGGCCAGGGATCAGGTGATGCATGCCGATTTCCTGCGGGTCAGCGACGACGTGAAAATCAAGGTCCACGTGCCCATCCGGTTCCTCAACGAAGAGACCTGTATTGGGGTGAAGACCGACGGCGGCATGATCCAGCATCAGGCTACCGACCTGGAGGTATTGTGCCTGCCCGGGGATATGCCGGAGTACATCGAGGTGGATATGGCCGGGGTGTCAATGGGTGAAATCGTTCATATCTCCGACATAGAGTTGCCACCGGGTATCGAATCCGTGGCCCTGTCCCAGGGCGGTGATCACGACCTTGCCGTTTCCAGCGTATTGGCCCGCAAAGGCGGCGTAGAGGAAGAGGAAGAAGAGACCCTGGAGGATGTGGTCGACGACGCCGATGTCGAGGCCACTGACAGCACGGAAGAAGAACAGTAACCGGCTTCCCGTCCAGTTCCCGGCGGTGGTGGATCCGGTCTTGACCGAACCCGTCAAGCTGATTGTCGGCCTCGGCAACCCCGGTGAGTCGCACCGCGGCAGCCGCCACAATGCTGGCGCCGACCTGGTCGCCGTGCTGGCCCGCCAGCATGCGCTCACGCTAAAGCCCAGGTCCGGGTTTTTCGGGGCAGTCGGCCGCCTGGCCCTGCCTGGTGGGGTAGTGCACCTGCTCATTCCCGACACCTACATGAATCGCAGCGGCCAGGCGGTTGCCGCGGTGTCGAAGTTTTACCGGATCGACACCGCCAGCATCCTGGTAGCCCACGACGAACTGGATTTCGAAGCGGGTACGGCGCGCTTCAAGAATGGCGGTGGGCACGGCGGTCACAACGGCCTGCGCGACATCGTCAAGGCGCTGGGCCCGGACTTCCTGCGGCTGCGCATCGGCATTGGGCACCCGGGTCCGGCAGCGGACGTCAGCCACTACGTATTGCACCCTCCTTCCGGGGCGGACCGGCAGCAGATAGACCAAAGCATAGAGCGCAGCCTGGCGGCCCTGCCGCCACTGCTGGAGGGGGACTGGGTCACGGCAACCGCCAGGTTGCACGGCGACCACTGAGCAAGAGGATTATTCGTGGGTTTCAAATGCGGCATTGTCGGCCTGCCCAATGTCGGCAAGTCCACCCTGTTCAACGCGCTGACCCGGGCCGGCATCGACGCGCAGAACTTTCCCTTCTGCACCATCGAACCCAATGCCGGTGTGGTCGCCGTACCCGACCCGCGGCGCAGCGAAATTGCCGCCATCGTCAAGCCGCAAAAGGAAATCGCCGCCACCATGGAATTTGTGGATATCGCCGGCCTGGTGGCCGGCGCCTCCCGCGGCGAGGGATTGGGCAACCAGTTCCTCGGCCACATTCTCGAAACCGATGCCATTGCCCACGTGGTGCGCTGTTTTGAGGATGAGCGGATCACCCATGTCCACCGGCGGGTCGATCCGGTGGACGACATCGAAGTAATCAACACCGAACTGGCCCTGTCCGACCTCGAACGCTGTGAAAAGCAACTGCGCAAGCTCGCCCGTCTGGCCAAGGGCGGCGACCAGGAAGCGATCCGGACACAAACCCTGCTGCTGGAAAAACTGCTGCCACAACTCAATCAGGCCAGGCCGGTGCGCACGCTGAACCTGAGCCCGGCCGAATGGTCGCTGGTGCAACCGCTGCATTTACTTACCGTCAAGCCGACCATGTACATCGCCAATGTCGATGAAGAGGGTCTGCAGGGCAATGCCCTGGTGGCCTCGCTGCGCTCGATAGCGCAGGCGGAAAACGCCGCCCTGGTGGTGATCTGCAATCAGCTTGAAGCCGAAATCGCGGAGCTGGGGGACGCCGAACGCGATGAATTCCTGGCCGGACTGGGCTGGCCGGAAGCGGGCCTGAACCGATTGATCCGCACCGGTTACGGGCTGCTGAACCTGCACACCTACTTCACCGCCGGCCCCAGGGAAGTGCGGGCCTGGACCATCGAAGTGGGAACCACCGCACCGGAGGCCGCCGGCCAGATCCACAGCGACTTTCAACGAGGCTTCATTCGCGCCGAAGTGGTGAGCTACGAAGATTTTATCGCCTGCCGGGGCGAACAGGGTGCCAGGGATCGCGGTCGTTGGCGGCTGGAGGGCAGGGACTACCGCGTCCAGGATGGCGATGTGATTCACTTTCGCTTCAATGTCTGAGCGGCCGCCTCCAACCCACCGCGCCCAATTTGACATGCCAGCCCGGAATTACCACAATCCGCAGCCTTCACAGCACCGGTAGTGGCAGTGGAATGCTGCTAAAATGTACCGGCCGGAGAGCGATGTGGCTACGTAGCTCAGTTGGTTAGAGCACAGCATTCATAATGCTGGGGTCGGTGGTTCAAGTCCACCCGTAGCTACCATTTTCGATTTAAAAATCAATAGCTTAAAGAGCACTCAAACCGTTCTACGGTGACCTGACCGCCTGAACCGAGTCCGGTGTTTTCGTTTCAATCTTTTAGTGTAAATGGCTCCGAACTTGATGCACCAAAGACGGATCGCCTCTCTGGATACGGTGATGCCTCGCTCAGCAAGAAGGTCTTCGATATCTCTGTGGCTTAGGTTGAAGCGATAGTAGAGCCAGACAGCATAGGAAATGATATCTGGCGGAAATCGGTGGCGCTTTTAGATATTCATCCATCGATTCTACCAATTAAGGCCGGTTAACTTGGCGGTGCCAACCTATGTGCCGGGAAGATCATCTCTCCAGCAACCTTACCGATTCACGCCCATAGGGCATTGATGGGCACCGCGAAATACTTGTCACCAAACCGCGCTACTCTGTCACCGTCATACAGCACAATCCCGGCAGAAAATTGCTTCCCTGTTGCCTCTGCCAATTTCCGTAAGCCCTTGAAGTCAGCCTTTGTCACCGTCGCCGCAGCCTTCACCTCTATACCAGCCACTTGCTGGCCTTTTTCCATCACGATATCAACTTCCACGCCATCCTTGTTGCGGAAATGGGAAAAACGGGTCTGCTCGTCTTGCCAACTGGCTATCTTGCGAAGCTCCTGATATACAAACGTCTCCAGGAGTTGGCCGAGTAATTCCCTATCACTCCACAACGTGGCGGCATCCACACCAAGCAGGGCAGACGAGACCCCAGTATCACAGAGATGCAACTTGGGTGATTTGATCAAGCGACTGATGCGGTTACTGTGCCAGGGGGGTAGCTCTTCAACCAGGAAAACGTGCTCAAGCAGGGTCAAGTAATCACGAATCGTGGGACGACTCAACTGGAAGGGTGAAGACAGATCAACCACATTCAATAGCCTTGCCGTCTGCCCTGCAGCCAACGACATCAATCGCGGCAGCGCATCCAGTGCTGTAATGCGCGCCAGATCTTTCACATCGCGTTGCAATTGCGTTGCAATATAGTCACGATACCAGGCAGCTTGCCGTTTTGGCTTTGATCGTGCCAGCGCTGCAGGGTATCCACCTGCAGCAATCATCTCCGCCAATGCTATAGCCTGTCTGGCATAGGTTCTTTCCCTGAAATCTGCTGTAAACACAGTCTGCATGAATGCGTTCTCTTGCGCGGAAATTTCAGCCTGTGCAAGCGGATACAGCCTTAGTATTTCCATTCGCCCCGCCAGTGAATCCGCAAGTTTGGGTACTACCAAAACATTCGCTGAACCCGTCAACAGGAAGCGCCCTGGGCGCCGGGCACTGTCTACGCTGCTTTTGAGGGAGGTAAACAGTTCGGGTACACGTTGCACCTCATCCAGAATGACTTTGTCGGGCAGATCAGCGACAAATCCAATCGGGTCGACCTGTGCTGCCGCACGCTGCACATCGTCATCAAAACTGATGTAGCTATACCCTTGAGACTGCCCATAATGCATGGTCAGCGTGGTTTTACCGCATTGGCGCGGCCCATGTATCAGCACCACCGGGGAATCAGCCAAGGCCTCATGCAAGCGAGGCTCGACGAATCGAGGAAAGAATTCAGACTCACTCATTCGGCCGATTGTAAGGTTTTATTCGGCCAAATGTAAGTTCTATGCTGTCCAATTGGAAGTTTTTCTATCAGCCAACTGAAACTTCATGGTTGACCAATACCAAGGGCACGGGGAGGCGATGGCCCTGGATGGTGCCCACTGTGCGTGAAATTTGCGTGACGAATGACTGGGGCTACCCCAAAGAAAAAAGTGCGAAAGAAATTTGACACTACCTTGGCATGGTCAATCTCCTGATTAGTTAAATCAGGGTGTCCACTAAACCGAGGGAACTGCGAAGTGAAACAAGAGCACTTGTTATTTCACTTTTAGCGGTAAAAGTGAAATTAAATGGCTCCTATTTCATTTACATCAGTGCGGAACAAGACGGTATCTTTACTTCAACTCCATCTCTTTAACCAGTTTTCAAACTCTGAAGGTTTCAACTTATATCTGGCGATATTTCCCTCATGCAAACCAGTCAGTTCCGTCTCCACCATTTCCATGAAGCGCGCTCTGTCTTGCTCCACAATTTCTTGTTCTATGAACTGCTTCATAGCTGAAACCGCCTCGCGCTTGTTTAGAGCGGAACGGACGATATTGGAGACCAGCTGGGCGATGAATTCCCTGTAACGCAACCGAAACGGATCGGGATCACCGAGCGATTGGCGAGCCGCAGAATAACGGGCGCAAGATCTCTCATAGGCCCAAACGAAAATATCAGCCAACAATTCGGTGCGATTGAGCTCATAGATACCCAACAAACCGTCAATGTAGGCTTTCTCGGGTACATCAACAAACGAGAGAGGGCTGAGGTTTTCTCGAATGAAAGGAATGTTTGCTGCCAGGCGAGATACACGTTTGTTCACATCGTCGAAAGCTTGTAGATAAGGCAACTGCACCATGGCGAAGAATGCCTGCTCGAAAGGATCTCTGATTGCGTCTGCCTTGAACAACACCTCACCAAAACACTCATTTATCAACGCACCGCCTTGCAGCGGTTGAAACACGCTTGCACCAATGCCGACCGAGTGCTGTCTCAAGCGGCCACAGGCTGCAGGATCTGGTAGCAGGTTTTCTGATAGTAGCGCGTGGAGGTTACAAATAG
>CAZUGZ010000065.1:6390-6948 GCA_964620555.1 uncultured Alteromonadaceae bacterium
ATAGTGTATCGGTTAAACCCCGTATCCGCTGCTGACTGCCCGAGTAATTCAATGGCTGCTTTATGGTTCAGGATCATCTGGGTTTCCAGAGCATCCTTGCCCTCGGCGCTATCACCCAATTCGATGAGCCGTTCAGTTTCAAGTAGGGAATAGGTGTTACCCTCAAGACGACTGGAATTCCACGTCAGATCGATCAACAGCCTGTTGTAGATTTGCAACGCATAGGTTCCAGCCGCGAGAACCCCCGTTTGGGATTGACCGATCTCCAGTAAATGTTTACGCACTTCCTCGGGCAGATAGAAAGTGCGATTGGGCTGATAAGTTCCGATAAAGTCCCGGTTGTAGCCCACAGGGCGCCTATGCTTAATGGGTTGCCGCACAAGTCGTTTAATCTCTGCGCCTACCTCTGAGATCGGGATATAGATCTCGACCTCGGGGATTCGGCTGGTCAAACCAAGCTGTGCTCCACCTACCTCGATGTTTACATCAGCATCGTCGGGCGGGGCCCTATATCGACTACCACGCCCTCCCCCTTCGAGAAGGAGTTGCTTCCTTTCC
>CAZUGZ010000066.1:0-5957 GCA_964620555.1 uncultured Alteromonadaceae bacterium
TCCAAGGTGGTTTATTTTATGCTCAATATTATTTGTGTAACGCGATTACACTGACATACTCAATCAGCACAATCGCTTTCCGCCAGAGGCAAGCTGCTTCGCCATCACAACGGCCATTTCACCTGAGACTTGGTACCGTATCGCATATTTACATTAATGTAAAGGCCAGTGTATCATGGACCGAATTTCGATTTACAGCAAGAGATTATCGCTCGGGCCGCGTGCACGCCATGTCCAGCAGCTCCGGGTAGCTCTTGCGATATTCGCTTTCGCACAACTCGATTGAGCGTTTCAGCACGTCCACTACATAAGCTTGCACCGCGTGGCTCTGAGCCTCGTCGAGCACATCGCCGAACTTCGGCATGCCCATGCCGACGAACGCACCCTGACGGACAATCGCATCCCAGGCCGCGTGCACGCTGGCGTCAGCGTGGCGCAGGTCCGGCAGGCTGCTCGAACTGAGCACCCCATAACCGTGGCACACGTAACAGTAGCGAGCGTACAGACTCTTACCTACCCGCACCTGATCGGCGGTGTACTCCAGCGCCGGGGGCTGAGGCAGCTTCATCATGGTAAGCTCGGTCTCGGGCAACTCGGCTTTGGCACCCAGCTTGAAGACGAGGATGCGCCCTTCTTTCAGCACGTTGTTGCGGTGCCGCGGCACACCGGATGACTGCGCGAAGCCGCCGCCCCATCCCGCTACCACCGCCACGTACTGCTCGTCGTCCACAGCGTAGGTGACCGGGGCGGCGATGATGCCATTCTGCGTCGGGTACTCCCACAACAGCTCACCGCTGTCGGCAGCGTAGGCGGCAAAATAGCCATCGGCCCTGCCTTGAAACACCAGGTTGCCCGCGGTGGAAAGAAGGCCGCCGTTCCAGAGCGTATCGTGCTGAATGCCCCAGGCGGGTTGCTGTGTCACCGGGTTCCAGGCGGTGAGACCACCTTTGAAGCTCGAGAGAGCGGATATCATCACGCCAGGGTCATCGCCCGGGAGACTAGCGTCGAAGTCCGTTCCAGTGTTCCACACGCCGGGGCGATGTAGGAACGCTTTGTCCTGCGCAAACTCTTGCGGCAGATCTATAACCGGGATGTAGACAAGCCCCGTAGTCTGGCTGTAGGTCATCGGGTGCCAGTTGTGACCCCCGACGGAAGAAGGACTAATTAGCCTGGCATCGTTCGCATAGTGGACGTCGGGATTCTCAACCGGCCGGCCGGTCTCCGGGTCGATGTGACGGGCCCAACTCACGGGCACGTAGGGCTCAGCAGAGATGAACTCCCCATTGGTGCGGTCGAGCACGTAGAAAAAGCCGTTCTTGGGTGCCTGCATAATCACCTTGCGTGAGCGCCCATTAAGCTCCAGGTCCGCGAGGATCATATGCTGTGTAGCGGTGTAGTCCCAGGAGTCGCCAGGCGTGGTCTGGTAGTGCCACACGTAACTGCCGTCGTCGGGATTCAGCGCAACGATCGAAGACAGAAACAAGTTGTCACCGCCGCCGGGACTCCTGATGTTACGGCTCCAGGGCGATCCGTTGCCGACACCTATATAGAGCAAATTCAACTCGTGATCGTACGCCATGGAATCCCACACGGTGCCACCACCACCGACTTTCCACCACTCGCCACCATGCCAGGTGCTGGCAGCCAGTTCCATCGCGTCGTTTTCGAACGGTTCTTCCGGGTTGCCCGGCACCGTGTAAAAACGCCACAGCTCTTCACCGCTGGCCGCGTCGTACGCGGTAACGTAGCCTCGCACGCCGTACTCAGCGCCGCCGTTGCCAATGATGACCTTACCGTCGACGATGCGTGGCGCGCCGGTGATGGTGTAGGGGCGAGCCTTGTCGATGGTCAGCACCTCCCAGGCGACCTTGCCCGTGGCGGCGTCCAGCGCGAGCAGCCGGCCGTCGAGAGTGCCGGAGTAGATTCGCCCCTTCCACGCGGCCACGCCCCGGTTAACCACGTCGCAGCACGCGTACCTGGCCCATTCACGCGGCACCATGGGATCGTACTCCCAGAGAAGCTCGCCGGTTTTGGCATCGTGCGCCCACACCACAGACCACGAGCCGGTGGTATACATCACACCGTCCACAACGATGGGGGTGGCTTCCAAACCGCGTGTAGTATTGGTATCCCAGTGCCAGGCGAGGCCGAGATTCCCAACGTTGTTTTGATCGATGTCGTCTAGCGGACTGAAACGCTGCTCATCGTAGGTACGACCGTGCGCGAGCCAGCTGCCCGGCTCGGAGTCCGCCGCCTGAATGCGCGCTCCGTCCACGCTTGCCATTGCGGCCCGCGACGCAGTTGCTGGCGATTCGCTCTGCGAACACGCAGCCAGCGCAAGCCCGATAACGGCCAGCACGATGCGGATCAATGACATGGAGCCCCCCTTTATTCCACTGGCATCCGCGAGAAACAACCTGCCCGCGCTCAGGTAGCTCCAAGATAGGCACCACCGTTCACGGCGATGCATTGACCAGTGACGTACCTGGAGAGATCAGACGCCAGGAACTGCGCGACGCCCGCAACATCCCCTGGCCCCCCAAGACGCCGCAGCGGAATTGCCTGGGCCTGCTCTTCCATGCCAAGGTTGCGCTCCTGCGCCTGGGCGCTGACCCTTGAAGTCATAATGATCCCGGGCGCAATGCAGTTGGCGCGCACGCCGGCTGGTCCAACCTCACCAGCCAATGCACGCGTGTATTGAGTGATTGCAGCCTTGGATGCCCCATAGTGGGCATAGACGCCGCCGGGTGAAGCGACGGTACCCGCAAGCGAACTGCAATTGATGATCGAACCGCCGCCTTGCTCGACCATAACTGGCCCAACACTCTGACAGCAATAGACCGTAGACGAATAGTTTCTCTTGAAGGTGTCGTTGATATCCTCATCGGGGGTGAGTAAGGGCGTGCTGCGCTCTATTGCGGTCGTCGCCCCTCCCGCCATATTCACCATCACGTCAACACGGCCGAAGGCGCTGATAGCTTCTTTTACCAAACGCTTCGCTTGACTGCGTTCCGTCAGATCGCACTCCACCTCAAGACTGCGTACGCCCAGTGCTTCGATTTCTGCACCAACCGTCGCTGCGTCCAGCGCTTCGTTGAAATCCCGAGCTGCCTGCAGATTGAGGTCAGCGATCACAACATGCGCACCCGCAGCAGCATATTGTAATGCAATTGCACGACCGATACCTCTTGCGGCGCCTGTGACGATCGCCACCTTGTCAGTGAGATTTGCATCTATCATAAGCCCTGCCTCGCGGAGAATTGTCGTTTGTTGAAAGCGCCGATATTGGCCACCGTTTCTGCTGCTTCAGGGTATACCCCCACAAAATACGGCCATATATGCATGAGGTCCTGTCCTACTTCCAGCTCAACCTGCACCCCCGCGTTTTTGGCCTTGTCAGCCACTCGCAGAGAGTCATCGAGGAGAATCTCCCAGGTACCCACCGTGATCATCAAAGGCGGTAATCCCTGGTAATCGCCATACAACGGGGACGCCAGCGGGTGTGTCAGATTCTCTTCCGTACCTGCATAGAGTTTTGCCAGTTCAGCGCTGGAAGCTGGCACCATTGCCGGATCCAGATGCGCATTCCCCAGGAAAGACGCACCCGTTTTGGCCAGGTCAGTAACAGGTGATATGCAAAAGGCGGCACAGGGCTGGGTAAGTGTGTGTCCGTCAGAAAGATAGTGATTAGCAATCTCGAGCAACAGTGCCAGCGTCAGACCACCTCCAGCAGAATCACCGCCAACGATAATCTGTTCACTGCCGACCTGTTCGCTGAGCCAAGTATAGACGTTAACTGCATCCTCAACCGCTGCCGGAAACGGCGCTTCCGGCGCTAACCGATAGTCCACCGAGAGCGCTTGCACGCCGCTGGCCAGGGCAAGTTGCGATATCAAATGGCGATGACCTCGCGCATCACACATGCAATACCCACCGCCATGGAAGTAGAGCAACGTTTTTTCTGTGTCGAAATTTGGCCAACGCAGCCATTCCACCTGGGTGGTACCGATGGCAAAAGGCCCACAGATGACACGCTCATCCGGGGGGAAACCTTCTGCCAGTTTATCCCACCCCGCACGCCGTTCTTCGAGGGACGGGACAACTTCGCTGCGATTTTTCTTCAGCAGCGCCGCAAAATCGTAGTATGCCTGACTTGCCATAAACGTGACCTCGGCTCAAGCGCCTATAAATGAACCGCCGTTCATATCTAACGTGGCACCCGTAATGTATCCCGCTTCCCGGGATGCAAGAAATGCAACGGTCGCGGCAAGTTCAACCGGGTCGCCGGAGCGACCGACTGGAATGCTCTTTTGGAATGCAGCAAGCATTTCTTCATCCACAGAATGCAGCATGGGAGTGTAGAAGAGACCCGGCGCGATAGCATTGACAGTGATGCCCTCTGCGGCTACTTCCAAAGCGAGTTTACGTGTGAGCCCAATCAGACCTGCCTTGGAACTCGCATAGGCAACCTCAGAGGCAGCGATGGCCGTACGACCGGCGCGTGACGCAATGTTGACGATGCGGCCCCATTCATGCCTGCGCATCAAAGGCAGGACAGCCTGACACAAGAGAAAGGGTCCGGTGAGATTGGTTTGCAGTACCTTTTGCCAGCTTTCTGCCGAGATTTCATCGATGCCTGGAGGCCCATTCGTACCGGCCACGCCAATGCCGGCGCAGTTAACAAGAATATCCAAACGACCGAGCGACTGGTCGATGTTTTGAATAGCTGCGGCGATCGCCTCCTGGTCACACACATTGAGTACCAACCCCTGATGCGCAGCCCAGGTAGCCGGTAGTTCATCCATTTTGGTGGTGATAGATGCATCGAGGTCAGCCCCGACAACTACAACACCCAGTTCGCCCAAATATTTGGCAATTGCCAGGCCCAGTCCGCTGGCTGCTCCAGTCACCAAGGCCACACGCTGCGTCGACATAAGCTCTCCAAAATCTATGCACCCATAATGGGTTTCTCATGCGTATTGTGCAAGTTTCATCTGTTTTGGTCGGCTAAGCGTCGTTACCTATAGATTTGTGGGGGCATCCTTCAAGTCTTCCCGCCACGTGTACTTGACCTACCAAGCGGGGCATCTTTCATCGTTTGCAGAAAGTTTTTCACCGCCAAGTAACCGCACCAGGGCTTGCTGCATAACAGAAGCGACAAGCCTCCCCTCCAGGCAATAAAACCGGCCTCTCGCCAGTCCAAGTCCACTCCCGGCTTGCTCAGCATCGATAGTATGTAAATGCCACTCGTCGGCCCTAACCGGTTCATGGAACCACATTGCATGATCTAAACTGGCGCTCTGGACCGATGGGTCAAACGGCGATAACCCGGTAGGCAACAAGCAGAGAGGCCCCAAATATACGTCAGACATGTACGCGAGCAGCTTTTTATGTAATTGCTGCCTATTGGACAATCTTCCATTGACCCTGATCCAGAGTTTTAACTCCGGAGGTCGAGAAGTCAGTGGACGACCAATAAAAGGATCAATCACGCGAACGTCAAGATCTTCGCCGGTGGTCACCATGAAATCTTCATTGAGAAGACCTGACTGCAACGCCAGTGTTCGATTGCTTTCAAGAGTCTCAGGCGGCGGCACGTCCGGCATCGAAGGCCGTATGGAAACACCTTCAGACGGCCGTTGAAATGACAGGCTGCTGCTGAATATTGGAGCGCCTTGTTGTTTCGCTACAACCCGGCGCAAACAGAACTGGCCACCATCGCGCACGCGTTCCACCTCAAAGGAAGTGGCACATTTTCCATTACCAGGGCTGATGAAATTAGCCTGCTGAGAGTGCAAAACGAAACTGGTATCTACCGTTTTACTGGCGGCGTCAAGTGCTTGTGCCAGAAGCTGTCCGCCGTAAATCCGCCCCCCATTGGGGTGCATAGTGTGGCTAGCCAAAAATCGATCGGGGCCATCTTCTTCGAGATCAAGTACCTCGAGAAGCCTCTCCAA
>CAZUGZ010000066.1:5967-6865 GCA_964620555.1 uncultured Alteromonadaceae bacterium
TCGCACTGTTGAATTTCCGCATTTGTATAAAGCTCGCTGGATGGAGTTGGCCATCCCGGGAGAAATTATGGATAACCCATGCGTATTATGCAAGCCTATTAGCTAATCAAGCGGCCTGGATTCAGCCTGCTTGCGCGCGGTAGCCCAGTCTTCTGGATATATGAAGGGCTGTCGTTGCCAGCGCGTTACCGAGTTCCGTTGCGTAATCCCCCGTTATACGCTCGGCTTCGCCGCCGGCAGACAGGGCGGCCACGACGGTATCCGAATGGTCCCGGATCGGAGTGGCAAGGTGCCGGAGTTCATGCAACAACTCACAGTTATCCAATGCGACCCCCTTCTCTCGGACAACTGCCAGATCTTCCATGAAGCGATCCGGATCAGTAATGGTCTGCGCCGTATAGGGGTCCATGCCATTGAGGTTGAGAACATCACGAACTTCTTCATCCGGGCGCCAGGCTAACAGGGCCTTTCCTGGAGCGCTGGCATGGACTGGCAAAACGACCATAAGGTGCATATCTCGCACCAGTGAAGGAGATGCACCAGCCCGCATGGTCACTACTTTCCCTTTGCATAGACGACTCAGGCTCACCCACTCCTCGTGCTGTGCGGCAAACTCAGCGATGAAGGGCAGGGCAACCTGGTCAAGGTTTCGTCGGCCCACTGCTGCGCTCCCCAGCAGACTTAAGCCCAGGCCCAGGTGGATCTGCCCGGTATCCCGATCCGTCTCCAGGTAGCCGGCCGCCGCCAGGGTAGCGACCATTCTTGAGGTAACACTCTGAGACAATCCCAACTCACTACAAATCTCCATAATTCGCAGTGGCCGCCCTGACTCATTAAGCAATTCGAGGATCGCTATGGCTTTATTGATCGATTTTATCGAACCAATCGAGTGTTTTTC
>CAZUGZ010000067.1:0-2611 GCA_964620555.1 uncultured Alteromonadaceae bacterium
GGACACCCATCGAAACTCGCTTTTTCGTCATCCCGGAATCAATCCGGTGGACAAACGGGGACACCCATCGAAATTGAAATCAATCCAGGACACCCATCGAAACTCGCTTTTTCGTCATCCCGGAATCAATCCGGGACACCCATCGAAATCCACTTTTTCGTCATTCCGGCGAAAGCCGTTTTAGCGCCTCGGTTGCGGCCTTGCGAAGTCACTGAAAATGAACTAAGCTAAAAGGACTAAGCTCAGGGAAGCCATCATGCGGATCATCAATATGCACGAAGCCAAGACGCATCTCTCGCGCCTGGTTGAAGGGGTTGCCGACGGGGAGCCATTCATCATTGCACGCGCGGGCAAACCGCTTGCCAAAGTTATCGCGGTGGACGCGCCGGAGTCTGGGGCAACGCGCCGAATCGGCTTCCTGCGCGGCGAATTCCAGGTTCCGGAAGACTTTGACCGCATGGGATCCGGCGCAATTGAAGCCCTGTTCGAGGGTGGCGAATAATGCTTCTCCTCGATACTCAACTCCTGCTGTGGGCGTCCAGCCTACCAGAGCGTTTGTCGGACAAGGCGCGCGCAATGCTGGAAGACCCGGCAACGAAACTGTTCTTCAGCGCTGCGTCGCTTTGGGAAGTTGCGATCAAAAACGGGCTCGGGCGCTCGGACTTCAGGGTCGATCCGCGGGTGTTGCGTCGCGGTTTGCTGGAGAACGGTTATTCCGAGTTGGCGGTGACCGGCGCCCATGCAGTGGCAGTGGACCTGTTACCGCCAATCCACAGGGACCCGTTCGACCGCATGCTGGTCGCGCAGGCCCAGACCGAAGGGATCACTTTATTGTCATCGGACAAAGTCCTGGGTCGTTACCCCGGGCCCATCGTGGTGGTGTAACCGGACACCCATCGAAACCCACTTTTCGTCATACCGGCCCAGGGCCGGCATGACGGGAGGGGGAATCGAGCGCGGCAGGACGATAGAGGAATGGGTGTCCTGGGTTGTGCCCTGGGTTGTGCCCCTCTCCCGGATTGTGCCCCTACAGGGTTTTGCTGAATACCCTGGAGTTTCTCTGCAGGTTGTACAGCGCCCGCCGGGCTGCCGGCAAGCTGTCCAGGTCGGTCTCCACGAAACCCTGCTCCAGGAACCAGTGGTCGGTTTGGGTGGTGAGCACGAACACGCTGCCCAACCCCAGGCGGGAGGCCTCCGCCTCCAGTTCCCGCAGCAGGCGCTGACCGCGCTGCATGCCCTGGTACTCCGGATGGATCGCGATGCAGGCAATTTCTCCGCAGGCCTGTTCGGGAAACGGGTACAGCGCTGCCACGGCGATAATGCGGGCGTCGCGTTCCAGTACCCGAAACCGCCCCAACTCGGTTTCCAGGCGTTCCCGTGAGCGCTTCACCAGCACGCCCTCCCGCTCCAGCGGCTCAATCAACTCAAGGATGCCGCCGATGTCCTCAATGGTGGCGGCCCGCGCCCGCTCGTAATCCTCGCTACTCACCAGGGTGCCACTGCCATCGTGGCTGAACAATTCCTCCAGCAGTGCGCCGTCTTCGGCGTGGGAAATGATATGGCAACGCTTCACCCCCGCGGTGCAGGCCTGCCGCGCAGTGTGCAGCGAGCCGGCCTGCTCCGGGTCCGGCACGGTCCGGGCCAGTTGCAGGGCCCCCCGCAGGTCGCACTGGCGCACCAGTTGCCCGTCCCCGCCGAGGACGCCGGCCTGGCTGCCGAACAGAATCAGTTTGTCTGCGCCGACCTCGGCCGCGGTGCGCAGAGCGAGATCGTCGAGGGCAAGATTGAATATCTTGCCGCTGCGGGAGTAGCCCAGGGGCGACAGCAGCACAATGCTGCCCGCCGCGAGCTGGCGCTGGATGTCGGCGGCGGCAATGCTGCGAACTCGCCCGGTGTGATCAAAATCCACGCCGTCCACGATACCCACCGGTTTGGCGCTGACAAAATTGCCGCTGCAGACGCGAATGCTGGCCCCATGCATGGGCGAGTTGGGCAGGCCGGTGGACAGCAGCGCCTCGAAGCGGGCCCGCAACGCGCCGGCGGCATCGATGACGTGGGGCATGGTTGCGGCATCGGTGATGCGCAGACCCTGGTGAAAGCTGCTCTCCAGGCCCGCCAGACGCTGGCGCTGCTCGATCTGCGGCCGGCTGCCGTGGACCAGGATCAGCCGCACCCCCAGGCTGTGGAGCAGGGCTATGTCGTGAATGATGTTGGCAAAATTCGGATGCTCGGCGGCCTCGCCCCCGAGCACCAGGACAAACAGCCTGCCGCGATGGGCGTTGATGTAGGGTGCGCTGGCGCGAAATCCCAGTATTCGTTCGCGTTGGTCCATGGCAGGGATAACTGGTTGAGAAAGTGAGCGCGCCTAGCTTAACCAAGTGACGGCAGCGGGCACAATCGCACAATTCACACTGCTGACCCAAGCCCTGTCCGGCGCCGCACGCCAGCCACAAACGGGGACACCCACAAGCCACAAACGGGGACACCCACAAATTCATGCTCAAAATAGCCACAAACGGGGACACCCAAAATTCATGCTCAAAATCGGGATGGAAATTGTGGGTGTCCCGGATTGGGGGTCGAAAATCATGGGTGTCCCGGATTGGAAATC
>CAZUGZ010000067.1:2711-6566 GCA_964620555.1 uncultured Alteromonadaceae bacterium
TTGTGGGTGTCCCGGATTGGGGGTCGAAAATCATGGGTGTCCCGGATTGGAAATCGATGGGTGTCCCGGATTGGGGGTAGAAAATCATGGGTGTCCCGGATTGGAAATCATGGGTGTCCTCGATTGAGGGGTCGAAAATCATGGGTGTCCCGGATTGGGAAGTGATGGGTGTCCTCGATTGAGGGGTCGAAAATCATGGGTGTCCCGGATTGGGAAGCGATGGGTGTCCCGGATTGGGGGTTGGGAATTGTGGGTGTCCTCGTTTACCATGGGGTGATGCGCGTTGGATTTTTTCTGCTGTTCGCCTCGCTGGGGGTGCTGCTCGATGGCGGTGGGCCGGCGGTGGCGGAAGAAGGGCAGGCCTCCCACCTGGAGGCCATCGAGTTGCCCGAGCCCAGGCTGGCGACGGTGCTGGAGCACGATACCCAGGGAGAAATCTGGTTCGATTCGCGCAGCCCGTTCGATTTCGACGTGTTGCTCAACCACCTGGACAGCAGCCCCGCGACATCCACTGTGGGCCACCTCTACCTGCCGGAGCACGCTGCAGCGGACCGCAAGGCACCGGCAATGGTTCTGCTGCCCGGCAGCGGTGGCGTCAAGCTGGGGCGCCAGATGCTCTATGCGGACCTGCTGTTACGCCACAACTACGCGGTACTGGTGGTGGATTACTATGCCTCGCGCAACATCGACGACGACCGGATTCCCTACCCGATCATGGTCACCAACGTCACCGAGTTCGATGTGGTGACGGATGCCTACGCCGCTCTGCGGGCGCTGAATCGACATCCCGCCGTGGACCCGCAGCGCATTGGCGTCATGGGATTCTCCTACGGTGGAATGGCAACCCGGCTGGCGATGGACAGCCGGGTGCGGGAGCTGCTCGCTGCCGACCTGCCTGCATTCAGGCTGCACGTGGATTTTTACGGCCCATGCCACCAGGATTTTCGTACCACTACCACCACCGGGGCACCGCTGCTCACGCTGCGCGGCGCAAGGGACGCCTCCAATGATCTGTCCGCCTGCGCAGCACAGGAGGAACAACTGCGCGCCGCGGGCAGCGATGTGGGCTCGGTCATCTATGCCACAGCCGGGCATTCCTGGGGCAACCTGGGGCCGCGATCGGTCACCAATTCGTCGTATATCCGGGGCTGTACCGTGGAGTACGACGAGGCCGGCCTGCCCTCGGTGCACGGCACCGCGCTCATCGAAGCGGCAACACCCATCGACCGCAACACCCGCTATCGTCTGCGAATGGACAGCGGCGGGTTCTATGTCGGCTGCCTGAAAACCGGTTATATCGTCGGCCGGAACGAGGCGGTGAACCGCGCCGCAAACGCGCAATTGCTGGGCTTTCTGTCGGAACAACTCTGAGGGGCTGCTACAAAAGCCACTGGATTCCGGCTTGCGCCGGAATGACGAATGTGGGGGCCGGAATAACGACCGGCGACGGGCAGCGGTGCAGGACGGTGTGGCGCACCGGAGAGGCGCGGGCTATCCCGCCGCCGCCAGCGGCTCGACACAGTAGTGGCGGATGAACCGGCAGAGCAGGTCTATGCAGGGCTGGAACTGATCCAGCTCGATGAATTCATCGGGCTGGTGGGCGCGTTTGATCGAGCCGGGACCCAGCACGATGGTGTCCATACCGAGGCCCTGCAGGAACGGCGCCTCGGTGGCGAAAGCGACTGCCTCGGCACGGTGTCCGGTGAGTTTTTCCGCCAGCAGCACCAGCGAGCTGTCGGCCGCCTGTTCGAAGGGCTCGACCCCTTCGAACAGCGCCCTGGTGCCGATGTCCAGGCCCCGCTCGGCGCCGATCCGCTGCAGGCGTTCGGCGATTTCCGCGCGCACTTCCCGGTTGCTGTAGCCGGGTGTCATGCGCAGATCAAAGTGCAGTTGCGCCTCGCCACAGATGCGATTGGGGTTGTCGCCGCCGTGCACGTGACCCAGGTTGAGGGTCGGGTAGGCGACGTCGAACAGGGGGTTGCTGAAGCGCCGGCGCAGGCCGTCGCGGTATTCGTGGAGGGCGCCGATGACGGCGTGCAGACCGTCCACGGCGCTGTTGCCCAGCGCCGGATCGGAAGAGTGGCCGGAACTGCCGCGGATGTGCACCGCCTCCATGAGGATGCCCTTGTGCAAGCGCACCGGACGCAGCCCGGTGGGCTCGCCGATGATGGCCTGCCGGGCGCGGGGCATTCCCGCCGCCGCCAGGGCCCGGGCTCCGCTCATGGAACTCTCTTCATCGGCGGTCGCCAGGATGATCAACGGCTGGCGCAGGGGCGTGTCGCCGAGGATCCGCACTGCCTCCAGCACCAGCGGAAAGAACCCTTTCATGTCGGTGCTGCCGAGGCCGTAGAGTCTGTTGCCGTCCTCGGTGATGGCCAGCGGATCGTAGTTCCACCGGGCTTCGTCACAGGGCACGGTATCGGTGTGCCCGGCCAGCACCAGGCCGCCGGGTCCGCTGCCGCGGCTGGCGATCAGGTTGGCCTTGCGGCCATCGCCATGAACATCCTGAACGCGCAGATCGAAACCCAGGGCTTCGAGCCATTCCGCCAACAGGTCGATCACCGCCCGGTTGCTCAGGTCACGGCTGGCGTCGGTGGAACTGATACTGGGCAGTCGGACGAGCTGGTCAAGCCGGTCGACGGGCCCGAGCCGGGCGGTCACCGGCGAGCACCCGCCAATGGGGGCCGGCGGCGCCGGCCCGGTACCGGAACGAAAACCCTGCAAGTGTGGAAAGCAGCCATAACCGCCACGTAGTATACAGGCACAGCGGCGGGAAATGGCGCTCGCTCCCGCCGGCGCCTTTTCCCGCCGGCCACAGCCCGACCCGGCGAAACGGAATCAGGAACCGTCGAAACGGCCGAGCTCCATCACCTTGGTCCAGGCAGCCACGAAGTCGTCGACAAACTGCTGCCGGGAATCCTCACAGGCATACACCTCCGCAATGGCCCGCAGTTCCGAGTTGGAACCGAAGATGAGATCGACGCGCGTGCCGGTCCACTTGGGTTCGCCCGTTGCCCGATCGCGCCCCTCGAAGACGTCTTCGAGACCGGGGGCCGCCGTCCACGCCGTGCCCATGTCGAGCAGGTTCAGGAAGAAGTCATTGGTGAGCACCTCGGGCCGCCCGGTGAAGACTCCGTGCCGGGACCGTTTGAAGTTTGCATTGAGGACGCGCATGCCACCGACCAGAACCGTCATCTCGGGGGCGGTCAGTCCCAGCAACTGGGCCCGGTCCACCAGCAACTGTTCCGCCGATGGGGCGCCGGGGCCCCTGCGATAGTTGCGAAACCCGTCCGCCACCGGTTCGAGCACGGCAAAGGAGTCGACGTCGGTCTGCTCCTGGGAGGCATCGGCGCGCCCCGGGGTGAACGGCACCGTCACCGGGTGTCCGCCCTGTTCGGCGGCCTGCTCCACGGCCGCGCAGCCGCCCAGAACGATCACGTCGGCCAGGGACACGCTCTTGCCGGCGGACGCCGAGCGATTGAAATCCCGCTGGATGCCCTCGAGGACCTGCAGCACTTCTGCCAGGCGGGCGGGCTCGTTGACTTCCCAGTCCCGTTGCGGCGCGAGGCGAATGCGCGCCCCATCCGCGCCACCGCGCAGGTCGGAACCGCGGAAGGTCGATGCCGAAGCCCAGGCGGTGGAGACGAGTTGGGAGACGGAGAGCCCCGAAGCGAGAATGCCGGCCTTGAGGGCGGCAATGTCCGGCTCTTCGATCAGGCGATGGGTGACGGCCGGCACCGGGTCCTGCCAGATCAGCTCCTCCGCCGGGACCTCGGGGCCGAGGTAGCGGGAGCGGGGCCCCATGTCGCGGTGGGTCAGCTTGAACCAGGCCCGGGCGAAGGCGTCGGCCAGTTG
>CAZUGZ010000068.1:0-6200 GCA_964620555.1 uncultured Alteromonadaceae bacterium
GCACCAAGGTTTGTAGCGAGGTTGCGAATTGACAGGTTGGATAAACCAGCGACAATCACATTGTCCCTGGTTCTGGTTGCATTTTCGCTGCCGGGCAAACAGTTCCGTAGAACAGGTAATTTCCTCTGAGCAAACTACCTAGCCAGATCGCTAAACGCAGATCATCACGTCTCGATTCCGGTGGCGCAGAATACGCCTCCCGTCGAGCCGAGATCGTTGCTTCTGCTGCGCGACTGTTTAAAACCAGGGGCTATCACGCTACCAGCCTCAGCGACATCGCGTCAGTGGCGGGGATGGACAGAGCCTCTCTTTACTATTATGTCTCGGGAAAGCAGGAGTTATTGCAGGAAATTATTCACGCAGCTACCGAGCAGAACACAGAGATGGTCGAGAAGCTGGCCGAATCCGATGGTCCGGCAGTGGATCGTATCAGGACGTTCATTGTCCAGCTTATGAACGCTTATCGGGATCAGTATCCCCATGTATTTGTCTATCTCAAGGAAGATATAAAAACTCTTGGCCAGGACGAGGAGAGTGACTGGATCAAGCTGATGCGCACCTATGAGCGCCGCTTCATCAGTGCGCTGATAAAGATCGTCCAGGCGGGCCTGGACGATGGATCAATCCGGCCGGTGAGCGATGCACGGCTTATCGTTCACGGAATAATGGGCATGTTAAATTGGACTTCGCGCTGGTTTTCCCCCGACCATGGCTATACGTCGGAGATGATCGGAAGGGATTTCTCGGAGATAGTCTTGCGGGGATTATCAAACGCACCTGAGCACGAAAATCCGTAATACCACAATCCGCGCTGGGTATTGAATTAATTGCCACGCCGTAATGACCGAGCGCAGGTCACGCTCAGGTCAGGCTCTTTACAACGGTTAGCAGCTCAGACAAATGGGTGATTCGATAATCCGGTTCGACGGTCTCCCTGCCAGTGTGCATCGGCGCCTCGGCATCGGTTTCAGTAATCAGCACCGTCTTCATCCCCGCACCATGTGCACCCTCGATATCCTGTTCCCGCGAATCACCGACAAACAGAATGTCCTCTGCATTGAGTTGAGCCTTTTCGAGGCAGATTTGAAATATCTTTCTATCGGGCTTGCACGATCGGGCAGCCTCCGAACTGGTCCAGTGATCCATATATTTCAGTAATTCACCGCGCTGCAGGAGTTCGTACAACATGTCGTCATCACTGTTCGACACTACAGACATATAAAGCCCCGTGTCCTTTAATTTTGTCAGGACTTGGTGACAGTCAGGTTTCAGTTGCAGATTACCGGCCAGTAGTTTGTTTTTCCTTTCAACAAACCAGTCATTGTGGTGTTGATCATGCTCGAGCTCCATGCGCTGGAGAAAGTTTGCGTGAATCGTTTCAAAATAATGCCGGAACAGATAAAAAGCCTGATCCGCAAAATGATGATCCGCGTCGATACTGGCGCTCCGGTAGTGCGCCCACAACTCCTCCAGGTCGTGCTCCAGTTCATGGCGTTCGGAAAACTCCCCCAGCAGGGTCATGATCGACTGACCCATGCTGCCATAGCTATACAGGGTTCCCCCCACGTCAAAAAACAGCCCTTTTATCATTTCCAAACCCTCTCCTGATCAATTACCATCGACGCCGCAAGCAGGCACTCATCTTGAGCAAGCTGATTGATTTCCGGCTTCAGCGGTTTACACATTCACCTTTCTCTCTTACGGATTGCAATACATTGTATATCATTACCCTGGCCCGGATGTTCCCCTGCCAAAGCGCGGGGAGAACCGAATGCCCCCGTCAGCACTGATACCCTGCCTGCTGCTGCAAGGAATCCCCAAGGCGCAAATTTGACGAAAACTACAGGAAAACCATGAACACCTCCCTGGACGATATTCGCAACCGGATAAGCGAAGGCCCACTGGTATTCAACCAGCTACTGATAATAGTGATCTGCTTCCTGATCAATATTGCAGACGGCTTTGACGTGCTGGCCATGTCCTATGCGGCGCCCGCGTTGCGCGCCGACTGGGGAGTTGAAGCAACCGAGCTGGGCGTGATTTTTTCGGCGGCGCTGGCGGGTATGACGATGGGTGCAATGTTCCTGTCGCCCTTGGGCGACCGGTTTGGGCGGCGCACCCTGATCCTGGCGTCGGTGGGGCTTTCCAGTGCGGCGATGCTTGCAACGCCCTTCACGAGTTCCATCACCGAACTCGTCGTCGTGCGCTTTCTCACCGGCCTGGGCATCGGCGGCGTACTCGCCAGCGCCGCTTCGATGGCCACCGAGTATTCGCCGGGGCGCTACCGCAGTTTTGCCGTTATTTTCGTGCAGAGCGGCTATTCGGTGGGTTCCGTTATCGCGGGCCCAATTGCAGCCCATGTGATTCCGGCCGATGGCTGGCAACAATTGTTCTGGTATGGCGGCCTGCTCACTGCGAGTCTTTTCTTTGTCGCACTGTTCCTGTTGCCCGAATCCATTGATTACATTGCCCTCAAGCGGGGGAACGACGAACGGCGACTGAAGAAAATCAATCGGCTCCTGAATCGAATCCAGCGGGAATCAGTTGACAGCCTGCCGGCGCCGGCGGATGCCTCCGCAAACACAAAAGGCGCGATCACCAGTCTGCTGAACAGCGAATACCGCAATCGCACCCTGACGCTGTGGATCATTTTCTTCGCCGCATTCTGGTCAACCTATCTGCTCGTCAACTGGATTCCGACACTTTTTGTGACCAGCGGTCTTACGCAGCAACAGGGAATTTTTGCCCTGACGCTGTACACCCTGGGCGGACTGGTTGGCGCCTGGGTGCTGGGTTACCTGAGTACGTTGATGCCACTGACTCGTTTGATCATCACCATGTTTGCTGCCACCGCTGTCATGCTGGGGGTGTTCGCCGCCCTGGGTCCCAACTCGCTGACCCTGCTCAATGCACTCGTGCTCATCATCGGCTTTTGCTTTACAGCGGGATTTACCGCCATGTATGCCGTCGCCGCACAGAACTACCCAACCGAAATTCGTACTACCGGTGTGGGCTGGTGTATTGGTCTGGGACGATTCGGCGCCATACTCTCGCCGATGGTCGCGGGCGTAATGGTATCCGCAGGCTGGGGAATGTCGGGGCTGTTTCTGACAATTGCCATTCCGCCGGTTTTGCTGGCAGTGTTCTTCCTCTGGAGATTGGAAAAATAAGTTGCGGGCGGGCGCCTTGTGGCGCTTTATGCGCCGACCCCTCGCCGCCGAAGCATCAGTAATGCGGGGAGCAAGGTGAAGGTACCTATCAAAGCCGTCGCCAGGCTCAACGACGTGAGTACACCCATCGTCGCATTGGACTTGAAATCGGAAAAATAGAGAATGCCGAACCCGGCGCACAGGACCACGGCGTTGCTGAAGATAGCGCCGCCCACCGTGTGGAATGTAAAGCGTATGGAATCTCCCGGATCATGGCCCAATTCTCGGGCGGCATGCTGAAATTTACTGATAAAGTGCACCGCGTTGTCCACGACAATACCAATTACCATGCACAGCGCAATCGCTGTCGACATGTCAAAAAGGCCGCTGATTACACTCCAGACGCCGTAACTTACCAGCAGTGGCGCAAATATCATGATCATGCACAGCAAGCCGGGATAGAAACTTCGAAAGGTAAACAACACGATAATGCCGATTACCAGCAAAGCGATCGCAGCCGCGTACATCATGCTGGAAAAGGTTTCGAACGTGGCTATCGTCATCTGGACAATCGATCCGGTAGGCTTGGAAGCAGTGATGGCAGGCGCATTGTTCAGCAGCCATTCTTCCACACCCTGCAGGAACGCAAGAAGCTCAGTCACCGGAGTGTCGTCGATGACGATAACGATCCTGGTGGCCGATTTATCCAGGTTGATCTGATGGGTGAGATCCAGGCCATAGGACAGCGACAACTCGTAGAGCAGCAAATACTGGGCCGCCAGTTCCCGGCTCTCGGGCAGTTTATAGAAATCCTGCAGGCCCCGATTGAGGTTCTGGTTGAGGCGCTTCATGATATCGGTGTACACGTTGACGAAACGCACGCGCTCCCTGGCGCGCAACCAGGCTGCAAATGACTCTACCTGCCGCATGAATTCGGGTTGACTCAGGCCCTCTTCCTCACCGCTGGAAAGTTCAAACATGATTTCCATTGAGCCTGTGAGCCTCTCTTCCACCACCAGCAGGCCCTGGCGAAAGTCCGTCCGTTCCTGCATGTAGTGGATGGGGTTATCGTTGATTTCCACCTGGCGCAAAAAATGCACGCTGCCGATAAGCATGGGCAGTGCGGCGGCGACGGGCAGCCAGGGATATCGAATGACAAATTCCGCCAGGGGGTTGCGCCCCAACCCGGCAGTTTTTTTCTGCGGAACGGGGAATCTACAAAAACTCATCAGCGCGGGCAGCAGCGTCAGCGACAATATGCAGGCTACCATCACACCAAAGGCGACATAGCAGCCAAATATCCGCATGCCTTCATAATCGCTGAACAGAAAAGACAGGAATCCCACGGCGGTGGTGACGCTGGTGATGACAATCGGACGCAGGTTGAAGAGAACGCTGGCCAGAATGGCCTCACGCTGTTCCATCCCCTGTGCTACCCGAAGCAGCGCGACCTTGACCACATGGATGGAGTCTGCCAGCGCCAGCATGAACACCATCAGAATACCCACAGTCACCGGCGCCGCAATGACGACGCCAAAAAATCCCGTGCTGCCGGCAGCGCAGGCTGCAGCCAGAACAGCCAGCAACAAGGTCGCCATACCCAGGCCGATGCTTCGAAAGAAAACGCAAAGACCGACAAAAATAATGACCATGGTCGACGAATACAAAATTCGCGCATCTTTTTCGATGGCGTGCAACCACCCGAGCGTAACGCCCAGGTACCCGGACTTGTGAGCAGTCAGGCTCTGGTCGGCGGCCAGGAGGTCCTGTATCAAGGCATCTACAGCCGACTCAATTTCCCGCAGGGTATCGAACTCGTCGAAATCCACCGTGAAGTTCATATTGATGGCAGCGGTTCGGGCATCGGCAGACAGCAGGTACCCGACGAGCCGCGGGTCGTTACGCGCGATCTCCTGGACGTTTTGCAGGTCTTCCCGTGACATCGACCGGGGGGACTCGACCAGATCTTCGACGATGATGTCGTCGCCGTCTCCCCTGCTGTATTGAAAATTCGTAATCGAATCCACGCGACGTAGCGTGGGCAGACCCCAGGCAGTGTCGGTAAAGGTCTTGATTGCCTGCAGAATCTCCGCTGTGAATAGCGTCTCGCCCGATGTCGCAATGACGACGATCAGGCTCCTGTCCTCAGAATAGGTTTCTTCCAGGTCGGCCAGCTGCCGGGTAACAGGTATGTCTCCCATGTAGGCCCGGGCTGAAATGGACGGCTGGAAATTTGCCAACCCCACCAGGAACACGGAACAGACCAACAGCGAGCCGGCAATGGCGATCAGGGGGTGCCCGACGATCCACTCGATTACGGCGATCACAGGGCTAACCTTATCCCCTCTTCCCATGCTGCTTCGATTCTTCACCGGTTCGCCAGGAACTCCAGCACCTCGGAAATCACCTGAACGCTCCCGATGTCCATGCAGCGGCCTTCGGCATTGACCTTCTCTACCCACGCCGGGCGCGGCGCGGGCGTCCAGCCGGTTCTGCGACTGGAAAAATCTTCAGTCATGAGGCTTGTCTCCACAGCTATCGAGTCATAGCGCAGCGAATCAGCGGGTCTCGTCGACCATCCTGAGGTAACTCTCCCGACGGTAGGCAAGTGCCCGTCGCCGCTCTGCCGGAGAGACACGCCTGGTGTCCCCGGGTAGATGATTCATCACCTCAGACGCCCTGACCACCTTCACCACCGGATTATCCGGTGCCTGTTTCGCCAGATAATTTCTGCCCACCAGCGTGCCCTCGCTGCGTCCGCGGGGATCGAGCCAGTTGGCCACACCGGGATCATCGAACGACAGCACATAACGTATCCTGCCGTCGGCGTCGACCACCCCCCGGTGCATGTTGACGTCTGTCTGATAGTTCACGAAATCCAGCGATTTGCACCAGACGTCAAACAACTGAAAGCTCCAGTAAGCGGCGTCCGGCGCCGCGTACTCGATGATCATTGCCTCATCGTCTTCCAGCCGCCAAACGCCAAACATGTAATAGGTGCTGGGTTCGGGTCGGCACCGCCAGCCGATAAGCCATGGCCTGCGCTTCCAG
>CAZUGZ010000069.1:0-2618 GCA_964620555.1 uncultured Alteromonadaceae bacterium
TTTGGTCATCGACGAGTCATTCCTTTTCGTTCCGCCAGGATGGGGCTGCAAAGAGGGCCGGATGCGGGCTAGAAGAGATCCCGAAACCACTCCATCAATCCTCGCTGCGTGGTTTGGCATTCGGCGCGCTGCCGCGGTTCGGTGCCCGCGACAAAGGGCATCAGGCGCGCCCCCTGGCAGTTCGCGGCAGACAGCAGGCCGCTGTTTTCATCCACCCAGAAGTGCTGGATTCCCTCCGGCACGCGGTAGGCCAGGCTGCGGCGACTGGCGCCGGCCATGAAGTCGCCCCAGACCTTCAGCGCCCCGGTAGCGCCGGTCAGGCCGGTGGGGCCGTTGTCGTCCCTGCCCACCCAGCTTACCGCCAGCAGGTCGCCGCTGAAACCGGCAAACCAGGAATCCCGGTTGTCATTGGTGGTGCCGGTCTTGCCCGCCACCGCGAAGGAGGCGGGCAAATAGCGGGACAGGGACTTGCCGGTGCCTTCCTGCGCCACTTCGCGCAGGGCGTAGTGCAACAGGTGCATGCTCTGCACCGAGGCCACGCGGTCGTAGTGCAGGGGGAAGCGTTGCAGGATATTGCCCTGGGCGTCCACCACGTCGCGGGTGGTGTTGAGTGGCAGACGGAAGCCGCCGGCGGCGATGGTCTGGTAGATGGCGGCAATTTCGACCGGCGCCATGGCCCCGGCGCCGAGCAGCAGCGCCGGCACCTCCGGCAGCGGCCGCTCCAGGCCCAGTTGGCGCAGGGTTTGCAGCACCGAGTCGACCCCCAGTTCCATTCCCAGGCGCGCGCTGGCCAGGTTGTAAGACTGGGACAGGGCGCGGTGCAGCAGAACCTGGCCGTGAGACTGCCGATCGAAGTTGCGCGGCATCCATTCGGTGCCGTTCGGCAACGGCACCAGCAGCGGCTCATCGCTGAGGGGAGTGGCCAGCGTGTAGCGCGCGTTGGACTGCAGGGCGTTCAGATAGATCGCCGGTTTGATCAGCGAGCCCACCGGTCGCCGGGCGTCCAGCGCCCGGTTGAAACCCGCAAAGCGGGGACTGCGGCTGCCGATCAGGGCGCGTACCTCACCGTTGTCGAAGCTGGTGACCACCAGGGCCGTCTCCAGGGCCCGATCGGGGTCTATGGGATTCAGCGTGCGGGCGATGCTGCGCTCGGCCTGGCGCTGTAACAGCGGGTCGAAACCGGTGAAGATACCGAGGCCCAGGCTGCTCAGGTCCTGCTCCCGGTAGTCGCGACGCAACTGCCGCCGCACCAGGTCGAGGAACGCCGGATAGCTGTTCATCACCTGTGGGCGGCGAGTCAGGTCCAGGGGCATGGCCCGAGCCAGCGCGGCCTCTTCGGGGTCGATGATCGACTCCTGCCGCATCAGATCCAGCACCAGGTTGCGGCGCTGCAGAGCCCGCTGCGGTTGGCGCAGGGGGCTGTACAGCGACGGTCCCTTGACCATGCCCACCAACAGGGCCTGCTGGTGCAGGCCCAACTGGTGCAGCGGCCGATCAAAAAAGAAACGGCTGGCCAGGGCAAAACCGTGAATGGCGCGGGGGCCATCCTGGGCCAGGAACACTTCGTTCATGTAGGCCTCGAGGATGGCCCGTTTGTCGTAATGCAGTTCCAGCAACAGCGCCATCAGCGCCTCGGTGCCCTTGCGCCATAAGCTGCGCTCGCCGCTCAGGTAGTAATTCTTGACCAGTTGCTGGGTCAGGGTACTGCCACCCTGCTCCACCTGTCCGGCGCGCAGGTTGACCAGCAGGGCGCGGACGATGGCGAACGGGGAGACCCCCCAGTGCCGGTAAAAACCCCGGTCTTCCACCGCCAGCAGGGCAGCCTGCATGGTTGCGGGCACCTCATCCAGGCGCACCAGCAGCCGGTCTTCCCGGTGGCGCGGGTAGATGCCGCCAATCTGTACCGGTTCGAGGCGGTGCAGGGCGAGCTTGAGGCCGCCGCTATTTAGTTCGAGCACGGAATCGCCGGCGAAGCGCAGCCGCACCCGGGTGGCGGGGACCACCTCGTCGGCGAAGGCAAAGCGCCGGCTGTAGAATTCCAGGCTGTCGCCGCTGACGGTGAATTGCCCGGGAGCGCTCAGCCGCTCCACCGGCCGATAACCGAGCAGACCCAGTTCGTAGCGGAGTTCCTCCCGGCCCAGCGGGCGGCCGGGATACAGTTCCAGCGGGCGGGCGTAGACCCGGGCCGGAATTTCCCAACCGCGGTCGGTGAAAGTGGTGCTGACGATGGCGTCCAGATAGACCAGCAGCAGACCACCCAGCACCGCGCCCACCAGCAGCAACTTCCCCAGCAATCCAGATACCCAGCCCATGGTTCCATAGTGCATGGAAGGCTTGCCGGAATACAAGCCAGGAGCGGCGCTTCAGCCTTCCAGAAATACGGGACACCCATAAAAAATACGGCCCAAAATACGGGACACCCATAGAAAAACAATTCGGGACACCCATGATTCGGAAAAAACAATTCGGGACACCCATAGAAATACGGCCCGAAATATGGCCCGAAATATGAAAAAACAATTCGGGACACCCATGATTCGGATTCCAAAATTCGACATCAAAAGATGGGTGTCCCCGATTGTGGATTCCCCAAAATGATGGGTGTCCTCGATTGTGGT
>CAZUGZ010000069.1:2718-6154 GCA_964620555.1 uncultured Alteromonadaceae bacterium
TCAAAAGATGGGTGTCCCCGATTGTGGATTCCCCAAAATGATGGGTGTCCCCGATTGTGGATTCCCCAAAATGATGGGTGTCCTCGATTGTGGTTGATTCGGGACACCCATGATTCGGATTCCAAAATTCGACATCAAAAGATGGGTGTCCCCGATTGTGGATTCCCCAAAATGATGGGTGTCCCCGATCAAAAACAATTCGGGACACCCATGATTCGGATCCCAAAATTCGACATCAAATGATGGGTGTCCCCGATTGGGGATTTCGAGTCGGCTGGCGGCGCGCAGAGGTATTGCGGATAATGGCGGCGCTTTCAGGGGGGAGTAACCGGCAGTGAAGAAATATGGAGTCTACGGACTGGGCAATGCGCTGGTGGATACCGAAATTCAGGTGACGGACGAGGATCTGGCCCGGCTCGGTGTAGACAAGGGGGTGATGACCCTGGTGGACGAATCGCGCCAGCAGGAATTGCTGGAAAAGCTGACGGGTCACCTGGTCACCGCCAGCCGGGCCGGCGGCGGCAGTGCCGCCAACTCGGTGCTCGCCACCACCCGCTTCGGCAGCCCCTGTTTTTACTCGTGCCGGGTCGCGGACGACGAAGATGGGAACTTTTACCTGAGCGAACTGGAGGCAGCGAAAGTGGCGTACAACCAGCAGCGACGCGACGCTGAGGGCGATACCGGGCGCTGCCTGGTGCTGATTTCAGCAGATGGCGAGCGCAGCATGCTCTCCTACCTGGGCATCAGTGAAACCCTGTCCCCCAGCGACCTGGTGCCGGCTGCCATCGGCGACAGTCAATACCTCTATATCGAAGGCTACCTGGTGACGTCGGCCAGCGGTCTCGCGGCGGCGGTGAGCGCCGGCCGGCTCGCCAGGGCCGCCGCGGTGAAAACCTCAATGAGCTTTTCCGACCCCGGCATAGTGGAATTTTTCAGGGCCGAACTGGAACAAATTCTCGACGGCCAGGCGCTGGACCTGCTGTTCTGCAATTGGGCAGAGGCCTGCCAATGGTCCGGCAGCGAGGACCTGGAAGTCATCGTTGCCGCGCTCGGCAAAATCGCCGATCGCTTCGCCATCACCCAGGGTGCGGAGGGCGCCCTGCTCTTCGATGGCGAGACCCTGCAACAGATTCCGACCCCGCGGGTCACCGCGGTCGACACCAACGGAGCGGGAGACATGTTCGCCGGCGCCTTCCTCTATGCCCTGACCGCGGGCCACCCCTACCCGGTCGCCGGCGAATTCGCCAACCGGGCAGCCGCGCAGGTGGTATCCCGCTTTGGACCCCGCCTCCAGGCCCGCGAGCAGCAGGCGCTGTTGCGGGAATATTTCGGTTAGCCGAACCCGCTCAGCCGTCGGAAAGCAGGCCGCGCAAGTCGATGATGCCCGCGTTGGCGCGACTGATGTAGGAAGCCATCACCAGGGAGTGGTTGGCCAGCAGGCCGAAGCCGCTGCCATTGAGGATGATCGGGCTGAAGATCCGCCCCTGGGTGGCCTCCAGCTCGCGAACGATCTGGCGCATGCTCACCAGGGCATTTTTCTTCTCCAGGACCTCGGCAAAATCCAGCTCCGCGGCCTTGAGAAAATGGATCAGCGCCCAGGCGCTGCCGCGCGCCTCGTAGAACACGTCATCGAGTTCCAGCAGCGGGGTCTCCACAATTTGTTCGGGGGACACCGGGGTGGCGCGGGCGGCTTCGGCATCGCCAGCCAGGTCGGTATTGAGGCGCTGCTGGCCGACACTGGCGCTGAGACGCTGGGACAAACTGCCGAGGCGGGTCTCCACCGTACCCAGCCAGTAGGCCAGGTTGTCTGCCCGGGAAAAGAACTGGGCATTGTGCTCGTCCTCATCGACCAGACGGGCAAAATAGCTGTCGAGATGCTTCAGGCCTTCGCGGTACTCACTTTCCGAAGCGGGAATGAGCCAACTGTCGGCACTGAAATTGAACAGCGGTTCCGCCTCGGCCAAATCCGCATCCTCGGTGGACTGGGACTGGGAGCGGCTGTAGGCCTCGCGCAGTGCCCTCGACAAATCGCGCGACTGAATCAGGACGCCGTATTCCCAGTTGGGTATGTTGTCCAACCAGAGGCCGGGAGGAAAGCGGTCGTTGCGAAGATAGCCACCCTTTTTTTCCAGCAGGGTCTGCATTACCGCCATCAGCGTCGCGGTAGTGGCACTGCCGGTCACTGCCCGGCCACCGCTTTGTGCTATCCGGTCGCGCGTGCGCTCGGCCACATCAAACTGCGAGGGGCTGATACTCCAGTACATGCCGATTGCGATGGAGAGTACCAGGTAGACCGCCAGAACGATCCCCACAACGCGCCAGCTGCGGCTGCCAGGCAGTCGCAAGTTACCCAGTTTCGGCAGCCGCGGGCGGCCCAGTCCGGGTAGCCTGCCGAGCAGGGCCCTGACCCTGTCCTTCACTGCGCTGATCTTCATTCACTGTCTCCCGTCTCTACCTCGGCGAGCCCGCTGTGCGCAGCGAACCGGCGGGGCCACTATACCACCGCCAGCGGGCGGCTACGAAAGTTGGTGTACTATGCGGGCGAAACCATTGCGGACTGGGGCCATGTCCAGGCGAATTCTCGCTGCCATCGGGGTACTGACCGGTCTTGCCGGTGCGCCGGCGGTGGGTCAGGACTTTGTCGACCTGGTCCGGAATCCCGGCGACGGCAGCTTCGGACAGGTGGAATTCCTGCCGGTGGAGGAAGCCTACCAGGTGGCCCTGGAGGTGGCGGGAGATCGACAGCTTCGCCTCTATTGGCAAATTGCCGAGGGCTACTACCTGTATCGCAAACGCTTCGGGTTTGCCCTGCACGATGGTGCTGGCAGCATTGACCTGACCGCACAATTCCCCACCGGGGTGATGCACGAGGACGAGTACTTCGGCGTCAGCGAAGTGTATTACCACCATCTCGACGTCGTGCTCGACGCCGCGCGCGGCAGCAGCGACGCGGTGCTGACCCTGACCAGCCAGGGCTGCGCCGAAGCGGGGCTGTGTTATCCGCCCCGCCAACAGAGTTTTCGGTTGGACTTCGAGCGCCAGACCGTGGCGGCCATCGCCACGGCGGCGCGGCCGGGCGCCAGGCCTGGGGCAGGCGGCGCAGCGCCGGGGGACGGCTCCTCGCCCGGCACCAGCGATACGCTGTGGCTGATGCTGTTGGCGGCCCTGGTGGGGGGCAGTCTGCTCAACCTCATGCCCTGTGTATTCCCGGTGTTGTCGTTGAAGGCGCTCAGTTTCGCCGGCGCCGCAGATGCCGGCCAGCATCGTCATGGCTGGGTGTTCGCCGCCGGGGTGGTGAGCAGCTTCCTGCTGGTGGCGGTGCTCCTGATCATCCTGCAACGGGCCGGTGCCGCCGTGGGTTGGGGCTTTCAGTTGCAGTCGCCCCATTTTGTGGCACTGCTGGCCTATCTGTTCTTCGCCATGGGCCTGGCGCTCT
>CAZUGZ010000070.1:0-6130 GCA_964620555.1 uncultured Alteromonadaceae bacterium
AGCGCATGGCCCACCTGGAAGGGCTGGTCGAGGGGTTGAAAGAGGCTGTTGTTGCCCGCTTCGCAGCCTGAGCGCCAGGTTGCTTTCCATTTCTGCTTGAGATTGTCCCGTGCCGGCGGGACGTCCTCGCTACAAACCTTGGTGAAATATGGGGGCTTGGGGCTAAGCTGCCGGCTGCGCTTCCACCCTGGCGAGTTGCTCCACCAGCATGTCCGCCGAGCGCTGCCAGGAGTGGCCGGCGGCGACGGTGAGGCCGCGGCTGCGCATGTCCTGGCGGCGGGCGGAGTCGGTGAGGCAGGTTTGCAGGGCTGTGGTGATCGCCTCTTCTGAGAAGGGATCCACGAGGTGCGCGGCGCCGGCGGCCACTTCGGGCATGGACGCGAGGTTGGAAGTCAGCACCGGGGTGCCGCAGGCCATGGCCTCGAGCACGGGCATGCCGAAACCTTCGTAGAGGGAGGGATAGACCAGCAGGGTGGCGCCGGAAATCAGAGCCGGCAGGTGTCTGTCGGCAACGTAGCCGAGGCGCCGCACCGATTGGGTGGGCAGCCCGGCGCAGCGCTGTTCGAATTCGCGCATACCCCAACCGGCGGGCCCGGCCAGCACCAGTGGGCAGTCGCGCTGCAGGGTTGGCGGCAGGGCGCCGTAGGCCGCCAGCAGGCGCGGCAGGTTCTTGCGGGGCTCGATGGTGCCGGTGTGCAGCAGGTAGTCCTGGGGCAGTCCGTAGTGACGGCGCACGCTACGCTGCTCGTCCGGCGGGCACGGACGGAACCGTTCACTGACGGCGGGCGGGACGAGGCCGACGCGCTCGGGGTCGATGTCGAAACAACTGCCCAGCTCGCGGCGGGTGAACTCGGACACGGTCACCAGGGCGCGGGCGCGGGACAGGGTTTCCGGCAGGCGGCGCATCTCGCGGATGCGGTCGGGGGGATGGAATTCCGGGTAGCGCAGGTGGGACAGGTCACTGACGGTGGCCAGGGCCGGGTTGCGCAGGGGCAGCAACAGGTAATTGGGTTCCCAGTAGACGAAGTCCTGGTGGCGGCGGCCGGCAGCGCGGTTGCGGCAGCGCCCGAGCCAGCCGCGCAGGCGACCAGCGCCGGGCACGCGGCGCAGCAGGGCCTGGCCGGTGACGCTGGGCTCGGGCAGGTAGCCGCGGCCCACCAGATCGACCAGTTGCTGGCGCGAGTGCCAGCCCTGATGGCTGACCCCCACCACCTCCTCTACCGCGGGGTGGTCGAGCAACTGTTGCAGGAGGTTGAAGGCGTAATGACCGATTCCGGTCAGTGGTGGGTGCAGGCAGTGCAGGTTGAGGGCAACTCTCACTGCTCGGCCACCAGCCAACTGTTGACCTGCTCCAGGTCGCTCGCCTCCAACTGTCCGGCGGCGCGCTGCAGCGCCAGCCAGTTGAGCAGGAAGCTGTACAGGGCGTCCTGGTAATCCCGCTGGGCGCGGGTGCGGCCGTGCAGCGCGGCCAGCACGTCGGTGGCGGTGACGACGCCGTAACTGAAGCCCCTGCTCATGGCATCGTAGGACTTGCCGGCGGAAATGACGCTGAGGTTGGCGGCGTCGATGCGCTGGCGGCTGGAGCGGGTGTTGAGCCAGGCTTCCCGGGTGAGGCGCAGCACTTCGCGGCGCACTGCCTCGTGCTCGGCGCGGGTCATGTAGTACTGGGCCCAGGCCTCGCGCACCGCGGCCGAGGTGGCGCCGCCGGAATACAGCGGCAGCACCACGTTGAGGCCCAGGTAGTTGGTCCGGCGGCGGGTGAAGGGCTGGTTGTCGAAGCCCACGTCGCTGTCCTGCATGCTGAGGACGAGGTCGAGATTGGGGCCGTAACGGCCCTTCTGCTGCTGGATGCCCTCGCGGGCGACGTCCACGGCTTCGGCGCGGGCGCGCAGGGTGGCATTGGAACTGAGGGCGAGGTCGGTCCAGTACTGCATGCTGTCGGGCAGGGATGGCAGGGTGAAGTCGGGCTGCAGGGCGGCCAGTTGCACCACCGGAACGCCGGTCAGTTCGAGCAGGCGTTCGCGGGTGAGGGCGGCGTGGTTGTCGGCCTCGATGGCGTCGGTGCGGACCTGGTCCACGCGCGCCTGGGTTTCGAGGAAATCGACGACGCGCACCCGCTTGCGCTCCAGCAGGCTTTCGGTCTGCTTGAGTTGCTGCTCGGCCAGCTCCTGCTCGGTGGCGGTGAGCTGTACGTCGTGGTCGGCGAGCAGCACCTGAAAATAGCGCTGGGCCACATCCACCAGCAGCAGGCCCATCGCGTCCAGCAGTTCGGCCTGGTACTGCTCCACCGCCTGGCGGGCCTGGGCGCGGGCCGCCAGCTTGCTCCAGTTGAACAGCATCTGCTGCACCTGTACGGAGACGCGCTGGCCGGGGAATTCCTGGCGCGGGGTGCGCTCTTCGGGAAAGTTGAGGCGGTTTTCCGACCAGCTACCGTAGAAGTTGGCCTGGGGCAGCATCTGGCCCAGCGCGCCGCGGCTGCGCGCCTCGCCCATGGCCAGTTTCTGGCGGGCGATGGTGATGCGGGGGTCGGATTCCAGGGCCTGGAGATAGACTTCCATCAGGTCGGCCGGCCGCGCCAGGGGCGCCGGGGAGGCCAGGGCGGACAACAGGACAATGCCGATGGCGGCATAGAGAGTGCGCAACACGGTTCAATCCTCGATCAGGGAACGGGCAAAGGCGTCGCGAACGGGCCGAGTCAGGTATTGAAACAGGGTGCGGCTGCCGGTGTTGATCAACACTTCAGCGGGCATTCCGGGGACCAGTTCGAGTTCATCGAGAAGCTGGTAGCCCTCCTCGCTGACCTGTACCCGGGCCAGGTAATAGGGCCTGGCGCCGGGCTGTTCCGGGGTCAGGGCGTCGGCCGAGAGGCTGATGACTTTGCCCTCGATCACCGGGGTGGTCTGGCTCTTGAAGGAGGAGAAGCGAATGTCGGCCAACTGGCCGTTGTGAACGCGGTCGATGTCCACCGGTTGGACCTGGGCCTCGACGATCAACTCGACCTGCTGGGGCACCACGTAGAGCAGCGTCTCGCCGGGGCGGACCACTTCGCCGATGGTGGTCATCTTCATGCCGACAATGACGCCGTCGGTGGGGGCGACTATGGCGGTGCGGTTGGCGCGGTCCCGGGATACCTGCACCTGTTCGCGCAGATCAAACAGTTCGTTCTGGGTGGTGTCCAGTTCGTCCACCACCGCGGTGTGGAATTCCTTCTGCAATTGCAGTATCTCCAGCCGGGTGGAGCCGATCTGGATGCGGAGGCGGGCGGTGTCGGCCCGGTGCTGGGCGATCTCGGCTTCGGTGCTGGCGGTGTTGCGCTCCTGCTCGCGCAGGCGCAACTGGTCGGCGAAGCCCTCCTCCAGCAGTTCGCGCAGGTCGTCGGCTTCCTCGGTGAAGGAGTGCAGCAGCTTCTGTTTGCCGGCGATGGTGGCTTCCAGGCCTTCGACCTGGGCCTGGAGTTGCTGAATGCGCTGGCGGAGTACGTCGATCTGCCCCAACTGGGCCGAGCGGCGGGCGCTGAACAACTGGTTCTGGCTTTGCATGGCGTCCTGTATCTGCGGGTCTGCGGCGCTGCGTTCCAGCAATTGCGCGGGCCAGTCGATTTGTTCGGCGCCGTCGCGCTCGGCCAGCAGGCGGGCCTGGCGGGCCGCCACCGCGTGGTAGCGGCCCTGGGCGATCTCCAGTTGGGCACGGGCCTGGGTAGCGTCGAGGCGCAGCAGCAGGTCGCCGGCGCGGACCTCGTGGCCGTCCTTCGCGATGATTTCGGCGACGATGCCGCCCTCCAGGTGCTCGACGTTCTTGCGGCTGCCCTTCACGACCACGGTGCCGGGGGCCAGGGCGGCGCTCTGCAGCGGGGCCAGCAGGGCCCACAGGCCGAAGGCGCCGAAGGTGATGGCGAGGATCAGCAGGCCGCGGCGGCGCGGGCGCTGGGCGCTGGTATCCAGTTGAAATTTACTCATGGGGGGAACCGGTTACTGCTGCCTGGGGACCGGCACGGAAACGGTCTGCGAGCGGGGCCGGGAGGCCGGGAGCGCCGTCGGGGCCGAGGCCGAGGCCAGGTTTTTCAGCTTGGCGGTGATGGTTTTGGCATCGTCGAAATCCACCACCTGGCCCTCGCGGAGAAGGAGGATCTTGTCGACCACGGACAACACGCTGGAGCGATGGCTGACGATGATGAGGGTGGTGCCCAGTGCCTTGAGTTGCAGCAGGGCCTCGTGCAGGGCGGCCTCGCCGGCGTCGTCCAGGTTGGAGTTGGGTTCATCGAGCACCACCAGCTTGGGCTGGCCGTAGACCGCGCGGGCCAGGCCGACCCGCTGGCGCTGCCCGGCGGAGAGGGCGCCGCCGGCCTGGCCGATCACGGTGTCGTAGCCCTCGGGCAGTCGCAGCACCATCTCGTGCACCCCGGAGAGGCGGGCCGCGGTGACGATCTGCTCCGAATCGATTTCGCCGAAACGGGCGATATTCTGGGAGATGGTGCCGTCGAACAGCTCGATATCCTGGGGCAGGTAACCGACGTGGGGGCCGAGCAGCGTGCGGTCCCACTTGCTCATGCTGGCGCCATCGAGCCGCACCGCCCCGTGCAACACAGGCCAGACCCCGAGAATGGCGCGCACCAGGCTGGATTTACCGGCGGCGCTGGGGCCGATGATCGCCAGCGAAGTGCCGGAGGGAAGTACGAAATCCACGCCGCGCAGCACTGGTGTCTTGCTGCCGGGCGGGACCACGGCGAGCTGTTCCACGGCGAGGTCGCCCCGGGGGGCGGGCAGTTCCATGCGCTCGGGTTGCTCGGGGAAGGCGGTGAGCATCTTGTCGAGGCGGGCGAACTGCTCGCGGGCATTCTGAAAGCCCTTCCAGGCGCCGAGTAGCTGGTCCACCGGGGCCAGCGCCCGGCCGAGCAGGATGGAACCGGCAATCATCATGCCGGGACTGATTTCGAGGTTGATGGCGAGGTACGCGCCGAGACCCAGCGCCAGGGACTGCAACATGATGCGCAGGGAGCGGGAGCTGGAGCCGAAGGCGGTGGCGGTGTCGCTGGCCTGGGCCTGCAGTTCGACCACTTCGCGGTTGCGCTGCATCCAACGCTCCCTGATGTTGTCGATCATGCCCATGGATTCGATGACTTCGGCGTTGCGCAGGTTGCGGGTGGTGTATTCGTTGGCCCACATGGCCTGCTGGTTGGCTTCGCTCAGTTGTTTGGTGGTCAGGCGCTGGGAGGCATAGGTCAATCCGCCCAGCAGGGCGACGCAGAACATTGCCAGCCAACCGAAATAGAGGTGGAACAGGAACATGATGACGATGTAGACAGGAACCCAGGGGGTATCAAAAAAGGCGTTGAGACCGGGGCCGGAAAGGAACTGGCGCATGCCGATGAGGTCGGTTACCGCCTGGGGGCTGGCGCGCAGCCCGCCGGTGCGCAGCGATTGCTGGAAACTGGCATCGAACACGCGCTGCCCCAGCAGTTGGTCGATGGCGGCGCCGGCGCGCACCATGATCTGGCCGCGCACCCAATCCAGCGCGCCCATGGCGGCGAGCAGGGCGACCATGATCAGGGTCAGCATCAGCAGGGTGGGCTGGGAGCCGCTGCCCACGGCACGGTCAAAGACCTGCAACATGTACAGGGCCGGCACGATCATCAGCAGATTGATGAACAGGCTGAAACCGAAGGCCGCATAGAAATGCCCGCGCACCGGTGCCAGCAGTTTCAGCAGAACGGATTCTTTCAGATCAATTGCCATAGCGGAGTTAGAACGTAGTTCCCTGGGATGCGTTGACAGTATAACCCGTTGGGGGTGGCCGGGTCGCCGATCCTCAATCCGGGACACCCATCGTTTGTTTTTGGATCCTCAATCCGGGACACCCATGGTTTTGGGGCGAAATTCGGGCCGAAATCCGGGATGAAAATCATGGGTGTCCCAGATTGGGGAGGCGAGATTCGGGGCGAGATTCGGGATGCAAATCATGGGTGTCCCCGATTGGGGAGGCGAAATTCGGGGCGAGATTCGGGATGCAAATTATGGGTGTCCCCGATTGGGGGGGCGAAATTCAGGGCGAAATTCGGGAGTCAAAGGAAGGGTATGCAAGATGGGTGGGGCGAGAGTCTGGGCGAAGTGGGGGAGGAAAATGATGGGTGTCC
>CAZUGZ010000071.1:0-5484 GCA_964620555.1 uncultured Alteromonadaceae bacterium
CCACCGGCAAGGGCAACGACCAGGTGCGGTTCGAACTGGGCGCCTATGCGCTGAAACCGGACATCCGGGTGATTGCTCCCTGGCGCGAATGGGAGCTGGGTTCCCGCGAATCGCTGATGGACTATTGCAAACAGCACGACATTGCGGTGGATTTCGCGGCCGGCGGCAGCAGGTCGCCGTTTTCGATGGATGCCAACCTGTTGCATATCTCCTACGAGGGCGGGGAACTGGAAGACCCCTGGACGGAGCCCCCGGAGGACCTTTGGCGCTGGACTGTCAGCCCGGAGGCGGCTCCGGATCAGCCCTGTTACCTGGAACTGGAATTTCTGGGCGGAGATATCGTCGCTGTGGATGGGCGGGCGCTGAGTCCCGCCGGGGTACTGACCCGGCTCAATGAACTGGGTGGCGCCAACGGAATCGGGCGCCTCGACCTGGTCGAGAACCGCTACGTCGGAATGAAGTCCCGGGGTTGTTATGAAACGCCCGGCGGCAGCATCATGCTGCGCGCCCACCGCGCCATGGAATCCCTGACCCTGGACCGGGAGGTGGCGCACCTCAAGGACGAACTGATGCCGCGCTACGCCAGCCTGGTTTACAACGGCTACTGGTGGTCGCCGGAGCGGCAACTGCTGCAAACGGCCATCGACCAGTCCCAGGCGGTGGTCAATGGCAGCGTGCGCGTCAAGCTGTACAAGGGCAATGTCTCGGTGGTGGGACGAAAATCCGCCGACAGCCTGTTTGACCAGCGCGTCGCCACCTTTGAAGAGGACCGGGGCGCCTTCGATCAGGCCGATGCCGAGGGCTTCATCAAGCTCAATGCGCTACGTCTGCGCACCGCCGCCGGCAGGGGTCGAAAGCCGTCGTAGGCAGCCTCAGCCGCGCACTGACTGCCACAGGTTGATGGCCAGCAGGGTGCCGAACAGCAGCAGGGACAGCTCGGGAATACTCAAGCCGAACAGTTGCCACGTCACCTGCGCGCAGTTGCCGTCGCCCAGCATCACCAGTTTCAGGGTTTCGCTGAAGGGCAGGGTGTCGAGCATGTAACCGAGGCTGGGGCCGCAGGCCGGAACCTGGTCCGCCGGCAGGTACTGCAGCCACACGTGGCGTCCCGCCACCGCCCCACCGGCGGCTGAGAACAGTATCGCCAGCAGCGCGTAGCCGCGCCGCCCGGCGGCCCCGGGGCGGTGCAGCAGCGCCGCCACACAGACCAGGCCGATCAGCAGCAGGAACAGCCGCTGGGTCATGCACAGGGGACAGGGTTGCAGGCCCAGCACCCCGTCCAGGTAGTAGACCGCGCCCATGGCTGCCACGCACAACAGCAGTTGCAACAGGTTCAGTTGTCGGGCCGTGGGCAGGGAGACCATGTCGTGCTGCCTATGTATCGGGTGCGCGTGAGTTCACTTCAGCAAGCTGCGTCACGTGATGCAGGATAAACCATCGCGGGCTCATTTACCGCAAGCCCTCTGCAATACAACCCCTGATTCAGGGCGCAGGACCACCCCCTACACCAGCTCGTCGTACTGCGCGTAGTAGCGCTGCAGGTAGGTCTCGAAATCGACCTCGTCCCCGGCTTCCACCTGCGCCTGGCGTTGCAGGGAGTGCGCAGAGGCGGTGCTGTAGTGTCGACTGCGCTCGGCGTCCAGTGGCCGCTGGCGGAAATGTTCGGCCCATTTTCGGCTGTATTCCAGCGCCAACCCGGGGTGGGACAACTCCCGTTGACCCATCTCGGCGAGGTAGCGGGCAGAAGGCGTGAGCTCGACCTGGTCGAGTTTCCTGTCCTGCCCGGCGAGACTCTGAACGTAGCCCGAGCCGCCATGGGCCCGGTCCAGCAGTTGGGCCACCGCCTGCAAATCCGACAGCAGATGGGCGGCCAGGTCGTGCAGGCCGCGTTCGCCGCCGGCGGTCTGCAGTCGCAGCCCGGGCTCGCGGCCCCGATTCACCACCCGTTGCTGGTTTTCCGCCATGCGCACCTGTTCCGCGTCGTCGCAGGCGGGGCTGTCCTGCAACAGGCAGTACAGCAGGAAGCAATCCAGAAAGCGTATCTGCCGCGCGTCGATGCCCAACGGCAGGAACGGATTGACATCCACGCAGCGCACCTCGACGTACTCGATACCGGATTTACGCAGTGCGCCGAGGGGAATCTCGCCGGAGCGGGTGACCCGCTTGGGGCGAATGGGGCTGTAGAACTCGTTTTCTATCTGCAGCAGGCTGGTATTGAGCTGGCGACTGTGTCCCTCACCCACTCCGGCGGCCGCGTAGTCCAGGTGTGGCCGGGTTATGGCGGCGTGCAGTGCCTCGATGTAGCTGTCCAGCCGGTTGTAACAGATATCCAGTCCCCGCTGTGCCTTGCTCTGGTAACCCAGATCACCCATGCGCAACGAGGTGCCATGGGGCCGGTGCCAGCTGCGGCCCGCGGCGTCGAAGGCCTGCAGACTGTGTTGCGGATGGTCGCGGATAAAGCTTTCGCACACCGCGGGTGAGGCCCCGAACAGGTACAGCAACAGCCAGGAACGGCGCTGGAAGTTGCGAACCAGGCCCAGGTAGCGGCCGGTAATGTAATCGGTCAGCCCCTGGCCGTCGGCTTCGGCGGCGTGGGCCCGCGGCCAGAAGGCGGTGGGCAGGGAGAAATTGTAGTGAATGCCGGCAATGGCCTGCATGAGACTGCCGTAACGGAGGCTGAGGCCATGGCGGTAGACCCGCTTCATGCGGCCGACATTGGAACTGCCGTACTGCGCCACCGGCACCGCGGCGTCTCCGGCCAGCGCCCCCGGCATGCTGGCGCTCCACAGCATCTCGCTGTCCAGATGGGCATAACAGAAGCGATGAATCTCGTCCAGCGTTGCCAGGCAGCGGTCGATGCTGGTGTCCACCGGGGTGATGAATTCCAGCAGCGCCTCGGAGAAATCGGTGGTGACGTATTGGTTGGTGAGGGCGGAACCCAGTGCGCGGGGGTGCGGACTCTGGGCCAGCCCGCCGTCGGCGTCGACCCGCAGACTCTCCTTTTCCACGCCGCGCCGGATGCCGGCCAGCAGGCGCAGGCCCGCTGCATCTTCGAGTTCACTGAGGCGTCGCTGCAAAGTGGATGTCAAGGGGTACCCTCAGGCCAGTTCGTTCAGGGTCCGGTCCAGCAGCATGACCACAAAATTGCCCTGCACCTCGTCCTCCTGGGACTGCGCCACCATGATTCTGGACAGTATCAGGCCGTAGCGCATACCGGCGAAGACCCGGTAGTAATCGAAATCATCCGCCGCGTAGCCGGTCACCTGCTGCCAGCGCTCCACCGTGTCCCGGTACCCGGGCAGCCCCGGAAGGCGCGGCACGCCCAGGCCATCGGCAAAGGTGGCGTCGACGAAACAGTACCAGGCCAGGTCCTGCTGGGGACTGCCGAGCACCGCCATCTCCCAGTCCAGCATGGCCTCGACCCGGGTGCAGTCCCGGTCAAAGATCAGGTTGCCGATGCGGGCATCGCCCCAGCACAGCCGGGTAATCTCGTCCTCGGGCTGGTTGGCCTCCAGCCATTGCAGGGCCTGTTCGCAAATGACGTGGCCGCGTCCCTCCATCCCCCATTCCAGGTAGTCGCGCCAGTAGCGTAGCTGTTGTTGCAGTGGGGTCTCCCCCCGTCGGGGCTGGTTCAGGTCGCCAAAGCCCAGCGCCTCGTGGTCCAGCAGGTGGAACCGTCCCATGGTATCGACGCCTGCGTTCCAGAGGCTCTGCCGCTGCTCCGGGGTGGTTTCGTGCAGCATCCAGCCATCCATGTTGTAGGGCGGCATATCGGTGGGGATACGGCCCTCGGTCTTTTTCATCACGTAGAAGGGCACGCCGAGCAGAGAGGTGTCCAGTTCCAGACCGCGCATCGCCGGCACCGGGATGTCGGTCTGCTCGCCGAGGGATTCCATGATGCGGTACTGCAGGCTGAGGTCGTAGCTCGGAAACACCGGACGTTCGATTTCCGGCTGCAGGCGGCCCACGCAGCTCTCGCTGCGGGCCTGGCCGTCTTCCCGCCAGTGTATGTCGAACAGCAGGGTGACATTGGACATGCCCGTCGCCGCGGGAATGTTCAACTCCGATACGCTGACTTCAGTGCCCTGGCGGCGACTGAACCACTCGCCGAGTTTGTGGCGGGTACCTTCCAGGTCTTCCACCAGCGGGGTCGGTCTGGTGTCTTCCAACTCGCACTTCCTGACGCGGTTTTGAACGTGGGCGAAGTATGCAAAAGCCGGTGCCGGAAAGATAGCCTCGCCGCCTGCGGGGTCGGCGGGCAACCCTCAGCCCGGGGGAGGGGCCAGCCTGACGGGGATGCGAATCCCGTCCACCAGCCGGCGCACCCGCTCCGGCGGCGGTTTGGTGCAATGGCAGACGCTCAAAGCGACCATGAAGTTGATCAGACTGCCCAGGAAGCCGATGCCCTCCGGCGATACCCCCAGCCACCAGTGCTGCGGACTGTTCGCCGCCGGATTGACGAACTTGAAATAGACGATGTAGGCGAAGGTGAACGTCAGGCCGCTGAGCATTCCGGCGATGGCGCCCTCGCGGTTCATGCGGCGGTAGAAAATGCCCAGCAGAATGACCGGAAAGAAAGAGGCGGCGGCCAGGCCAAAGGCGAAGGCCACCACCTGGGCGACAAAGGCCGGTGGGTAGATGCCGAACAGGCCGGCCACGCAAATCGCGACCGCCGCCGCCAGCCGGGCGTAGAGCAGTTCCTGGCGGTCGTTGATGTGGGGCATGAAGATCTGTTTCAGCAGGTCGTGGGAGATGGCACTGGAGATGACCAGCAGCAGGCCCGCGGCGGTAGACAGGGCGGCGGCCAGGCCGCCGGCGGCAACCAGTGCGATGACCCAGTTGGGCAGGCCGCCGATCTCGGGATTGGCCAGCACCATGATGTCCCGGTCCATGTAGACTTCGTTGTCGTTGCCGGTGGCGGCATTGTTGAGCAGGCGCTGGCCGTGGGCGCCCCGGTCCGCTGCGTAGTCGGGCCGGGCGCCGACCAGGGCGTCGCCGGCGCGGTATTGGATGCGGCCGTCCGCGTTTTTGTCCCGCCAGGCGATCAGGCCGCTGTCCTCCCAGTTGTTGAACCAGCGGGGCATGTCGCGGTAGTGGGTTTCATTCATGGTTTCGATGACGTTGACCCGCACGAAGGAGGCCACCGCGGGGGCCGTGGTGTAGAGAATGGCGATGAATACCAGGGCGTAGCCGGCGGAGAGGCGGGCATCGCGAACCCTGGGGACGGTGAAAAAGCGCACGATGACATGGGGCAGTCCGGCGGTGCCCGCCATCAGCGCCGCGGTGATGCAGAACACGTCAAAGGTGGATTTGCGGCCCGCGGTATAGGCGGAAAATCCCAGTTCGGTGGAGAGTTGGTCGAGCCGGTCCAGCAGGTAGGTATCCGGGGCCTGGGTGAGGGTGCTGCCAAAGCCGAGCTGGGGCACCGGATTGCCGGTCATCATCAGGGAGATGAAAATGGCCGGCACCATGAAGGCGAAGATC
>CAZUGZ010000072.1:0-5082 GCA_964620555.1 uncultured Alteromonadaceae bacterium
CTCATTGTGGCCTTCGAGGCCTTGCGAGTGAAACGGGGCGGACCATTCCATCAAATAAAGTGTCCGGTTTTAGAACACACGAAGTGTCCGGTCGTACAGTTTCCGATCTGGAGTGGAATCGGGAGGCTGTATGGGCTTGGCAAAACGGAGAGAGGATCGGAGGCTGATGTTGTTCGAGGATACGTATTCGATGTGGACGGAACGTCGTTTGACGCAGGCGCAGGCGGCCCGGACACATTTATTTGTTTACAACAGAAAATAGTTCGCAAATGGCGAACGACTAAATAGCCTCAACACACATAGTCAACTCTATGAAAACAACGCCTTCTCGGGTCGAGACCGAAGATCGTGCACACCTGTTGACATTTACTCAAGGAGGAATAAACTTAGTTCAACTTAGCTAGAAGAGAATCCGAATGAACGTCAACATGCACGAGGCGAAGTCGCAACTCTCCCGTCTGGCCGAACTGGTTCACCAGGGCGAAGAGGTCGTGATCTGCAAGGCGGGTGTGCCATGGCTGCGGTTATTGCCGTTTCGCGAGCGCCTGCAAGAACGGATACCCGGTCGACTGAAGGGGCAGATCTGGATGTCCGATGATTTCGACGACGAGGACGAGGAACTCATCGAGGCCATGGAAAACTCGAAGATTTTCCCGGACGAGGACTGACGATGAGCCGGCTGTTGCTGGACACCCACGCACTCCTCTGGTGGCTGGGCGATGTTCCCAAACTGGCCGAGGGCGCGCGGGCCGCAATCGCCAATCCGGCAAACGATGTCTTTGTGAGCGCGGTCAGCGGATGGGAAATCTCCGCTAAGCGGGCCAAGGGGCGAATTACCGCGCCTGAAAATCTCGCCGCGCTGATCGAAGAAGAAGGATTCGCCCATTTGCCGTTGTCCTTCCGTCACGCCGAACAGGCGGGAGGGCTCCCGCTGCACCATCGCGACCCGATCGACCGGATGCTCGTCGCCCAAGCCCAGGTGGAGGGACTGATCGTCGTAACCAGAGACGCGTCCATCCCGCTCTATGGCGTCCGAACGATGGCCGCGTAGCATGCGGTCGCGGGGAAACTGAAATCCCGACTACCCGGCTCCCGCCAGACGCCGGAATTTTTCCAGATCGGCGGGAGTGTTGATGTTCACGAAACTTGCCGCCATCGTCCTCCAGATGATCTCCCGGTGGGGTAAGATGCACTTTATTACACAGACACCAATCGTTCAGGACTCCGACCTTTGCGGATAGCCGCTCCACACCTGATCAGGGTCATGCTGACCCTCGTAATTGCACTGTTGGTAGTGGCCTGCGGTTACTACACGCTTTTTTCCAGCTTTATGCCCTGGGACGACGAGGGGCTCTTTCTTCGCGCCAGCCAACGGGTATTGGCGGGCGAGCCTCTGTACACGGCAATGAGCTGGCCCTTTGGACCTGCCTACGGGGCGACGACCGAGTTAGTGCACGCACTGCTCGGGATTCCACTGAATACTCACTGGCTGCGCCTGCTGGCACTGGGCAGTTGGCTTGGCATTGCCCTGTTGTGCGGCCTGCTGGTGTGGCGTTGGGGTGGGGGTACGGAATGTTCCCTGGTGGCCGCGGTACTCGCTTTCCTGTTTTGCACCGCCATCGCCAAAGAACCGGGTCATCCCCAGGGCATGATCAGCCTGCTGGTGCTGATGATGCCATTGCTGCTCAGTTTCCCGTTGGCCCTGGCTGCGCGCTGGCCCTGGTTTCTGGTCGGCCTGCTGCTGGCCTGGGTGTTGCAAACGAAACTCAACGCGGGCGCCTTTGCGCTGCTCGCCTTGTCGCTGGTGCTGGTTCCATGCCTGCCATTTTCCCGGGACGCCGGTTGGTTCCAGCGCTGGCTGCCACTGTTGGTGTTGCCGCTCCCACTGCTGCTGATGGCACCGTTACTGAATTCCGAGCAGAGCTGGGAACAAGCCCTCATCTGCGGTTTTACCTTGGCCGCCATGACATTGACGCTGGTTCGGCAAGCACAGTTGCCGCTGCTTGCTAACGGGCAATTGGCGGCTCTGGCCGCAGGGTTGGTACTGACCATTTCCGCGCTGTTTCTCCACGGCTGGTTACGGGGTGCGCCCCCGCTGGATATTCTCGGCGGTTTGCTGCAACACGCGGAGAGTCAGGCGGACTTCTACCACTTCTTCAGGGATTACAGCGTCTACCAGCTTGGTGGCGCTATGCTGTCCCCACTGGTTGCCCTGCTGGTGGCGCGCCAGGATCATCCCGATGCGTCTTCTTGGCTATTGCCCGTCCGGCTCTACTTTCTGTCCGCAGTTGCTTACGCGGTATTGCTGGATGATCCGCAGAGGGCCCACAGTATGTTGGGCTGGGCCGCCCCGTGGGCCTGGGTAGTCTTGTACCCGGGCGAGAGGTCCCTGTCGCTGGCGCTGCTGGCGGCAATCGCGGCGACTTTCCCCATGTTGGTCTACCCGATTCCCGGCAGCCAGCTTTATTTCGCTACGGTCTTCCTGATTCCGCTGGCGGCAATTGCACTGGCGCGGCAACTGCGTGAAAGGCTGCCACCGGCCACCGTAGTTCCCGTGGGGCAGGTCGCGGTATTGTTGCTGGCAATAGTGCTGGCGTGGAAGGCCGTGGTTCTGCAGTCCGAGTATGCGACTCTGCAACCGCTGGACTTGCCTGGTACCGGCAGCCTGCGACTATCTGAATCGCGGGTCCGGCAGATGCGCAGCCTGGTGGAGGAGTACAACCGGTCTGATGTGGCTCTGGCCAACTCCGGCTTTAACAGCCTGTATTCGTGGAGCGAGGCGAGCCCTCCGGCACCCCTGTTGTTCGGTCTCTCCCTGCGGTTCCTGTCTGAGCAGCAACAGGCCAGTGTTCGAGAAGGGCTGGAGCAGGCAGGCAAGCCGGTGGTCATCATGAACCGCAGGCGCTACGGCGGAGCGGAAGTTTCCCCCCTGGAGATCTGGATCGAGGACAACTACCGGGAAACCCGCAGAATCGGCCCCTACTCAGTGTTGCGGCGCAAGGCGCAGACCGAGTAGACAGAGGGCTCGGTCCCCCGCGGGAGTTCGCATCATCAGGGTCTGTGCAGTGGCGCCGTATCACCATAACTCATCTAAAACAAAATACTATCCAATGCATCCAGGTCATCACAGGCATGACTGATTCTGCTGATGAACTCAATGCAGGAATCCTGAGGCTGCATTTCCGGCGCATCTTCTGCCGGTGCTATAGTGCCTGTCCACATAGCCAGCGCATTCAGCAGGTTTTTACGATAGAGCAAAAAGGCTTCTTCAAAGGACACCGAAGGAGCGCCTGACTCCGATAACTTGTCCAGGTAATACTGAAGCAGTTCCTTTTCCCAGGCTCGTCGGTCTTCAATGGTGAGAGAGGTCACCAGCGTATAGGCTACGTCCCGGCTCCAGTGCCCTTTGACACAGGTCTGCCAGTCATTCAATCCCATCTCACCGTTACCGGCGATATACCAGTTTTTCAGGTGTGGGTCATTGTGAACCAGGGTTCTTGGCAGCGATCCATGCAGCAGGAACGAGCGCTCTGTGGCAGGCCAGATTTCTTCAGCCCGTGCAAATAACTTTTCAGGGATACAGCTTTGTGCCACTTTAAAACCACGCTTGCAGGCGTCTCCCCAGCTCACTGCGCTGGAGGTCAGCGTAAAAAACTGCTCCATCGTGCCATAACAGTCCAGGGTACTGTCTAGCTCTTCACTTTCGTAATAGTTGCCATGCATTTTGGCCAGCAGCGTCATTTGGCTTTTGGCGTTATCCAGCGTGATTGCCAGGTCATGTCGGCCAAACTCTACATCATCTTCCATGTCCCTCAACAACAATATGGAATTTTTGGAGTTCGGGTCTGCATTGGCGAAAAGGCTGACTGGTGCCTCAATGTCCAGAATTGGGCGTATATTGTTGTAGAAGGTAACCTCCCCTTCGGCACCGCCATTTAGGCCGATAATAAACCGGCTCTCTAAAGTCTGGGTGGCTTTACAAAATACGCTGGCGGGCAACCCCTGGTTCTGACCCACCTGGTTATAGGTAAGGTAGATACGACGACGGTTGGTAACACCCTCGTCAGGCTTATCCAGGGAATGGCCTGTGACTTCGGCCCCCGGGTAATCCTTGCATATGGCATCGGTTAGCCACGCATCGCTGATCAGCTCATAGGCTATGGGCAACTCTTCCCTACTGGTTACCACTTTTTGTGCGTTAACTTCTTCTTCGTACAGCGCCTTGACGCTTTCGAACATTTCTGCAGCAGATTGACTCATAGAATATTCTCTATCCTGACTCAGTAATAGAAAGCTAAACGCTTTTAAACGTTAAGTCGTTCGTGGTGAGTCGTCGAATGTACAACAGATTTACGACACCAAATGAAAAAGCAACTATGCCCAAGGATACCCACAGTGGTGAGCGAAAGTAGGGATCCAGCAGCGTCAGTGCCGACCAGTAGCAAATGGGCATGAGCGTATACCCCAGCCAAGCCGAGATCGGCTGCCCGACAGCAGATTTTCGCAAAGTCATCATGGCAAAGGTAAACGGGCCACACCAAAAAATAGTGATGCCGAAGATGATCAGAAAAAATTCGTCGTTCATAGCGGACTTTACCACCAGCCAGGCCACCCCTACTGCAGCAAGTCCGCCGAGGATAGTAACGGAAAAAACCAATTGCGAGATCTCAGGCATAATTTCTTTACGGGCGTACCTCAATATCATGTAAAGAAATATGAATTCCATGAGTACCGTTACGCACAGTCCTGCCCACCAGAGTTTGGGGAACCAATGACCATACTCATAGAACCACTTATGGAAGTAAGCGAGAAAGGTTACATCGTGAGGCAAGAAAAAAAACAGGCAACCAATCGGCATAGAATGGACACCATTTTTAAACCCGGTTCGGAGATTCTCTATCCAGTAGATGTAATTGCCGACTAGCGCAATACCACAAAGTGACATTACTGGAACTAAATTTTCGTCAACAGCCTGTAAGACTGAATTTGGGTCGTACATTGATCCATTCTCCTAAGCTCAACCCCGATTGCGTATTCCTGCGAAGCTGAACAGCCATTCCTGCTGAACGTGAACACCTGATT
>CAZUGZ010000073.1:0-4812 GCA_964620555.1 uncultured Alteromonadaceae bacterium
CCATGTACGTAGGGGACACTTATTGTGCCGTCATGCTCCTCGTTGCTGTAGCGGGCACCGGCGGTGATCTCGACCATCTCAATCGGCCGGTAACTCACACTCACAAAAGCAGACCAGGCGTCTGCTTCCGTGTCATGGACTTTACGGTAGGTGGAACTATTACCGGTAGCGGGATCAAGCCCCAACACGACAGACACCGATTCTACGCCCTGATAGGTATCGAATAAGATGGTCCGGTTTTGATAGTAGCCACCAATGGTAAAATCAATGTTGTCACCGAATTGTCCGTCCAGACGCAGTTCCTGTGAGAAATTTTCGCGCTCATTCTGTGCATGCCCCCACGGTGTATTGATATTAGTCAAACCGGAACCAGTCAGGGAGGGACCTTCCATATCGACCCAGCCGGTGATGGAGGTCAGGCTCAGGTATTCGTTAATGTCATAACCAAGATTTAATGAGATAAAGGTGACGTTCGATTCGAAGTAGGGTACACCGTTATTAAATGGCGCACCCGGAATGGACTCGGCGCCGCTGGCTTCGATATCCGGCAAGTCGCCTTGCTGAATCACACCATCGAGGGGATCACAGTCAAGGTCGACTGGAAAAGTTAATCCGGGAACAAATGCCAGAAATGTATCCTGGGGAGTGGCGTTCGTACAGAGAATATCAGTCATCATGTTTGGTCCGTCGTTTTCATATTCACTGTGCAAAACTTTGAGGTTGGCATGAAAGTCATCAGTCGGCTGCCAATCCAGTGTCAATCGTACATCGATACTCTCCTCCCCAAGTGACGTATTCGTTGGACCTGATGCTTGCGGACCCAGAAACGGCGGGGCTGCCGCCAGTCCACCAATTAGCCCCGGTCCAGCATTGTTTTTAACGATTTCATCCACTTCAGTCCAGCGTACCGCCAACCGTGCCCCGAGTGTCTCGGTCAAGGGGCCGGAGACAAATGCATCAAATTTTATCCCTTCTTCCTCAAATTCATATGAGCCGGTCAGACCCGCCTCGAATTCATCACCAGGATTTTTGGAATTTAATGTCAACACGCCGGCCGAGGCGCTTTTACCGAAATAGAGACTTTGCGGGCCTTTTAATAATTCGATTTGCTCCATGTCAAAAAAGCCTTGGTGCATGAAGCGTGCAGAATTCAATTGGATGCCGTCAACATTGAAGGCAACCGCACTATCAAATGCAGCGCTGATAGCACTGGAACCGATCCCTCTCAAGCGTATGCTCGCATTGCCTCCTGAACTGCCCTTGGCGACAATCAGGTTTGGTACCATATTCGCGAGTTCAGCGGAGTCGTCAATACCGTACTGCTCTATGGTTTTGGCGCTAAGGGCGGAAACGGTGACAGGGACATCCTGTAAACTTTCCTCGACCTTTCGAGCTGTCACTATAATTTCTTCAAGCTCGGCTGCAGTAACGATTTTTGGCACAAAACTGAATGAAAGAATCGCAAGAATTGAAACCAATACGTCAGAAAAAGACATTTTCAATTTGTTCATGATGCTCCCTCAAGTGTCAAAAAATGGTTTGTTGTAGTATAGAACCTATATAGCGTTATTGGCAGTCCTTGAAGACTTGCGCGTCGAAGAGTCTCCCGCCGAAAAGTGATTGGTGCCCGGGGCCGGAATCGAACCGGCACAGCCGCAATGGCCGGGAGATTTTAAGTCTCCTGTGTCTACCAATTCCACCACCCGGGCGGCGTGCTGCTCAACCAGTGGAGGCGCGCCATGGTAGCATGAGACGCTTGGTACTACCCGAAACCCGGGGCGAGGAAACCTGACCATGGCCGGCACTCGCGGAGAATTCAGCTCACGCCTTGGATTTATCGCGGCTGCGGCGGGGAGCGCGGTCGGTCTGGGCAATATCTGGGGATTCCCAACCCAGGCTGCCGGTAACGGTGGTGGCGCCTTTCTGCTGGTGTACCTGATTCTGGCCTTTGCCCTGGCCTACCCGGCGCTGATGGCGGAACTGGTTATTGGTCGCCACGCGCACGCCAACGCGGTGCAGGCATTGCAGGGGATTGCGCCGGGGGCCAACAGCCGCCGCCTGGGTACCGGCACCGGGGTGGTCGGCTTCATCGTCGCCAGTCTGATTCTCAGCTTTTACGTCATCGTGGCGGGCTGGATGATGGCCCATGCCCTGGCGGCTGTGGCGCAACTGGTTGGAGCCGGGGCGTTGGCAAACTGGCTGGTGGAATTTTCGCTGTCGCGCAATTTGCTGTTCACCGGTCTATTCATGGCCCTGACCGTGCGCATCGTCCAAAGCGGCGTCTCCGAGGGCATCGAACGCTGGTCGCGCCGCTTGATGCCCCTGTTGCTGTTGAGCCTGGTATTCCTGGTGGGCTATGTGCTGACCCTGGAGGGAGCCCTGGACGGACTGAAGGTCTACCTGCTGCCGGATTTCCAGGCTGTCCTCTCGCCCAACCTGATTATCCGTGCCCTGGGGTCCGCGTTTTTCTCACTGTCACTGGGCGTAGGCACCATGCTGGTCTACGGCTCCTATATCAGCGACCGGGAAAACCTGCCCAGGCTGGGAGGGGCGGTAACCCTGGTGGACATATCCATCGCCGTGCTGGCGGGTTTTCTGGTGCTGCCGGCCATGTACGTGGCGCGCCATAACGGAGTGGAAATTTTCACAGCCACCGGTACCCTGCTCTCGGAAGACACACTGATTTTCACGGTCCTGCCCGCCCTGTTCGATACCATGGGCGTTACCGGCCCGCCGCTGGCGCTGCTCTTTTTCTTCCTCCTGACCATAGCCGCCCTCACCTCCTCCATCTCCATGCTGGAAGTCCCGGTGGCCTATGTGGTCGAATCGCGCGATGTCGGGCGCCAGCGGGCCGCGATCACCATTGGCATACTGATTGCCCTGGTCAGCGTGGCCATTCTGTTGCACTTTGAATGGCTGTTCGGGCTGGTAATCAGCCTGACCACCCGCTACGCACAGCCGCTGCTGGGCTTCGTGTACTGCCTGTTCTGCGGCTGGCTATGGCATCGGCACAGTATTTTGCAGGAACTCCGCAAGGGATCCCCGGGGATCGAAAGCGGCCTGTTCTGGAAAGTCTGGCCAACTTACGTACGCTACGTATGTCCCGGCGTTATTCTGCTGATATTCGTGAGCAGTCTGTTGGGCTGAATTCGGCAAAGCGGCAGGGCCCCGGGTCGTCATCGCGCGTCGGGCACGAGCCACCGGCAAGACCGGAAAATGGAGGCTGGAGTCGGAATCGAACCGGCGTACACGGAGTTGCAGTCCGCTGCATGACCACTCTGCCATCCAGCCCTCGCAATCTGCATAGTTTGGCAATCTTCTGCTGCGTTCCCCGGAGAACTATGCGGATCGAACAGACAGCCATTCTATGCATTCTTTAGAATCTGTCAAGATAAAACTTACAACATACTGAAAAAACTAATTTTTTTCTTTTTCAACCACTCGCAAAGCGGCATGAATATAGATTCCCATGGAGTGCAGGGCCAGCAGCGCCGCCAGTGCAATCAGTACTTCTGCCAGCGTGATGATCCACTCTGGAGAGGATCCCGGTTCCACCAGCAACAGCAGCAGGATAGCCAGCATCTGCACCAGGGTCTTCAGCTTGCCGAGCGCGGAAACCGCCACGCTGTCGCGCCGCCCCAGTTGCGCCATCCACTCCCGCAGCGCCGATACCAGCACTTCGCGGCCAATGATGATGCAGGCTGCCAGGGTAAATAGCGGCTCGGCCTGCCGTTCCACCAGCAGCAGCAGGGCCGTCACCACAATCAGTTTGTCCGCCACCGGGTCCAGAAACGCGCCAAAGGCAGTGCCCTGGTCGAAACGGCGGGCCAAATAGCCGTCCAGCCAGTCGGTGAGGGCCGCCACCCCGAAGATGCCGGCGGCATACCATTGGTGGTGGGCGAAGGGCCAGTAAAATACCAGCACCAGCAACGGTATCAATCCGATACGGGTCAAGGTCAGGCCATTGGGGATCGTCATCTCAATTGCTGTGCAGATTGTCGTAAATGGCCCGGGATATCTTTTCATTGATTCCCTTCACTTTCATCAACTCCTCCCTGCCGGCGGCCTGGATACCCTGCAGGCCGCCAAAATGCCGCAGCAGGTCGCGGCGGCGTTTGGCCCCGACACCAGGAACCTGTTCCAACGTCGAACCTCGTCGCTTCCTGTCGCGGCGCCCACGATGTCCGGTAATGGCAAAGCGATGTGCTTCGTCGCGGATGTACTGTACCAGATGCAGGCCCGGGTGGTCCGTCGGCAAATTGAATTGTCTGCCGTTCGCCCCCAGGATCAGTGTCTCGAAACCGGCCTTGCGCAATACGCCCTTGGCCACTCCCAACACTGCCACCGAGCGCAACTGCAGTTCTTCCAGCACCGACAGGGCCTGACTGACCTGTCCCTTGCCACCATCGATGATCAACAGGTCGGGAAGGACGCCCCGTTCCGCAGTGAGGCGCTGATAGCGCCGTGCCAGGGCTTGTCGCATGGCTGCGTAATCGTCTCCGGGAGTAATGCCGTCAATGTTGAAGCGGCGATAATCCGCCTTGCGCGGCCCGTCGGCATCAAACACCACACAGGAGGCCACGGTGGCCTCACCGGAACTGTGACTGATATCGAAACACTCCATGCGTTGCGGTGTCTCCGCCAATCCCAGTGCCTCGCCCAGGGACCGGGTTCGCTCCAACCCGGCCCGCTTTACCGCCATCTGCCCCTGCAGGTTGTGGGCAGCGGTCTGCCTGGCAAGTTGCAACCACTTGGCCCGCGCCTCCCGCACCCTCGTCTTGAGTCTCACCTTGCGACCGGCGCGCTCACTCA
>CAZUGZ010000074.1:0-4731 GCA_964620555.1 uncultured Alteromonadaceae bacterium
GAAAGCGCCCGGCGTAGCGGATCTCATTGCTCAACTGGTCCTGTTGAAACTTTGTCTGTCCGGTGAGCAGATTTGCCGGCGTCGAATCGAAGTCACCGAGCAGGTCCGATTCGTATTCGCGCCAGCCGAACAGGTTGGTGATGGTGCCGTCACCGAAGGCCACATCCCAGTTGAGTTCGGCGATCACATGGTTCCATTGTGCATCGAAGAAACCGATTTGTTCGTAGGAAACATCGAAGGTGTCGCGCTCGAACAGGGCCCGGTTTTGTGCCACCGGGCCATCGCCTTCGGACTCACCGCGTTCGAAGCGTAGCGTTATCTCCGCGTTGTCCGCCGGCGACCAGGTCAGGCTCGGGCGCACCAGCAGTATCTCCTCGGCACCGACCCCGGCGCCGTCAAAGTCGTTTTCAAACCAGCCTTCATCGTCGTTGTAATAGGCCGTGATCCGGCCACTCAGCGCACCCGGGACGAGTGGGCCCGAGACGGAGCCAGCCACCGTTTTCTCGAGACCCTGTTCCAGGGAGGCCTTGAAGCGGAGGTCCGGCTCGTCGGTGGGTTTGCGCGTTCTGATGAGTACGGCGCCACCGGTGACGTTGCGGCCGAACAGCAGACCCTGGGGACCGCGCAGAACTTCGATGCCCTCCAGGTCGAAAAGATCGAAGACCACGCCGAAATTGATGCCGAGATACATGCCGTCGACGAACACGCCGACGGTAGGGTCGATGGATGGAATGGAACTGTTGATGCCGAGACCACGAATCGAGAAGTTGGCGGTTCCGGGAAAGGAGCCGACGTCGTCGAGCGCGACGTTGGGGATGGTGAAGTTGAGGCTTTGCAGATCGCGAACGTAGGCGGCCTCCAGTTGCTCGCCGCTCAGCGCCGTCACTGCAATCGGCACGTCCTGGGCGGCCTCGTGGCTGCTCTTCTTGCGCGCGGTGATCAGCACTTCTTCCATCAGACCCGCCACTGCACCCTGGGCCAGCGCGGGTTGTTGCGCCCCCGGCAGCAGCGCGAGGGCGAAGACGAGGGCGAGGATGGGGGCCGGGGCGGGAATGGGGGCCGGGGCGGGCCGCGCGCCTCGCCGCTTCGGCAGCGGAGACGGGCAATGCGTGGGACGCCCGGATGATGCCGGGAGGTGGTTCATGTTCGTTCTCCTCAATCCCCGAGACAGGTGGCCGGGCGTTTTGCGTCAACCAACCGGGGCCATGAGTGCGCGACTCGGGAATTGCGCCAACCTTGCGCCGCGGGCAGGTCGGCGATGCTACCCAATTGCCCAACGGATTACTACGGACCGGGGGCGCGGTGACCGGCGACACCCGGGCTGTGGGGGCTGTGGTTTTCGTGGATTTCGATGGGTGTCCCCGATTGGAGGGGCCGATTTCGATGGGTGTCCCCGATTGGGGGGGCGATTTCGATGGGTGTCCCCGATTGGGCGGGGCGATTTCGATGGGTGTCCTCGATTGGGGGAGCGATTTCGATGGGTGTCCCGGTTTGATGGGTGTCCCCGATTGGGGGAGGCCGATTTCGATGGGTGTCCCGGTTTGTGGGGATGTTTGGTTTTTGATGGGTGTCCCGGTTTGAGGGGTCGAGGGCAATACCCGGGTAGAGCCATGTGGTAAATTGAACGGCGATAGCCGTTGTCCGGAGACCTGACCATGAATCAATTGGCGGAAGTGGAGACTGCCAGGGCGGTTGCCCATCCTTGGTATTGTGACCAGATGGGCCACATGAATGCGCGCCATATCTACGCTGTTTTCGACGATGCGGGGTTTCAACTGCTGGGGATTCTGGAACGCTACCTCGATGCTGAGAGCGCCGGCTCCCACGGTTGGGCCGATGTCAAGGTGGAAGTCGATTTCATCCACGAAATCAGCACCGGTACGCTGTTGCTGGTGAAGTCCGGACTGGTCGCAATCGGAAATTCTTCGGTCAGGAGCCAGCACACCATGTATTCGAAAGAAGGCCAGATCGTGCACGCGAAAATGCAGGCGACCACGGTCTATTTCGATTTGCAGGCGAGAAAATCCAGACCCTTACCCGAGAGTTTTCGCTCCCGCGCCGCGGCTTTGAGCTGAGAGTCTGCAGTCAACGGAAAGACACTGGATGCCGGGTCGGGCCCGGCGTGACGGTTGTGGCGGTCAGCCGGCGGGTTGGGTGTAGACCGAGACCTCGACGGCGTCCGCCAGGTGTTGCCGGTATTCGAGGCTGGCTTCCGTGTTCTCGCTGACGTAGGCGCCGCTGTTGCGCACGTGGTCGAGGTACTCGGGCAGGTGAAAAAGGCCCACGTTGTCGGCGACCACGACGCAGCCGTTGCGCAGCAGCCCGGCGGCTTCGAGGCGTTTCAGATCGGGCAGGTACTCTTCCTTCCAGTGATCCAGCAGAACGCCGTCGAAGGGCCCTTCGAGGGTGTCGAGCAGTGATTCCAGGGTGCCGGTGCGGATCTCGACGATATCCTCCAGACCGGCATGGCGGGTGACCTGGCGGGCTACCTCGGCGTAGCGGGGATTCTTCTCTATCGAGATGAGCCGGCCGTTGCAGGCGCGGAGATAATTGCCGATCAGCGTGGCCGAGTAACCACAATAGGCGCCGATTTCCAGCACGGAAACCGCAGCCGCCCGCTGCAGCGCGGCGAGCAGGATCTCACCCTTGATCGGGCCGATGTTCATCAACCAGCGTTTGCGAGTGGCGAAGGTGTCCATGGCGGCCAGCACCGCGCCGGCGTCGCCGTCGGGTGCGCGTCGCAATACGTATTGCAGTACATCCTGGTCGCGGCTGCGGCGCAGGACCGTGCGGTCGACCAGGGAAACCAGGGCCAGCCGAGCCGCAAACGCCGCAATTTTCAGCCTTCGGACGGGGGCTTTCCGGTTCCTTGTCATGGGGTTGCCCTCATCGATCCGTGCTGACCTCGACCTTGCCCATCGCCTGCCGGCACGGTTGGCGCGGCATCGCGGCGAACAGTTGTCGATGCTATCCAATAGCGCGACGGATTACTACGGTCCGGGGGCGCGGTGGCCGGCGACCCCCAGGCTGTCGGGCCTTTGGTTTTCGTGGATTTCGATGGGTGTCCCCGATTGGGGGTCGTTTTTGATGGGTGTCCCGGTTTGTGTTTTTATGGGTGTCCCGGTTTGATGGGTGTCCCGGTTTGTGACCAGCGGCCAACACAACATGTACCCGAAAGCTTCCTACGCCTGGTTCGCCGTGGGCGTATTGACGCTGGCCTACATGTTTTCGTTCATCGACCGTTTGATACTGAGTCTGCTGGTGGAGCCGATCAAGGAAGACCTGCAGATCAGTGACGTCAGGATCAGCCTGTTGCAGGGAATTTCCTTTGCGCTGTTCTATACCATCGCCGGGATTCCTATCGGCCGCCTGGTCGATTCCCGGCCCCGCACCAAAATCATTGCGGTGGGCATCACGCTGTGGAGCCTGATGACGGCAGCGGTGGCGCTGACCCACAAGTACTGGCAACTGTTCCTGACCCGTGCCGGCGTTGGAATAGGAGAGGCAACGCTCACGCCGGCCGCCTATTCGATGATCAGTGATCTGTTTCCGCCGGAAAGACGCGGTCTGGCACTGGGTATGTTTTCGTCCGGAACGTCCATTGGCGCCGGCCTGGCGCTGGTCATCGGCGGCATTGCCATTGACCTGGTCAACCAGGCCGGTCCGGTAACGTTGCCCTTCATCGGCACCCTGGCGCCGTGGCGACTGGTGTTCATCTACGTGGGTTTGCCGGGACTGCTGGTGGCCGCACTGCTGCTGTTGATTCGGGAGCCTGACCGAAATCTCTATTCCCTCGCGGGCAGCAGGGAACACAGGACCTCCATACCGCTACGGGAATTGCGGGCGCACTACGGGAAACACGCCCGGGTCGTCACCTGTCACCACCTGGGAATGAGTTTTTCGGCGATGGGAGCCTACGGCATCATGTCCTGGGCCCCGGTGATGCTGATTCGAACCCATGGCTGGACGGCCGGGGAAGTCGGTCTCGTCATCGGCCTCTCGATACTGGTCGCGGGTACGGTGGGAGTGCTGGGCGGCGGCTGGGTCGGGGATGCGCTGGTGCGTCGCGGCCAGGTCGCGGGGCGCCTGAACGTTGCCGTGCTGGCGATGATCAGCGGTGCGGTGGGCGCGTTGCTGTATCCGCTGCAGGATAGCCTGGCCGGGCTGGTGCCGCTTTTGATGCTGAATATTGCCGGCGGGTTCATGGTGATCGGTTGCGCCGCGGCGGCACTGCTCGACATCATGCCCAATCGGCTACGGGGGCAGGCCACGGCAATCTATTTCTTTGTGATCAGCCTGGCGGGAATCGGCTTTGGCCCCACTGCCGTTGCGCTGGTCACCGACTACGTGTTCGGTGATCCGGCCGCGGTCCGCTACTCGCTGTTGATCGTGCCAACCGCCGCCTTCAGCCTGGCTGCAACGTTTTTCTGGCTGACTCGCGCGCCCTATGTCAGGAGTTTGCAGGCGTTGCGGGAAGGGTAGCCGGACCAACGGCGGACGAACGGGGAGACAAACGGGGACACCCATCGAAATCCCCAATCCCCAATCGGGGACACCCATAAATCAATCCGGGACACCCATCGAAATCCCCAATCCCCAATCGGGGACACCCATAAATCAATCCGGGACACCCATCGAAATCGGGCCCCCCAATCGGGGACACCCATAGAAATCGGAATCCCCAATCGGGGACACCCATAAATCAATCCGGGACACCCATCGAAATCGGGC
>CAZUGZ010000075.1:0-4714 GCA_964620555.1 uncultured Alteromonadaceae bacterium
GGCGGCGATAGCGAATTTTCGCTTTCGCGACTTCCTACGGCGCAGGCTCCTAGGTCAGCCGGCTGCCCCGCCGAGTCCGGCAAGGGCGAAGGCTACCCGCTCTTCCACGGTCGGCGCAAAGGATTGCCGCTCCAGCACCACCTGCAGCCGACTGTCCAGGCCGGTGCCGTTGGCGATCTGGATGGCAAGGCCGGGGCGGGCGTTCATTTCCAGCAGCAGCGGCCCGGCCTGCCCGTCGATCACGATGTCGCAACCCAGATAGCCCAGGTTGGTCACGTCGAAACAGCGGCTGGCCATGCGCAGCAGTTCCGGCCAATCCGGGATGACGATGCCATCCAGCAGATCTCCGGTGTCCGGATGATGGGTGATGGCGCGGTCGTTCTGTACGGCACCGACGCTCTGTCCGTTGCGGATGTCGAGCCCTACCCCGACTGCACCCTGATGCAGATTGGCCCGGCCATCGGAGGCCCGCGTTCCCAGGCGCAGCATGGCCATCACCGGGTAGCCCTGGAAGACGATTACCCGGATGTCCGGCACGCCGCCCACGCTGATCGAAGCGAACATGGGATGCGCCTTTACCAGCGACTCGATGATCGCCGAGTCCATGCGGCCGCCCAGGGAATACAGCCCACTGATTATGTTGGTCAACAACCGCTTGACCTGGCGGATACCCACCTTCTCGCCGTTGCTCTTGACGAAGTCGTCACCGTCCCGCCCGGCAATCACCAGGATGCCGCGGCCACCGCTGCCCTGGGCGGGCTTGATGACGAATTCGTCCAACCCGTCCAGTTGCGCCCGTACCGCCTCGACCTCGTATTGGCGGGCAAGGTCGTGTATCAGTTCTGGGGTGGGAATGCCCGCCGTGGCGGCCAGTTGCTTGGTGCGCAGCTTGTTGTCCACCAACGGATAGGCCTTGCGATCGTTGTAACCGCTTACATAGTCGAGGTTGCGCCGGTTGAGGCCCATGACGCCCCGCTGGCGCAGGCTCGACGCTGGGGCCAGCCAGTTCACGGGGACTCTTTCGCCAATGGCCGGAAGCGGTGCAACTCGAGCAGCCGATACCCGGTGTAGCGGCCAAGCAGCAAAATAGCAGCCAGCACGCACAGGTGCAGTTCGGGATAGTTGAAGGACAGGTGGCGGGCCACCGGCAGGTTCATCACCAGGTAGGCGCACACGGCCACGAACAGGCTGCCGGCGCCCTGCAGAACGGCCTCGCCCGCCCCCTCCTCTTCCCAGAGAATGGACATGCGCTCCACCGTCCACGCCAGGATGACCATGGGAAAGAAGGTGATTGCCAGGCCGCTGATCAGGCCCAGCCGGTAGCTGACCACGGCCAGCACCGTGACCAGCGCGATCACCACCACCACCAACGTGGCGATTCGCGCCACCAGCAGCAGGTTGAGCGCCGAAAGGTATGAGCGCAGCAGCAGCGCGGCGCCGACCACCAGCACCAGCCCCACCATCCCGGCCAGCAGTTCGGTCTGCAGAAACGACAGTGCGATGAGCATCGGCATGAAGGTGCCGGCGGTGCGCACGCCGACCACCAGCCGCATGAACACCACCACCAGGGCGCCGATGGGCAGTGTCATGATGAGCTTGAACATGCCCTGCTCGGCAATGGGCAGATCGTGCAGCGACAGGTCGAAGGGGCTGTCGCGGAGCCTCGACAGGCCGAGCGCCGAGCGAATCTGGCTGGTCATCGAAAAGCGCACGCGGCTGCGCGTTCCGCCCACAACGTCAAACACCGATGGGGTGCCGGTCTGCCACAACAGCAACTGGCTGGTGTCGTCAATGCCGCCCGGCACCAGGTCGTAGAGGTGCCAGGCATCGTCCTGCCAGACCTGCACATAGTCGGCGAGGCGCTGATAGCGGCGCCCGTCCTCCAGGCGCAGCGCCTTCACCGTACGCGCTGCGATGCCGGCCTGATTGAGCAGGGAACTCACCAGGTCGGCACGCTCGTGCCCCTGTAGCAGCAGGCTCAGGTTCTGGCTCAGGGGCCGGGTATTGATGGCCTGCACGAGCTGATCGGCGAGGGTTCTGGCATTGGTCGACTTGGGCAGCAGGTCGTTGAGCACTTCCACCGCGGCGGTCGCGTAGGGGCCGACGAATGACGGCGGGCGCACCCGGCCGGGCGGTGTCGGCGACACGCGGTGCTGCGGGTCGGCGATGAGGTCAGTCTGGTAGAACAGGATCTGCTCGCCTGTGGCATGCCGCTTGGTCCAGTGCGCCCGGCGCTGGGGGCCGGACTGATCAACGGTAAACCCGAACCCCGGCGAAGCCCCGGTTTCGGTGAGTACCGAAAAGCCGTCCTGCTCCGGCGGCAGGGTCAGCAGCACTTCGGCGGGCGCATCGGATGCCAGGAACTCGATACGGGCTTCGATCTGCCAGACCACGCGTTCCTCGTCGGGCAGCAGCGGCAGGCCGGTGTCGACGTAGCGGTAGGCGGCCACGCCAATCCCCGCGGCGGCCAGCAACACCGACGCGAGAACGTATGACCAGCGTTCCATGGCCGGCCTGTCAGCCTTCGCCACCCGGCAGCGGCTGCACGAACTGCCGGGAAACGTCCACCACCATGGTATCCATCAGGAACTTGCGGCCGAGAATGACCGGGTGTTTGAGGTGCGTGCGGTCCGAGAGGTTGAATTCGAAGGAGCCGAATATTTCTCCCAACTGCACGCGCACCACCACCACCGGGCGCCTGGTGCCGCCGGCGTCGGACTGCTGAACGACCCGCACATGGCGCCGCACCCGACGCTCCAGGGTATGAGTTCCGGATTCGACCTCGATGTCGAAGCGCACCCAGTCGTCGCCGTCGCGCTCGAAATAAATGAGGTTGGTCGCGCTCAATGAGTTGGAGTCGGCGCCGGTGTCGATGCGGGCGGCAACCGCGATGCCGGGGGGAGTGATGAGAATCATCTCGGTGGACCCGACCGTTATCTTGTCGGCGCCGGGTTCGGGCGCCACCGCAACGGGCGTTTCGCAGGACTCCGCCTCGATTTCGGCCGGTGGAGGTTCCGGTATCCGGCACACCGGAACGGGCAGGCTGACGGGTTTCGCCAGTTGCGCGTCAATGACATCCAGGCGCGCGTCGACGGACTGCTCGAAACGCTGCACGCGCGCGGCGACTGCTGCCACGGAGCCCTCTACGGACTCGAGGCCCCCGCCCATCGTGCGTACATCATCGCGCAGCGACTCCAACGTCGTATGTTGACGCTCGAGAACGGTACAGCCCGCCAAAGCCAATGCAGGCAGAATAGTCAGCCAGATTTTCAACCTAGCCATTCTGTTCATGGGCGCTCCCCGCCGACGAGCGGCATTGTAGCCGCCCTTACAGCAAACAGGTACAAGCGCTTGAGTTACTTGGACAGGGCGTTCATGCCCTCTTCCAGACCCCGAACGGTGAGCGGGTACATGTAGCCATTGATCAGCTTGCGCGTCAAACCCACGGAAGACGAGTACTCCCAGGTCTCCTGGGGCGTCGGATTGATCCACACGATGCGGTCGTACACGTCGGTGAAGCGGTTCATCCATACCGCCCCCGGCTCTTCGTTCCAGTGCTCGACACTGCCGCCCGCGTGGGTGATTTCGTAGGGGGCCATGGTGGCGTCGCCAACGAACACCACTTTGTAGTCGTGGGCATACTTGTTGAGAATCTCCCAGGTGGGAATGCGCTCGGTCATGCGCCGCCGGTTGTCCTTCCAAACCGACTCGTAGATGAAGTTGTGGAAGTAGTAACTCTCCATGTGCTTGAACTCGGTGCGGGTGGCCGAGAACAGTTCTTCGCTGACCTTGACGTGCGCATCCATGGACCCGCCAATGTCCAGGAACAAAAGCACCTTGACCGTGTTCTTGCGTTCCGGGCGCATGCGGATGTCGAGCAGGCCGCCGTTGTGGGCCGTGGAGCGGATGGTGCCGTCCATGTCCAGCTCTTCTTCCTTGCCGGTGCGGGCGAACTTGCGCAGGCGCCGCAGGGCCAGCTTGATGTTGCGGGTGCCCAGTTCCACCGAGTCGTCGAGGTTCTTGTACTGGCGCTGGTCCCAGGCCTTGCGGGCTTTCTTCTTCTTGCCCTTGCCCACGCCCCCCGGGCCGCTCTTGCCGGGCCGGTTCGGGTCATCGCCCTGCTCGCCTTCATCCCCCTGCCGGGCCTGTTCGGCGGCTGCCTTTTCGGCTTCCTCCCTGGCTTCGCGGAAAGCCTCGATGAGTTTCTCCAGGCCACCCAGGGAGTTGATTTTCTTCAGTTCTTCCGGGGTCAGGGATTTCTCGAATTCGCGGCGCAGCCACTCGTCCGGGATCAGCGACTCCAGCATGCCGTGCAGATCTTCTAGCCCCTTGAAGTAGGCGCCGAAGGCACGGTCGAACTTGTCGTAGTTCTTTTCGTCCTTGACCAGGCAGGTGCGGGTGAGGAGGTAGAAATCGTCCATGTTGGCATAGACCATGCGGTGCTTCAGCGCCGCCAGAAGGTCCATGAGTTCCCGGATGGTGACCGGCACCTTGTATTTGCGGAGGGTCAGGAACAGGTTGATGAGCATGGGGCTTCCCCGGTGGTTACCGGCCTTTTCCCGGCAGGTAACTGTCTGCCGGCGCGGTGCGCCGCGTTGAACACTGCGGTTTGTTGTTCATTGGCGTCGCGACTGCATTGTCATGGTTGAACCGAACACCGGCCCGGCAACCAGTTGCCGGGCGTGATTGCCTCGCGGCGCGGTGCGCCGCGTTG
>CAZUGZ010000076.1:0-4658 GCA_964620555.1 uncultured Alteromonadaceae bacterium
ACCAGCGACCCGCTGATTAACAGTCAGCTGCTCTACCAACTGAGCTAAGGCGGAATAACTCTGGCAACGCCCCTCCCTGGGAGCGCCGCGGCGAGGCGGGCAAGTTTATCGGCACCGGCCTCAATTGCAACCCGGCGAGTGCCGTCCGCGCGGGCTTCAAAGCCCCGTCGCGGCCTGCCTGCCGTGACCTATCAGGTCCGACCCTGTTTTCGTCAGGGCCGCCAAAGCCACGGGGCGCGCGTCCCGCTGAATCGTTCGCAGGCGGTCAGGCAACCGCTGCTCACCGAGGCGCCGGCACCCGCTCGAAAACCCGAGTGGACACCAGCTTCTCGCCATCCGAATTAGCCTCCACCAGCACCACCAGCGTCTGCCCGTTGTCGCTGAGCTGGAAGGTCTCCCGGCCGGTCGCGTCGGTCGCCTTGGAGAAAATCACCAGGTCGCCCTCGAACCAGCCCGCGGATATCTCCCACACCCCGCGCCTGCGTTCTCCCCAGGACACGTCCCGATAGACGCCGGTGTCGTAGCGAATGCCCATGGAGTCGCTGTCCTGCTCGATGACCATCGATTGCGCCTCGAGTACGGGAAAGTCCTGGGTCACGAACGCCAGCGCGCCGCCGCTGGGAGTGCCGATGCGCCCCTCGGCGAAGTCACGGTCGGCGCGCGCCATGATCTGGCGGGTATTGGGCGGCGGGTCGCTCAGCTCGGCATTGAGCACCCACTGGCCGCCGATGTCGTAGCGAACCGGCGGTTCATCGTCAAGCGGAACGCCCGAGCAGGCCGCCATTGCCAGCGCTGCAAGCACGCCAGGGAGAATTCGCAACATTCGCCCGCATCCCCCGAATCGAGTGGTGCCGTACTATGACAGAATCCCGGCAAGCCGCGCCAGCGGGCAGACAGGCCCGCTGCCGCAACGACCGGGCGGCGATGGTTCCTCAACGCCGCACGGGGGCAGGCCTGCACAACCACAGCGCACCATGCCTCGTCCCGGTTCTTCCAATCAGCCGCGCCGAACCGATAAGCTTCCGCCATGACCAGAGCATTTCCGCGGCCGGTCGCGAACGCCATGGCGCGCGCCTCGGCAGCCTTGTTGCTGCTGTCGGGAACCCTGCTTGCCGCACAGCAGCACTCTGCTCCGCTGCCCGGGTCTTTCAATGACCAATGGTGCGCCTACCGCACCGCTCATTTCGAACTGTTCACCGACCTGTCCCACCGGCGCGCCATCAGAACCGTAAACGGGCTGGTCCGTTTCCGGCGCATGTTCGTGGCCCTGTATCCCGAAACCGCCGGTCAGGAAAGCCTGCCGCTGACCATGCTGGTGTTTCGCAACGCGCAGGATTTCGCCGACCTGTCCGGCACACACCGCTACGCCGGCGTCACCCTCCCCTCGATGCTGCACTACCGGTTGCTGTCCGCGGCCAAGCAGTCCGGCGCCGCCACCGACAACGCCTGGCACGAGTACACCCACTACCTGCTGCGCAACCGCTCCGGGCGCAACTATCCCCTGTGGTACGAGGAAGGCCTGGCCAGCTACCTGGGCGCAGCCGACCTGCAGGGCAATCGGGTCATACTCGGCAAGCTGCCGCGCCGGGATATGCTGGCCGTTCCACACGACCCGCTGGTGACCTTTGCGAGCGCTGTCGAGGCAACGTCGGTGCTCGACCTCGGCAGCGAAGAAATGCTGTCGTTTTACGCAAAGGCCTGGTTGATGGTGCATTTTCTGAGACTGGGGCCCCAGTCCGGATTTCCCGACCAGCAGGTTGCCCTTGCCCGCTACCTGGACAGCCCCGCCCGCGATTTCGCGTCTGCATTCGGCTACCCGCCGCAGCAGCTTGGCGCGCGGCTGGCCGACTATCTGCGCAAACGCCCGTGGCCGAGAAGAACACTGCAACTGGCGGACACCCCCACGCCGAAACCCGAACGCCGTTGCCTGGAAGCGACGGAACGCGATTACCAGCTGGCCTACAGTGTGCTGCCCCTGAATCCCGGTTTGTCGAAACGGGTGCTCGAGCGACTGCAACCAAGCGCCAGAAACCTGACCGCACGGGCTGAAGCCGCCTGGGGCGACTGGGAACGCGCACGATCCCTGGTCGACCAGGCGCTGGCGCTGGAACCCGAACACCCTGACGCCAACGTGCAGTTCGCCCACCTGCTGGTGCGCGGTTGCGCATTCTCCAGCGACAGCGCCTGCATCGGCAACTGGGCGCGCGCGGTAACCCTCTATCGCGACGTGCTCGAGCGGCACCCGGCCCGGATCGATGCCGCATACGGCCTGGGGGTCGCCTACCTGCACACGGGCCGCGCCGATGAGGCCATGCATTACCTTCGCATCGCCTACCAGCGATTGCCGTCGAACGTGCCCATCAACTTTTATCTGGGAGAGGGCTACCGCATCGCCGGTGATGCGCGCGCCGGGGCGCACCTGAAAAACGCCCGCAACTGGGCGCGGGACTCACTGTGGCGGGAACGCGCCGAGTTCGCCCTGCAGCGCCTGCAGCAAAGCGGCTCCCGATAGCGCACCTCGCCCGCCGACCCATGGCTGGTGCCGACTTGCCGGTAGCGTAAGGCGGGGCCGGCGGCGGAACCACCGGCAGGCCAACCGACCGGCACGGCACAGGCGGGTGAGCGCGCGAGTGGGTTAGCTGAGCCGCAGCACCGGAGCCCTGGCAACCAGCCCGCCGAGTTGCGACTCGAGATCGGATCCTTCGATCAACCCCTCGGTGAACGCCTTGATGGCTTCGAAGTCGTAGCTGTCGCAGGCCTGTTCCAGGGCCTGCAGGCGCATGCGCAGTTGTGCCCAGGGTATGAACCGCTCCTCCGCCCGCATGATGCGCCGGTGTTCGGTACCGGTAACGTCCTCGCCGACCAGCAGTTCTTCGTGCAGCTTCTCGCCGGGTCTGAGACCGATGAACTCGACCTCGATGTCGCCGTCCGGCTCGAACTCGGTTTTCAGCCGGTGCCCCTTGATCAGTGCCATGCGTGCCGCCAGGTCCATGATCTTCACGGGCTGGCCCATGTCGAGCAGGAAGACATCGCCCCCCTGGCCCATGCTGGCCGCCTGCAGAACCAGTTGGGCGGCTTCCTGGATGGTCATGAAGTAACGGGTGACGTCAGGGTGGGTAACGGTCACCGGGCCGCCGTTGCCGATCTGTTCGAGAAACAGCGGCACCACGGAACCCGAAGAGCCAAGCACGTTGCCAAAGCGTACGATGGAAAAGCAGGTATGCGCCGCGGTCTCCTGCAGGGCCTGCAAAATCATTTCCGCCAGGCGCTTGCTCGCGCCCATGGCGCTGGTGGTTCTGACCGCCTTGTCGGTGGAGATCAGGATGAAGTCCCTGACGCCGGCAGCCAGAGCGCCTTCGGCGGTGTAAAGGGTGCCGAATGCATTGTTCTTCAGGCCCTGGATCACATTGTTCTCGACAATGCCCACGTGCTTGTACGCCGCGGCGTGGTACAGCGTTTCGATCGCCTGATCGCCTATACAGCGGTGAATGAAGGCGCGATTGGTCACCGAACCGAGCAGGCTGACGACAGGCACGCTCAGGTTTTCTTCACTGCAGATCTGCTCCACTTCCCGCTGTATCTGGAACAGCCCGTACTCGGACTGATCGAGCAGCACCAGCCGATCGGGCGCCTGGCGCACGATCTGGCGGCACAATTCCGCGCCGATGGAGCCGCCGGCACCAGTGACCATGACATGGCGCCCCGCCACCGACTTCCTCAGCAGGTGGGGCAGCGGATGCACCTCGGTGCGCCCGAGCAGGTCACGCACTTCCACATCCCCGACCCTGGGCAAGCCGCCGCCCTCGTCGAGCAGGAGATCACCGATATCGGGCATCAGGCGCACCCGCACGCCGAACGGTTCCAGGAAATCCAGAATGCGGCGCCGAGCCCCCTCGGAGGAACTGCCGCCAACCGCGACCAGCACCTGGCGCGCATGGGTGTCGTCAAGCAGCCGGGGCAAGGCACGGGGCGCATAGACGCGCAGGTTGTCGATCACACGGTGCTGCAACGCCTGATCGTCATCGAGAAACGCCACCGGCACATAGTCGCCCTGCCGCAGCAGCGAACGCACCAGTTCCACGCCCCGCTTGCCGGCGCCATAGACGATCACCGGTTCGCGCGCGCGCAGCCCCACCGCCTGCCACTGCAGGAAGCCCCGCACCAGCAAGCGGCTGGCAACGATGATGAACACGCCCAGAAACCAGAACATGATCGGCACCGAGCGCGGAAACCCGGTGAGCGGCACCATGTAGGCCACCACCGCGATCATGGTGGCGCCGATGGTCACGCTCTTGGACACCGTCCACATGGCCCGGCCACCCATGTAGCGCACCACCTGCCGATAGAAACCCAGGGCCGCCAGTGCCGGAATGCAGGCCAGTGTCGCCACGAAGGCGGGCCACAACTGGCCGATGTCCAGCGTCCAGACACCCAGGCGCAGCCCCAGTGCAATCCACAGGACGGTGGGCAATGCACACACATCCAGCAGGATCGCGAGCGCCTGCTTGTGGCGCCGTGACAGCTTGGCGAGGAACTGCTCCATTCACACCATCCCGGGACGGCCGGCCGTTATTTTGACTCTCAGTGCCCTCGAGCTGGGATTGGTGCAAATTGTTTGTTTCGCCGCCTGGCGTGGCTCCTATAGTCCTTGAGCGGCC
>CAZUGZ010000077.1:0-4119 GCA_964620555.1 uncultured Alteromonadaceae bacterium
CCGTAGTTTTCGTTGGGAGAGCGATTGACAATATGCCCGGACATTGATGCGGTGTTGATGATAGAACCACCGTGACCATGCCTTATCATCACATCGGCTACAGCGCGGCCGACCAACATCACTCCGTCCACATTGACGGACATCAACCGCTGCCACTCCTGGTGAGGCATATCGGCCGTATCCTCTCCACTAATGATGCCGGCATTGTTATGCAGCACGTCGATGGTACCCAGATGTTCGACCGCTTCCGCCACAAAATCTGTCACGCTTTGCTCGCTGGAGACGTCACCCATAACCGCAATTGCTTTCACACCATACTTGCTCGCGATCTCCCCGGCGTTGTGCTGTAGCGCCCGCTGCTGCGAGGGCAAATCCATCAGCGCCACATCGGCCCCCAGTTCCGCCAGCGCACGCGCACAAGCGTCGCCGATGCCGCCAGCAGCACCGGTAATCAGCGCCTTCTTGCCCCGTAGTTGGAATCGATCAACGACTGAACTGAATGGTTTGGCGGCGTACTCTGGCACATCTTTGCATAGTTGTCCGGACACTGGGCTCACCTCTCTCATCAGCTGGTAAGGAGATCGCGCACTTTTTGCGCAGTCGCATTTATCGTCAGGCCATAGTGTTCAAACAACTGCGGCGGAAAGGCCACCGCCAGGGGTTCATCGGGGAGTCCGTGCAGGGCCAGCCGTGTGGACACCCCAGCGCAGCCCAGCGTTTGTGCAACGGCGGTGCCGAGGCCGCCCGTCGTGTAATGCTCTTCCACGGTAAGAATGGCACCGGTTTCTTCCGCGGCACGCAGTATCGCTCCCTCATCGAGGGGTTTCAGGCTATAGGCATCCAGAACCCTGACAGATATGCCCTCCTCCGCCAATTGATCCGCGGCACCACAGGCCAATTGCGAACCGAGGCCAGTACCGATGATGGTGACATCACTGCCGGAGCGAACTTCGGCAAATTTCCCCGGCTCCAGCTCAGGAATCTCCTTATAAACGGGATAGATATTCGGCTCCGTCAGCCGGAAGAAAATGGGGCCCGGTAGGTCTACCGTGCTCTTTAGTAGGGCGTGGCCGGCCCGGTCATCCGCCGGTGCCAGTACGGTCAGCCCGGGAATACCGCGCACATAGCCGATTTCCTCAAGAGCGAGGTGGCTGGCACCGAAAAACCCCATTGCCAAGCCATTCCAGGCGGATAAGATGCGGACCGGCATTTTGGTGGCGGCCATATCAGTGCGGATCTGCTCGGCACACTTGACGGCGCCAAACGCGCCCATCTGCACCACGTAGGGCTTGAGGCCTTCCGCCGCCAACCCTGCAGCAATGGACATAGCATTGGTCTCAGCGATACCGGCTTCGATAAATCGATCGGGCCAGCGGCTGATGAAATCGCCAGTCAAGGGGCCGGCGCCCAGATCCGCCGCCAACACAAGCACATCGTCCCGGGTTTCCCCCAGTTGAATCATGGCCTGGCCAAGATCGCCCCTATAGTCACTTTCAATGGCGCCGGTGTTGTGGCTGAAGGGATCGGCCATGTCACTGCTGCTCATGGTCATGCCTCCTTGATTTCGCGTTGTGCCTGATCCAGGTCTTCGGGACCAAGGAATCCGAGATGCCACTCCCTCGGCGCCAACTCCATAAACGACACGCCCTTGCCCTTGAGCGTACGCGCCACTATGCAGGTGGGCTGCTCGTTGGTGGTGTCGGGCAACTGCGCAAAGGTGTCCAGCAGTGCCTGCGGATCATGGCCATCCACTTCCAGGCAGCGCCAGCCAAAGGCTTCAAAGCGCTTATCCAAGGGATCGATCTGCATCACCTCATTGGTGGGGCCATCGCCACAGGTACCATTTGCATCGACGATAGCGACCAGGTTTCCGAGCTTGTAATGGGCGCCAGCCATCACTGCTTCCCAAACCTGACCCTCATGGATCTCACCATCGCCCAGCAGGACGAACACACGGTTGTCGGCCCCTTTTTGTCGGGCCGCCAGGGCCATACCCAGCCCGACCGACAGGTTGTGTCCGAGGGAGCCGGAGCTGAAATCAATTCCCGGGGTGCGCAGCATATCCGGGTGGTCAGTGACCTTGCTGTCGAAATCGCCAAAAGTCGGCAACCAGTCCCTCGGTATGTAACCCAGCTCGGCGAAGATTGGCCACAGCGCCACGGCTATATGGCCCTTGCCAAGCAAAAAACGATCCCGTTCCGGCCAGTCGGCCTCACCCCGTTTCAGCCGTAGAACATGATGGTAAAGGGTCACCAGAATTTCTACCGCAGACAGGCTACTTGAATAGTGACCCAGGCCGGCGCAGTCGATCAGTTTCAGAATATCCAGTCGCAGTTGCCGACTTTTCTCCCGTACTTCCTCCGCGCTGATCGCGCGATAACGTTCCAGTATTTCGCTCATTAACTTTCCTCGGGATCAGCCGTGCGGCGCTACCAGCACCTTACACAACTCATTGGGCTTGCTCAGCGTCTGCATCATCGCCGGCAACTCGGCCAGTGGTATCTCCGCAGAGATCATCGGCGTCGGATCGATCCGCCCCTGGGCCAGCATATCGACGGTGTGGTAGTAGTGTTTCATTGCATACTGAATCACGTACTCGACGCTGACGCCCTTCATAAAGGGCGCCAAGGAGTCGACCGTTTCCGGCTCGAACATCATGCCACCGAGAATTACTCGGCCACCTCGCGCAACTGTCTGTGTTGCTATATCAAAACGGCCGGGACGGCCCATACATTCGATCACCACTTCGGGGAGGCAACCCCATTGTGCCTGACAGGTCTCTACGAGATCTTCCGATGTCGGGTCCACAACAGCAGTCGCCCCCATCTGCAAGGCGATATCCCTGCGCGCCGCCACCGGATCGCTGACCAGAATTTGCGCGACACCCAGGGCCCGTGCCCACAGCACCACAGTGAGCCCGATCGGGCCGGCGCCCAGCACCACCAGGTGCTCAGTGAGCGCGATATCGGCGCGCTCGACCAGGTGCAAGCCCACGGTGAGTGGCTCGATCAGCGCGGCGGTGGCCAGGTCTAGCCCCGCAGGTAACTTGACACACTCCTGCTCCCCCACCAGTACATACTCGGCAAAGCCCCCCATCCCCGGCTCTTCCCCACCACCATGCATCCGCGTTTGCTGGCACTTTATAGGGTCACCCGCCAGGCAGTGCTCACAGGGGCACAACCAATGCAGGGCAGGCTGCACACCCGATCGCCGACGGAGAGGCTGGTGACACCGGCACCCAACTCACTGATCGTGCCGACAAACTCGTGACCGATCACTCCACCCATGGGCGCGATAGGGAGTAAGTGTAGATCGCTGCCGCAAATGCCGACCCGATCTACACGCAGAAGAGCCTCATTCGGGCCTGGAGCAGGCCTGGTCTCCTCGGTTACGCCCATCTCGCCGGGCGCAATCACTGATGCTGCTTTCATTGTTATGGAACTCTCCAGCGTCACTCACTTAACATCTGTTAATACAACCTACTATCTAAGTTAAGTCAAATATAATGCCCAAAAAATTTCATCCAACGAGACGGAATATGCCTGCCACGGATAGGAATGCCACCACTGCGCTGGACCTGGAGCCCCCCTCCGCGACCAGCCTGACACGCGAACAACAAAAGGAGCGCACCCGAGCCAATCAATGTGACCGAACATCCAACCGATCGATGGAAAGCGCTGCAGCTGCTGGAAGCGTTTCCCTCCGACTCAGCCCCGCGGTATCTACTGCGAGACCGCGACGCGATTTATGGTGAGTGGGTTCTGCAACGGATCAGAAACCTGCGTATCCCCACACCGGGAACCCATCGTGAATTGCCCCGCCTGAATATGTTGAGCATAAATGATGATATACCGCATTTCATACATACGGAATTACCGCTATACTGGCCCAGCCAAAAGCTTCACGGTGGGAGATACACATGAATGAAACATTAGTGGTTTCAGGCAGAGGACAAATAACATTGCCTGCCGATTTGAGGAAACGACTGGGTATCAAGGGCGGAGATGTCGTTATCCTCGAAGACCGCGGCAATGAAGTTGTTCTCAAACCGGCTATGGTTGTCGAGTATCAACAGTACAGCGATAGCGAAATTGAAGAATGGGATCGCGCAGATGTAAT
>CAZUGZ010000078.1:0-2645 GCA_964620555.1 uncultured Alteromonadaceae bacterium
CTGGCGGCCAGGCAGGCACTACTACACGGTACGGCTTACGGCGGCATTGCCCTCAACCGGGCACTGTTGGGCTATGTACACTCCATTGCCCATGCCGTGGGTGCGCAATACCACCTGCCCCACGGCCTGGCTATAGGGATTGTACTGCCCTATGTGCTGGAGTATTCCGTTGCAGAGGCACAGGAGCGCCTGGCGGACCTGGCTGTCGCCTGCGGCCTGGGAGAGGCAAACGACGGTTCAAGGGCGTCGGCCGAAGCATTTAGAGAAGGTCCGATCCATCAATCACCAGATGAACATACCGGAATCAATCAAGGAACTGCGCCGGGAAGATATCCCCAAGATCGCCGCAAAGGCAGTGAATGAGTCCTATGGGATGAACGGTGTGCCGAGATATATGTCGCTGAAGGAATGCTGTGTGCTGGTGGAGAAAATGCTGCCCTGACCGGGCAAAGGCTGTTCAGGGCTGCCAATTCACCGCCCTGCTGCGCTCGTCCGGCAACTCCATCCCGCGCAACTTGTACCAGGTACCCTTGATCTTCCTCGCGGGGAACAACAGGCTCGCGATGATTAAAGCTCCCAAGATACAACAGGCCATACTATGGCGTCTCCCAATTCACTACGAACAGGTGGTCACTACAGCAATGGTAGCACAGCCATGATTTGGCGTTGAGTCCACGCATCCCTCTACCCCTGATTCCCCGGCCCGTAGACCAGGTCCACGGGAGGCACCTGGTGAGCTACATCTGAAGCCATCAACAGTATGAGCGCCACCAAAGCCCGGTCGTAGACTAGCCACCTCTTCAGGCGTTCCACGCTGATCGGGGCTTTTTCGGGCTCCATCGCCATAGCACCGAGTTCCGGGAGTATTGTCAGTCGTAGTTTCAATGCCACACCGAGCAGGAGAGCGACAAAAATCAATTTGATCAGCATGCGCCTGCTGTATTCAGTCTCGAACAGCATATGCCATTCACCAATCAAGCTGCAGGCAAGAATCAAGCCTGTCGCCAGGGCGAACAGGAATATTGCGGTGGCGACTCGGGACATTCTCCCCACGGCACTGCCCACCTGTTTGACCGTCAAATGCTCTGGTGATAGCAGTGGGTTCACCTGCGAGCAAAACCCGAGAATAACCCCTCCCCAGATCATGGCCGCTACGAGATGAAACCAGTGAACCAGTAGCGTCGTGGAGACAATTCCCTGACTACTCGCGTGTGAGGTCGCACTGAGAGTAAAAACCAGCACACTCTTCAGTAGCAGCGCAAAAATACCGGCAACTGGTCCTGGTACCCTGTGCCGCAGGCAAACTACCCAGATCACAAGGGACGCCAGCACAGCCCACCTCAGGCCGGTCATCTGCCCGTAGTGCGTTCTCACCAGTATGCTACTGCAGACAGCGGGCAGGTGCGCATCGGGCATTTCCATTTGGATACTGATATCCATATAGAAAATGACCACACTGTTGGCCAGTAGCAAACCAAGGGTCATCCACCAGGCGCGATGCCAGCGTTGGCAGACGATCTGCCGCGCTCTCAGGGTCGCTGGGATCAACCACAGACTACTGGCCAGCAATCCAACCAGGCTGAACAGTAACCACAGATCCAGCAAGTAGAAAAAGTGGACAACTGTATCGGCAACGACACCCTGCATCTATCACCGGACCTGAAACCTGTATCGACCCCTGGTTCGGTGCCCGTCCAGGCCCACCACGCTCCAGTCCACGTCGTAGCTGGACTAAAGCAAGTGTGGCAGCGCAGCGCACAAGGTGCGCCCATCTGCAGATACCAGACTCTGCACAGGAATTTCTGATGCTGGTGCTGTCGCCAGCTTAATCCAACTGAGTTCGGGTTCCACCTTTCCCGAAAACTCTATACAGAGCGATTCGGGTGACTCCTCAAGGACGGCGTTTGGGCCTGGGCTGGCATTCTCCAGCACTGCGTAGGAGTGCGCGAGAGCCAGGGGCGCGAAGGTAACGCTGGCGCCGGCAAGCGCCAGGATACGGCCCAAGGGGCGCGCCCTCTTCATCCGCCCGCCGGCGCCAGGGCGACTTCGGTGCGTCCTTCCAGCTGGACGGTTGTCCGCAGAATACCTTCGCTATCAGCACTGTGTGTAGATTCTGCGCCAGCACAGGACAACGTGTATTCCGCACCGGGCTCCAGGCGTGAAAAGCCCAATTCCTGCTGATGCTGTTCGCTACCGGGGTAAAGCACCAGGTCCAGACACTTGCCATCCAGGCTGACCGCCTTCGCCACCAGCACATCCGGGTACCGGCATTCATTCAACAGTGGGCCCTGCATAATGTGCTCAGGCAGGCGGTGAGCAATCATGTCACTCCAGCTGCTTTTCCGCACGAGATTGCCGAGCACATAAAACGCGTTGGCGCTCACCGAGCCATCGGCAAAGTAGCGCGTCCCCTCCTCTTCCACGAGTTTGTGCTCCTGCTCCATTGCTTTCAGAACCCCATCTGCATACTCGCTGTCACCCATCTCTTCGGCAAACATGCGCACTGAAGCATAGGTGGAGATATTGGATGGTTTATAGTTGCCCACATCAATTTCGTCCCAGCCCTGGGTGTCGATCTCAACCGCCCCGTCCGCCTTTATTCGCGACAGATCCGTGCGCAGGATCTTCCAAACGCGTTGTGCCAG
>CAZUGZ010000078.1:2655-4043 GCA_964620555.1 uncultured Alteromonadaceae bacterium
TCCGCGAGTGGAGACGTCAACAAAGGCACGGAGAAGCCAAGGCGCTGGGAGCGCAATGCGATAACACGACCATCCACCGTGGAAAATTCGTTTTGAATATTCTCAAAAAATCTCGGTTCCAAGTCTGAGTAATAAGGGGTGTCGAACAGTGTCTCATATTGCTTCATCAGGGTCATGCCGGAGTTATTGCACATGTTGTAAACCCAATTGGGTTCACAGGCATACAGACACCATTCCGACTCACTGTAATTCTTATGCACAGCCTCGGCCACACTGTGCAAATCGTGGGGAAACTCCCTTTCATCGTAACGGAATGTCAGGGAACCTGGCTCCAAGTACCGCTGATCACCCGTATTAGCCGTGTAGGCCGCCACATTCACACCCCACCAACCCGACAACATCACGTTTTCTTTTTTTATCGGATCGAATTCGGTGGTCAATTGCCCCCACAGAGCTTCCAGCTTCCAGTATCCCCAAACGCGTTTGTCCAGCACCTTTTCAATAAGGTTCCGTTGGGCTTCATTGAGGTAGCCGTGAAAATTGGGGGTATAGCGCTGCTGGTAAAGGTGCAGGCCGTAGTTGAGATAATTGATCTGGTAACGCACAGCGGCGACCTGAAACTGGAACTCGTGCCACTCAAAGCCATTGAACTCATCCAATGGCTGCAGGCCGCGATTGAGGTTGAATTTCAGGCTCTTGAGATCATCCAGGCTCAGTTCCTGCCAGTAATCTTCACCGAATTCCGGCGCCGGTACAGGCTCAACAGGCGTATCTGACAGATAGGCGTTGCGTGTTTGCAGGGTGGCGAGTTGTTGCTTGTAGGTCCGTTGCCCTCTCTGCCTTATAACCAAAGCCAGAAAGGCGGTGACACCGGGCACCAGCCAGACAGCCGAAGACATCAATTGTGATTCGGACACCCCGGCGGCAACCGATCCCGCCAGGATAGCAGCAACCAGCCAGACCCCGGCAGGCGCCAGGATATTGCCGCTGCCGAACCAGATTACAAAGGCCAGCGCGAACAGCACCAGCGTTACGGCCAGCCACAACCAATCACCGGTGAACACAAAACCGCTTCCGGGAAAGAACAAGCCAAGGCCGAAACCACCGAAAAAGGGGTTGCCGGACATGGCCAGCAGCCAGCCAGTAACGATGATCGAAAGGTATACAAACAGGGCCCGACGCTGAACTTTGTACGTGACGGGCCCTGTTCGATTAAGTTCAGGCAGCGCTAGCGAGCTTACCTGGTTCACTTGATTCATCTGATTCATGGCGGTGCCTCGTTAGTCAGGTCAATTGGGAAGCCCTGTTGAGTATAGACAATGAACTCTACTAGCGGTAGTGCACCATTCTTTCTGTAATTTTCCGGTGGCATTGAAGAGCTGAGCCAC
>CAZUGZ010000079.1:0-3556 GCA_964620555.1 uncultured Alteromonadaceae bacterium
TACGACCGGACACTTCGTGTGTTCTAAAACCGGACACTTTATTTGTTCTCTACACGCGATCCAGGGCAGGTTGACACGGGAAGGGCTTACGGGAATAATCGCGCCCCTTTCGGGTTCCGGTACCCGCTCCCAACGAGGTAGCACAGATTGGCCAATTCACCCCAGGCTGAAAAGCGCGTCCGCCAGGCGACGAAGCGCCGCCGCCACAACGCCAGCCAGCGTTCCCTGGTGCGCACGGTAATCAAGTCGGTAATTGCGGCGGTCGACGCAGGCGAAGCGGAAAAAGCCAGGGCCGCATACACTGCCGCAGTGCCGATTATCGACCGCATGGCCGACAAGGGTATCATTCACAAGAACAAGGCAGCACGTCACAAGAGCCGCCTGAATTCCCGAATCAGGGGAATGTCCGGCTGAACATCCGCCGGAATCTGCGACGAACAAAAACTGCCTACCCGGCGCCCGAATCGGAAAACTCGCCGGCAGTCGGGCTGAGCAGCAGATTGTCCCGATGGATCAACTCCGCATCGCTCCGATAGCCCAGTTGCGCCTCGATGGCATCGCTGCCAAGACCCACGATCCGCCGGCTGTCGGCGGCAGAATAATTGCTCAGACCGCGGGCCACTTCCTCTCCCTGGGGATTCAGACAAACCACCATATCGCCGCGCTGGAAGTCACCCAGTACCTCGCGCACCCCCACCGGCAACAGGCTCTTGCCGGCGCCGGTCACTACCGCTACCGCTCCCTCATCCAGAACCAGCCTGCCGCTGCCGCAAAGCAGGCCCGCCAGCCACTGCTTGCGCGCCCTGATCGGCACCTGCCGGACCTGCAGCCAGCTGCCCACTGACTCACCGGCAGCGGCGCTGGCGACCACTCCCGGGGTCCTGCCCTGGGCAATCAAGGTATCGGTACCCGAACGGGCGGCCAGACGGGCGGCACGCAGTTTGCTCAACATGCCACCCCGACCCAGCTCACCCCCTTTTCCGGCCATCGCGTCCAGCTCCGGGTCGTCCACCGCGGCGCACTCCACCAGCCGCGCATCGGCGTTGTGGCGCGGGTCGGCGTCGAACATGCCGTCCTGGTCGGTGAGAATGAGCAACACATCCGCATCCAGCAGGTTGGCCACCAGCGCCGACAACATGTCGTTGTCGCCAAAGCGGATTTCATCGGTGACCACGGTGTCGTTTTCATTCACCACGGGTACCACCCCCAGTTCCAGCAGCGTAGTCAGGGTGTGCCGGGCATTGAGGTAACGCTCGCGGGCAGAAATATCATCGTGACTGAGCAGCACCTGGGCGGTGTGCAGACCGTGCCGCTGAAAGGCGGACTCGTAGCACTGGACCAGGCTCATCTGACCGATGGCCGCTGCCGCCTGCAGCTTGTGCAGGGCCCGGGGGCGCTCGCCCCAATCCATTTTCACCACGCCGGCAGCCACCGCACCGCTGGACACCACCACCACTTCGCGGTCGCGCCGCCTGAGTTCGGCCAGTTGTGCCACCAGCGACTCGATCCGACCCACATCCAGACCTTGCCGGGCGTCGGTCAACAAAGCGCTGCCGACCTTGATCACCCAGCGCCGGGCACGGCTGAATTTCTGTCGTCGTTCAGGGGGCATGTTCCACCTCCTCGCTCGACGCGAAGGTGTCGTCGCCGGCACCATCAGCCGGCGCCTGCCGGCGGTCGAATTCGGCGATGCGCTCACGCGCCTCGGTCTGGATCCGGGTGCGCTGCCGGTGTTCCCGCCCGGCGCTCTCCGGGTCCTCCCGTTCCTGCTGCTGCCAGGCTTCCAGTTGGCTCATGATCGCGCCGCACAACGGCTGTGTACCGGCACCGCTGATTGCGCAAATTTCATGGCAGGGCCCCTGCCACTGCAGGCGCTCCAGGATCGCGGCCCGCTGCCGCGACAGTTGCTCCGGGGACAGCAGGTCGATCTTGTTCAGCACCAGCCAGCGCTCGCGCCGGGCCAGGGACGGACTGAAGCGGAACAGTTCCCTGTCGATGGTCCAGGCCGCTTCGGCAGGGTCGCTGCCATCGCCGGGCGCCACATCCACCAGTTGCAGTAACAGCCGATTGCGCGTCAGATGGCGCAGAAAGCGAATGCCCAGTCCGGCCCCTGCAGAGGCATTCTCAATCAGCCCCGGAATATCCGCCACCACGAAACTGCGATGTGCCTCCACCGACACTACGCCCAGATTCGGCACCAGGGTGGTAAACGGATACTCCGCCACTTTGGGGCGGGCGGCGGAGATGCTCCGGATCAGGGTGGATTTGCCGGCATTGGGCAGACCCAGCAAACCGACATCGGCCAGTACCTGCAACTCCAGTTTCAGCCTGCGCCGCTCCCCTTCTTCACCCGCCGTGGTTTGCCGGGGTGCGCGATTGACACTGGACTTGAAACGGCTGTTGCCGAGCCCGTGAAAACCACCGCGGGCGACCAACAGGCGCTCTCCATCGCGGGAGAGGTCACCCAGCACCTCGCCGGTATCCTCATCCAGTACGGTAGTCCCCAATGGCACCTCGAGCAACAGATCGGCGCCGCCGGCCCCGGTCCGGTTCCCGCCGCGACCCGCGGCACCGCTGGCTGCCCGGTGGTGGCGCCGGTAGCGGTAATCCACCATGGTGTTGAGCCCGGCCACCGCCTGCAGATAGACGCTGCCGCCATCGCCGCCATCGCCGCCATCGGGGCCGCCCCTGGCGACGTACTTTTCCCGCCGAAAGCTCAGACAGCCGTTGCCGCCATTGCCGGCTTCGACCTGGATGCTCGCTTCGTCAATAAATTTCATGGTGCTACCGGGAAAAAAAAGCCCCGTGTGAACGAGGCCCATTGCAGTCGGTTCCGGTTGGCGGTCAGGCGCTCACTACCCGCACGAACTTGCGGTTTTTCGGCCCTCGGGTGACGAACTGGACCACCCCGTCCGCCACCGCAAACAGGGTGTGGTCGCGGCCCCGGCCGACCCCTTCCCCGGCATGGAAATGGGTACCACGCTGGCGCACGATGATGTTGCCGGCCCTGACCACCTGGCCGCCATAGCATTTCACGCCGAGGCGCTTGCTTTCGGAATCGCGACCGTTGCGGGTACTGCCGCCAGCTTTCTTCTGTGCCATTTTCTATCTCCTCAACCGTTTCAGCCGTCGATACTGGTAATCCTGACCTCGGTATACCACTGGCGATGACCGGCCCGTTTCCGGTGATGCTTGCGGCGATTGAACTTGACTATCCTGATCTTGTCGTGGCGCCCGTGGGCGACGACCTGCGCGGTCACCTTGCCACCTTTCACCGTGGGTCTGCCGATCTTTACGTCACTGCCGCTACCCAGCAGCAATACCTGATCGAGCACGATGGTGTCGCCGGTGGCCGCCTCCAGCTTCTCCAGCTTGAGGGTCTCGCCCTCGACCACGCGATGCTGTTTGCCACCGCTTTCAATCACTGCGTACATGGGGTACTCCTGGACTGCCTGCTCCCGCGCTGCAACAGCACTCGCTGGAGGCGTCGCCCCAAGTCTGGGGTACGGCGCGGGCGGCGATTCTACTCAACTTCCCGGTTACTGGCAAATTTCCC
>CAZUGZ010000080.1:0-3085 GCA_964620555.1 uncultured Alteromonadaceae bacterium
GATGTCCCCTTTGTGCACACGGCAGAACTGCTTGACTGGGCAACAGGCGGCCCCAAACCGTTTTGATTATCAAAACCCTCATGAGCAGGGCTCTGTTCACCTCGTCAGTATGTAACCCAGGTTGCCGGGGACAGAATTTAATTCTGTCCCCAATATTTACACAGCAAATAATCAGGAGTGAATCATGACCAACCCGGTAAACATCACCGTATTCCGCTGGGCCGGCGCCTGGGGGCCTTTCAAGGTCAAGATCCCCTGTGGGGAATGCGCCTTGACCAAGGACATTATCCAGGACTGTATCGATACGGACCTGACAGGTATAGATGTCGAACTCGACATGCGCGACTGGCTCACGGAATGGTGGAAGCCCCTGCCCAAAGGAGGCTGGCATGCCCCGATTGTACTGGTGAACGGCAGGATCATATCCCAGGGAGCGGCATTGAACCGGGGCGTACTGACCCAGTCGGTTATTGAGGAAGCAACAGGCAACTCACCGATACAGGGTAACCACGCGTACGGCAAGGCCACCTGCCCCCACTGCGTGCGCGCCAAGGGATACCTGGAACAGGCGGGTGTCGACTACCGGTACCACGACGTCGTCAAGGACCCTCGGGCGCTGTACGAGATGCTGGCGCGGGTAAAACCGATCATCGGCCCCAAAACCCCGGTCACCGTGCCGCAGATCTGGCTCGACGGCAGCTACGTAGGCGGCGCCGATGAATTGAAACGCATTCTCGACCTGCCCGAGGTCGAACCGAACCCGGATCGCGGGCAATGTTCCCTGTCCCCGGCACGCTGAGCGCCTGAAAAACCTACGCCTACCCACCCTTGGTTAGCCCACCCTGAGCGGGTGTTAGGGGTTGACGGTATAATCGACTGCGGAACCGCCGTAGCGATCGCCCATAACGGTGAGTTAAATCAAATCCTGCCGGGATTCGCGAAGGGATTCATAGCTCAGTCAGCCCTTTGGGGAGAAACAAGTGCCTGCTGCAGGAGCTGCCGGGCAATGACTTTCAGGGCCAACGTCTCCTCAGCGCCCTCGAAGATGGACAACACCCGGGCGTCGACAAAATAACGGCTAACCGGTGTTTCCTCCGCGTATCCCATACCGCCATGGATCTGTAGCGCCTCGCGAGTGATCCACTCTGCAGAACGACAGGCAAACAACTTCACCAGGCTCGCTTCCATTTGCCCCTCGCCACTGTCGAGCAGGTCACCAACGCTATAAGTAAAGTAGCGACTGACAGCGACCTGGGCCGCCATCCGCGCAAGCTTGGCCCGGGTCAACTGGTAGTCCCCCAGGTATGCGCCAAAGACTTTTCTATCCTGCGAGTAGCGCACAGCGGCTTTCAGCGCCGCACGCATAACGCCGGATGCCCGTGCCGCAGTCTGGATTCTTCCTCCCGTAAGACCGGCCATAGCCAGGTAAAACCCGCGCCCCTGACCTTCCGGGCCGCCGATCAGATTCTCAGCAGGCACAAAATAATCTTCAAAAACCAGGTCGTAGGAATGCATGCCCCGGTAACCAATCGTCGCAATAGCCTTGCCCGTCAGGCGGCCGCCCGAATCCTGTTCGAAGCTGAACTCATGATCTTCTGTAGCGGGCTTTTCCACCAGCAGGGCACTCAGGCCCCTATGCCCCAGCGACCTGTCAGGGTCGGTGCGGGCTATAACAAACAAGAGCTGCGCCTTACCGGCGAAAGTACACCAACTCTTGGCGCCATTGAGCAACCAGCCGCCCTCAACCGGTGAAGCCCTGAGCGTGAGCCCCGCCACATCAGAACCATAGTCGGGCTCGGTAATGGCAATGCCGCACAGTTTTTCCCCGGATGCGATCTGGGGCAGGTAATGGGATTTCTGCGCTTGAGTCCCGCCGTTGAGCAGTGCACGGGTCATAATTTCAGGGCGCGTGATGAGGCTGCCGGCTGCAGCCAGTGAAGCCTCGGACAGGGCCTCGGTAGCGACAATCATTGAAAGATTATCCGCCTCATCATCGGGCGCAGTGCCGCCATATTGCTGGGGTACTGAAATACCAAACACACCCATTTCCCGCAAAGGCTGCAGGATATCTTCCGGCACGGTCAGGTCCTGGCGATGAATAATCTCAGCGCGTGGCTCCACTATATCGTTCGCGAGCCGCTGAAACGCGCGCTGCATTATGCCCTTATCGTCATCGATGCTGACCTGGCCGATCTCTCCCTGCAGCTGAATCACTGCCTGCCCAATCTCTGCCATATGGTCTGGCGCAAGGTGAGTCTGCAGACTGGATCTCAATTTTGCGTCACCAAAAACCCGTTCAAAGCCAGGCTGACCGATACCGAACACGGGCAACAATGGCTCCAGCCGGGTCTTAATAGACTGTATGGCGCCGGCTACGTATACGCCGCAAAGCTCGCGCTCAATCTCAGCAGCGGACGCGGTGGCGTAGTCCCGGGCCACCATCGCCGCCCGATACTCGGAGTAGGCGAGCGCCAGTTCATAACTGCTGACCTGCTGTTGATCCAGCCGCTGGGGATCTAACGCACCTTCTTTGCTGCAAGACTCCGCCAGGCTCTCGGTCGCTCGCCGAATAAGGGCAGGGAACTGCTGAAAAAAACAGCCAAAGTCTTCATTAACGTTCGTATTGCTCATCAAAACACCTTCTTCCATCACTACACCTTATGCTCTTCAGAAAAATCAGAGAGGCAAAGGCATGGAACAACTTTTACATTAATTCGCCGTAACCATTTGTTTTTAATACATTTTATGGATTCTATCGGATTTCTTTGGACGCTATCGGAAGTGTCAAATGGTGCCCGGGGCCGGACTCGAACCGGCACGGAGTTTCCCCCGAGGGATTTTAAGTCCCTTGTGTCTACCAATTCCACCACCCGGGCCTGGATATGGAAAGAAAGATTCTATGATTTAATGTCAGAAGTCCAACGATATTATATTGGAGATCCTGGGTCAAAATCGAATATTCCGACCAATAATATGGATCTCCGTACGGGGAGGAGGCAACTGATGTCAAAATTTTACAGTGACGTAGGACTGTAGATCAAAGATGTCCGTATGGAATTACACTATTCTATGCATTACATTGAAT
>CAZUGZ010000081.1:0-3006 GCA_964620555.1 uncultured Alteromonadaceae bacterium
CTGCAAACGACGATTAAATCGTTGACAGCAGAGGAGGATCGAGTTTCGGCAGAAAGTGCGCCAGGCAAAGCCTGGAAGAGAGGGAGATCATGTAAAGGATAATGTGATTGAAATCTCTTAGTGGGACCTGGCAGGTGAATCCCCTGCCCGGCAAAGGTTGGCAACCAGCCGGAACCGAGTGTTGCGTGGTACAGGGGTGACCCTGGCTGCGAAGCGTACACAGGGAGTTACCAGGCCGTGTGATTCAGCCCCGAAAGGAAACTACTCCCGAGGCCGACATCGTTTTCTGAGTGGAAGGCAGCATGGCTTGCGCCGTTAAGGCCTGGCGCAAGCCACTCGGCGGGGTCGTAGAGCAGGGCATGGTAATACTGAGGTCCTTCAGGAACCTGGGAGGTCTCCAATCTTCCTTTGCGAAGTCAGCGGCGCGGGCACCGCTTTATAAATGGCCCAGGCGGGTGCGGTTGTGCCACTGCACCCTGAGCGAAACCGGCACATGCGCAAGGGTACATCCCCCGCAAGGGGGTTGGATGGGATGGGAGAAATCGGAGTCTTCTCATAGTATCGGTGAAGTGGGCGAACGTATCCCGAGCGGAGCCCATGGAGGAAAGGGGAAGATCGGGTCAAGGCGCTTAAGGAGGGAAAGATGGCTGGAGCACTGAATCCAGTGACCATCTCAACGAAACAACTTGAGCTGACACAGCGAGCAACTGACATCAAGGCAGATGCCCTGCTGACTCTGGCGCACTATATCGACCTCGACTGGTTGCGCGAAGCGTACCGCCGGACGAGGAAGGATGGGGCGGCTGGGGTCGACGGGCAGACGGCGGCTGGCTACGAGGAGCATCTGGAGGCGAACCTGTCGCGGTTACTGGACCGGTTCAAGTCAGGGCACTACCGGGCACCGCCGGTCAAGCGAGTCTACATTCCCAAGGCCGACGGCAAACGCCGCCGGCCCATCGGCATCCCGACGCTGGAAGACAAAGTGCTTCAGCGGGCAGTGGTGATGCTGCTGGAGCCGATTTACGAGCCGGAGTTTCTGGGTTCGTCATATGGCTTCCGCCCAGGGCGTTCGGCGCACCAAGCGCTGGAAGCACTGTGGCGGGGGACGATGGCGTATCCGAATGGCTGGTTGATCGAGCTGGATATCGAGAGTTTCTTCGATACGGTAGACCACGCACTGCTGCAATCGATAGTGGCTCGCAGGGTGGGTGACGGTGTGATCCGTCGCATGATTGGCAAGTGGCTCAATGCGGGTGTCATGGAAGATCAGCAACTGAGCTACCCAACACAAGGCACGCCTCAGGGTGGGGTGATATCGCCGTTACTGGCGAATATTTACCTGCACGAGGTGCTTGATCGCTGGTTTGAGGAGGAGGTCAAGCCGCGGCTGAAAGGTCGCGCATTTATTGTGCGATACGCCGACGATGCGGTGTTGGGTTTTGCGCGAGAAGAGGATGCCCGGCGCGTATACGCCGTGTTGGCAAAACGCTTCGAGAAGTTTGCACTGAAGTTGCATCCCGAGAAGACGCGGTTGAGGCCGTTCACTCGGCCGAAATCGAAGGACGGCCCGCGTGGCGGTCCCGATGCGGTCCGGTCGTTTGACTTCCTGGGTTTTACCCATTTCTGGGCGCGTTCCCGCAAGGGTGCGTGGATAGTGCGGCGAAAGACGGCCAAGGGCCGTTTTAGTCGTGCATTACGCAACGTCGCGCTGTGGTGTCGCCGCTACCGCCACGAATCTGTGGGGTGGCAGCACACTCAGCTTAGTCGCAAGCTACGCGGGCACTATGCTTACTATGGTATTACGGGCAATGGGAAATCGCTCGCGCGCTTCCTGCATGCGGTGGAGCGAATCTGGCGAAAATGGCTGGCCCGGCGCAGTGGCCGGGCCAAGCTGTTATGGACACGTTTTGCGGAATTCTTAAAGCGTTGTCCGCTGCCGCCGGTTCGGGTTGTCCACAGTGTTTATGTCACCCAGTCATGACCTTGGCTTGAGGAGCCGGATGCGGGAGTTCCGCACGTCCGGATCTGTGGGAGCCCCGGTGGAGCAATCCCCGGGGCTACCCGACCATCTTCCGGTACCGGGCGCGCCACGGCGCTGGTGCACATCGCCGAGCACTACCTCGCCACCGGCGGAAGCGGCGCCAAACCACTGGCTTCCCATGAGGCCTACCAGGTACTGGTTCACGTCAATGCCAACGATGCCCATCCTGACAACCGGATTCAGGGCGGGCACACCTGCCACGACCAGGACGGCCGCTGTCTGGCGCCCCCGGTGGTGCGGCAACTGGCCTGTGACGCCACTCGGACCACGGTATTGGAAAACGACCGGGGCGCAGTGCTCAACATCGGCCGCCGCTCCCGGGTCGTCCCGCGCAGGATCGCCCAGGCATTGCGCATTCGCGATGGGGGTTGCCGCTTTCCCGGTTGCGGACAGCGGCGCTGGACCGATGCGCACCATATCCGGCACTGGATGGACGGTGGTGAGACCAGCCTCGACAACCTGATCACGCTGTGCCGGTTCCACCATCGGTCGCTGCACCGGGGGGAGTACTGGATCGAGCGCGGTGCCGGCAGCGAAGTCATCTTCAGGGATCCCCAAAACCGATGTATCGAAACGTCCCCTTATCCCCAGTTCAAGGGCAGTAAGAGCGTGTCAGACCGTGTAAGGCAGTTGCGGAACGAGCAGGATCGGCAGGGATTGCAGATCGACGCGGACACGGCGGTCACGGCCTGGGCCGGAGAAGTGATGGACGAGGCCATGGCCATCGAGGGGTTGCTGCAGAGTGATGGCGTGGTGTTGGGTGGCGGATCAGGCCCGCCATGACGGTGCTGCTCAATTGAGTTTCCGCTCGATAGATGCTTGGTTCTCACACCTGACGCATTGTTGGTGCCTTAGGCAACGTGCCACCGGCGGAGTTTGAAATGACGTATTATCACCACTTGGAAGAGTCGGCCATGGCGGCCTGACTCACACAACTGAGTCTCCGGTATTCCCGGGGCGGTTCA
>CAZUGZ010000082.1:0-2997 GCA_964620555.1 uncultured Alteromonadaceae bacterium
AAAAGCGCCCGGCAGACCCAGCACGGCGAAAGCCAGCCAGGGGGCGATGTAGCTGTCCGTGGTATTCTCGCCAACGGACTCGATGGCCGCCGCGGCCAGCTGTGGTTCGGTGAGTGTTTTCGTGTCCCGGCTTACAAGATTCCTCAGGCTGTAGCGCGCCTGTTCCAGTTCACCGGCGTCCAGGGCGTGCTGGGTAAGCTGCGCGGCCCGGCCAAGCCCCCTCACTGAAAACGTCGTCTTGAGCAGCAAGGCGCCTCCCAGCAGGTAAGGGATTGTTCCCAGTTCGCGCAACCCCAGGGCCGCCAGCCAGGCAACCCCGCCGAACAGGGCCGGCACGAACAAGGTTATGCCCGTTCCCGCCAGCAGGGACGCGGTGTTGTTTCCGGCGGGAAATAACCGCTCCAGCAATGTTATAAGTTTACCCATCCACACCACGGGGTGAAAGGTCCCGGGCGGCTCGCCCAGAACACAGTCCAGAACCAGGGCCAGCAGCAGAACAGCCGCGCCAGGATACCAATCGCCCGGAAACAGTTGCCACTCCATTATCCGTTACCCCGGGAAGGAGAAGACGGGTTGCAGCGGGAGAAAGAAAGCTGCTGGCAGGAAAGCAGTTACGACCAGGATTGCTGCCTCCACAACTTCGTTGACTGCGCCGTAAACATCGCCGGTCAACCCGCACAGCCGCCTGGATGCCCAGGCGCCCGTGGCCCAGGCGATGAGGCCGGCGGCCAGCATCAGGGCAAGACCCATTATCCCCGCTGCCAGCAGGCTGGCGAACAACGCGCAGAGCGACCCGAAAAACAGTTGCAGGCGGCTGCGCTCTGCCAGGAACGCACTCCCCAATCCCTCTGCCCGTGCATAGGGATACAGTTCCATCACCAGCAACATGGCCCAGCGCGACAGGCATGGAAACAGGATGAGCACGTGCAACCTGAGTGGGTGGGACAGGTTGGCGACGGCCGCGCACTTGATGGCCAGCAGGCAGACTACGCCGATGACTGCGAAGGCGCCCACGTGCGGATCGCGCAGTATCTCCAGGCGGCGTTCACGGGTCAAGCCGCCGAACAGTGCATCGCAACTGTCCATAAAACCGTCCAGGTGCAGCCCCCGGGTCAGCGCCACCAGGACCACCACCACCAATACGCTGACCAGCAGCAGGTAGGAGGGCGGGATAGCGACAAACATACCTTCAGGCAGGAAATGCAATTGCCTCAGGAGCAGCAGGTCGAGACCTGCGATTAATGCGCCCAGCAACAGTCCGACCAGCGGAAAATACCCGCGTGCGTATGCCAGGCTGTCCGGGTCCCGGGGTGAAACGGGCAGGATAGTCAGAAAACCAACGGCTGCCCCGAAACCCTTCACCCGGCGGTTTCCCCCATTTCCACCTTTATGCGGCCGGAGACGCCGGCTTCGGCAAACGTCGCCATGTCCGACAGACAGGCTGCCGCGCCTTCGATCACGGGCATGGCCAGCACCGCGCCGGTTCCCTCTCCCAACCTCAGTCCCAGGTCCAGCAGCGGGCGCAGTCCCAGCCGGGACAGCGCAACGCGATGCCCTTTTTCCGCGGAGCGGTGAGATGCAATCAGGTAATCCCGCGCCACGGGGGACAATGAGCAGGCGATCAGCGCGGCCGCGGCCGCGATGAACCCGTCCAGCACCACTGCCCGGCGCATCATTGCGCCACCCAGCGCCACCCCGGCGAGCACGCCGATCTCGAACCCGCCCACTTTCGCCAGCACACCCAGGGGATCGCCCGGATCGGGCGCGTTCACTTCCAGCGCCTTCGATACCACTCTTGCCTTGTGAGCCAGTTGCGCCGGAGTACGGCCGGTGCCCCTGCCGGTTGTCTCGACCGGCGGCCTGCCGGTCAACGCCGCAACGATCGCGCTGGACGGGGTGGTATTGCCGATACCCATATCTCCGGTCCCTATCAGGTCCGCGCCGGCGCCGGCAACTTCCACGGCCAGGTCGATGCCGGCGAGGATGCAGCGTTCCGCCTGCGGGCGCGACATGGCCGGTCCCTGCGAGATGTCGCCTGTTCCCCTGCCCATACGTAAACTCCTGAGTGCGGGAGACGGAGGCAGGTCACCCGCCACGCCGGCGTCAACGACGACCCGTTCCACACCCAGCCGCCCGGTCAGCACACTGATGGCGGCGCCTTCCGCCAGGAAGTTGTGTACCATCTGCGCCGTGACCTCCCGGGGATAGCCGCTGACGCCCTGGTCGATGACGCCGTGGTCTCCGGCGGCGATGATGACGGCCTTGCCGCGCACCTGCGGGCGCTCAGTGCCGAAGATCCCGGCCAGTTGTACGGAGACGTCCTCCAGGCGGCCCAGGCTGCCCGGTGGTTTGGTCAGGTTGCGCTGCCTGGCGCGCGCGCGGCCCATGGCTGCGCCATCCGCAGGACGGATTTTTTCCAGGACATCCTTCAGAATGACGGCATCCATACGGGCAGTTTCAGTGGACGGAAACCGGCCATTGATCGGCGCGGCAGCAGATCTTCAACCGGAATGCTGTTTCGGTCTTACATACAACACGAGGCTGTGATCGAGCAGTTCATAACCATGCTGTTCGGCTATTTCATGTTGCAGCATTTCTATCTTGTCATTTTCGAATTCGATGACCCTGCCGGTCTTCATGCAGACCATGTGGTCATGATGTTTGCCGCGGTCCAGTTCAAACACGGAATGGCCGGCGTCGAAATGGTGGCGGATTACCAGGCCGGCGCCCTCGAACTGCGTAAGCACGCGGTATACCGTCGCCAGGCCTACATCTTCCCCGGCATCGAGCAGGGCTTTATAGACATCTTCCGCGCTCACATGCTTTTGTGCCGATGCCTCAAGAATTTCCAGTATCCGTATGCGCGGCAGCGTTGCTTTCAGACCTGCTTCTTTAAGAGACTTGCTGTCCATGGGAGATTTCCTGTCTTGATGTTGCAATATGTAACCTCTAAAAATGCCATCCTGGGCATTTTTAGAGACGGAAACGAAAAATGCG
>CAZUGZ010000083.1:0-2775 GCA_964620555.1 uncultured Alteromonadaceae bacterium
GTGCGGGTAATCGGTGGCGAACATCAGCTTTTGTCCGCCGTCCATCTGCTCCAGCAGTTGGTCAAAGTGTTCGTTTTGCCTTGGTTCTTCCATCGGCTGTGTTGACAACCAGAAGTGGGTGCGCATGTACTCGGACGGCGCCATCTTCAGATAGGGCGTTTCCGCCCGCAGCCGCTTCCAACTCTGGTCCAGCCTCCAGGCCAGCGAAGGCATCCACGCAAATCCCCCCTCGATAATCGCGATTCTCAGCTCGGGGAAGCGCTCAAAGACACCCTCGCACACCAGGCTCGCGACCTGTGCCTGGAATGCCTGCGCCATTCCGCAGTGATCTTCGATATAGTAGGAAGGCCACCCTCCTGCCGTGAGCGGATGGCCGGGTAGGCCGCCGAAATGAATGCCAATCGGCAGGTCATGCTCCAGCGCGGCTTCATAAATCTTCCAGTATTTGCGGCGGCCAAGCGGCTCCCGCGTCCGGGCAACCAGGAGCACCTGCACAAAGCCGTCGTGGTCTCCCAACCTGTGGATCTCCTGGGCCGCCAGTTCCGCATCTTCATAATTGACCATGATCGACGCCCGCAGCCGCGGCTCCAACTCCAGCCATTCCGCGATCTGGTAGTCATTAACCGCCCGCGCCAGCTGGTGCCCATATTCGGAATTTACCTGCCCGCCCGCGCTTGCCAGGGGATTGAGGATTCCGTAGTCCATGTCATAGGCATCAAGCAGCTGCTCGCGCATGAATTCCAGATCCGTGCCAGGCGGACGTCCGCTTGGAGGCCACGCGTCGGTCCGGGCGGCATTGGGTTGGGCGCGAGGATACCCGCCGCCGAAATGGCCGCGCATCCCAATTGTTTTGTGATACTCCCGCCAGGCAGGCGGCAGGTAGTCGAGGAAGACCTGATTGAAAACAGGATCATCATAGACATCAAAATTATGGATGTCGGTGTCGATCACCGCCAGTCCTGTCTTTCCGGTCCTCGCCGATGCCGCCGCAAGCTCCAGGTCCATAGTCATTTCGAATCTCCCTACAGGCGATAGAATGAACGGGCAGTTTCCGACCAGATGTTTGCGTTGAGCGGCTCGGGCAAGGTGAACGGCCAGGCCTCATCGTCATCGTCATAGTGCCAGTGCGGGTAGTCCGTCGCGAACATGAGCATCGAATCCGATTCCATCTGTTCGATCGTTTGCAGTATGAAACGAGGATCGTGCGGAGCCCCAACCGGCTGCACGGTAAGTCGCATGCGCTCCCGGATGTAGTCTGAGGGCGGACGCCTGACCCACGGCGTATTGGAGCGCAGCCCCTTCCACTCTTTGTCCAGGCGCCACATCAGGGAGGGCAACCAGCCGAAACCGCCTTCGATGAGCGCGATTCGCAGTTCGGGAAATCGGTCGAACACGCCCTCGGCAATGATGCTGATGACCTGGGACTGGAAAACCTGCGCCATGCCGGCATACTCTTCAAGATAGGTGGAGGGCCAGCCCACCGGGGTCGGGGGATGGCCGGGGGCGCCGCCGAAGTTGATCCCGATGACCAGATCCTTCTCAACCGCCGCCGCATAGAGCGGATCGTAGAACCGGTTGCCGTAGGGGATGTAGGAGCGTACTGGCAGGACCACCTGCACGAATTGCGGATGGTCGCCGAAGCGGTGAATCTCCTCAGCAGCTCGCGCTGGCGTCTGACTCGGCGCAACCAGCGAACCGCGCAACCGCGGTTCCGGCTCCAGCCATTCTTCGATCTGCCACCGGTTGGCCGCGGTCGCCAGGTCAGCGGCCAGGTCCTCCTGCTTCACGCTCTGCACCCGGTAGGAACAGTTAAGTATGCCAACTTCCGTGTTCCAGGGGTCCAGCGCCTGCTCCCGTACCAGTCGCAGTGCCCCCCCGGCCTGGCCTCCTTGCGGTGGCATGCTGCCGGGCCGCGCCGATGTGGGCGCGCCGCGTGGATAGTCATTGGCGTGGGGGCCCACAAAGGCGGATTCGCGAATGTAATCCTGCCAGTGGTCGGCCAGGTAGGGCATCAACTGTTCGACCGAGGACACCTCGTTGTGAATGTCGCAATCAATCACTGCATGCGTTGTTGCTGAACGACGCCTGCTTCGAGCTTGCTGAACCGCGCTGCTATCATGTGTCCCCGGACTTTGGCCGTTTCCGGTTGCGCCTGCTCGCAACTGCTGCCCGCCGGAATCTGACGTCATCGCGCTCCGCTCTCCTGCCCTTGCTGCGAAAAATTCGGTTCGTTGGCTTGATACCGCAGATTCTACCGTCTTGCTGGCCTCACGTCAACGACGACGAGGGACGGCAGAGACGCCGCAGTGGTTGACTGCGGAGCCGGGTCCGACCAGTCGGCAAGGCGCCCACCCTGGCGCGAAGAGCCTGCTTCTTTGACCAGCGTTCCCTGCAGAGCTTGCGGGCGCAGTGACCGTCACATATAATTGACTCCTGTTACCAAGTGCTCCACGTTCACGACAGAAACGGATGGCAGATGGATACCGACAATCAGACCCGCCAGCGACTGCTGTATTTGCACGCACGCACGCCAAGCGTCTTCTCAGAGATTCTGGGATACACGCTAATCGAACCGGTCAAGGGCTTCCAGGTTGAAATCAGCGGCGGAGAGTTTGCCTGGCCGTATACGACCGTTCATGACGCCCTGGTTGAAGGCTGGCAGATTGTGCAGTTCCCGCACTTGCAGTCCCCCTTCAGCGACACAGACCTGGATGTAGTCGGCTACGAATTCATCCTGCAAAAACTGGAGGCAATATCATGATCAGTGCCAAATAC
>CAZUGZ010000084.1:0-2595 GCA_964620555.1 uncultured Alteromonadaceae bacterium
CGCACTGTGCAACTGCTCGGTGGCTTGCAATCCGGTGGGTGCCCATATACCATTAAAACCCTCGTTGAATTTATAAACCTAAAGCGGAGGAAATCCCGTGAAAGAGTCATATCGACAAAAACCCTTTTTGACACTTGCGGCGGGTGCGGTCGCAATGGCGCTTCTCCTTGCTGGTTGCGGCGGGGGTAGTTCGTCTACGCCGACGACGCCGGAACCCACCCCCCCACCGCCGCCGCCGGGACCAACGGCTGAAAGCCTGAAAGCTGACGCGGCGGATGCGATAACAAAGGCCGCAGCAGCCGGTATGGCAGCGGACCAGGCCAAGAAGGACGCGATCAAATACGCGGGCATGATCGATACCGCGTCTGTGAGCGGTGATTCGGCAATGGCCACAGCAAACGCCCAGAAGGTTCTGGATGCGGAAATGGCTGCCAATGACGCCGTCATGGACGCAGACGATGCCTTGCAGGCCGCTATGGATGCGAAAACCGCAGCAGAGGCACTTGCCGCGGATGATCCTGGCCGGGCAGGTGCGATCACGGCGGCCGATGAGGCGATCAAGCAGGCGATGGCTCATAAAGAGGCTGCCATGGCTATCGTTGATGCCACCGAAACAACCGCTGCCGGAATCGACTCGTTGAAGGGCGCCGTCGCGGCGATTAAGGGTGCCGATCCCACAGCCGACGGCTATCCGAAGATGCCAGCTGCCTTTGGCCAGGACGTGGCGATGGCGATCGGCGCGGCGCTTGGACCGACCGGCGCGGCTGACGGCACCGGCACAAGGGTCACCGATGAAACTGGAGCGCCTGCAGACACGATTATGACTGCGGTGCAGAAGGACGATCATCAGGGCATGACCTGGGCCGAGATCGTCGGAGCGGACAACGTCATTGATGCACGGCTTGGCACCACGAGTGGGGGCGCAACAACTCCGGTGAAAGCCGCTTCGGTTGCTGACATGACCCTTGGAACTACTCAGACGGCCACGGCCGCTGATGACACAGAGACTGACGGTACGCAAATCGCGGGAGTAACTTACATGGGCATCCCCGGTACGGCCTTCTGCATGGGCGACGATTGTCGGGTCGAAGAGATACCGGACCCCGCAGCTCCGAATACAAACCTTACCGACCAGCGCAAACTGGCCGGTAGCTGGTACTTCACTCCGACGAGCCCGATGGAGTATTACGTCAAAGCCGCGGGTGCGTCAGCGTATTCAGCGGAAGTCAACTACGCCCGCTTCGGCCATTGGCTGACTGTCGCTGGTGACGGCAATGCGACCATCCACACCTTTGCAATTAACGGTAACACCGCGACCAACAATACGGGTCTTGATGTGGTGACTGTTAATACTGCGGCCGACGCCACAACGTTGACGGATACGTCGGCTACCTACAGAGGCATGGCCGTGGGCATGTCGCTCCATAAGGAGATCGATGCTCAAGGGAATGCAGTGAAAGGCAGCCTTAGTTCCGGTGCGTTTACGGCCAATGTCACCTTGACAGCAAAGTTCGGAACTAGCCCAATGCTTGGTGGCATGATTAACGGCTTCTCCAGCGTCAATGGCGGCAGCAATGTTGATTCCGCATGGAGCGTCAAGCTTCCGGATACTGCATTCACAGGTGCTGCGCTTACCGGTGGTGTGGCGGATGCTTCCGGCCAGGATGGCATTTGGAATGCTACGGGCTATGGTACAAGTGGCGAGCGCCCGATGGGAATCTTCGGCGATTTCAACGCCCACTTCACCGACGGCCATGCCGCCGGTGCCTACGCCACCCGGAAGGTGATGGAGTAAATCTCAAAGGGGCACGTCCCCCGCATGCTCAATGGGGCGGCGCGTTTGCGCCGCCCTTTTTTTGGTGCGCCAGGCATGGCGCGTAGCGCCTTGACTGGCGCTGTTACGGTACACATGGTGGTGTGGCCGGATGACTTGGCGTTACAAGTCCGTTATCGACCCGACGAACAGGAAACGTATACGACGCTCACTCGGTGGCCAGTAAGGCTCATATCTATATCTTCGAAGCCCGATTTGTATGGTAACCGTGGACTTGAATATGGGGGATACAAGGGAAGGTCACACGCATTGCCTCGGGAGGTCTGCTGTCCTGCCAAGGGATGCCGTCTCCGAGAGGAAGAGGAAAGGGGCAGCAGGTCTGGGTGACTGGGGCAGTTTGATTTAGATTGCGCCAGATTTGTTCCAGCATCAGTCTCCACGATGGATTCGGATGCGCTTCCGTGAACTGCTTGAACTACCCTGTTGATCACCGCCGTCGTCGTCTAGTCGGTGTGTTACTCCAGCCGGCACAGCGTCGACGGGCTCGCTAGTGTTTCCATCCAACTGGCCACTGTCACAAGCACCGGGTCGTGTGCCACTCCCCATGATAGTTTAAATTCTCATATCCCGAGGTCAGCGCATAGAGCGAAAGCAGTCCAGACCTTCATCCGACCTCTTCACCGAAGCCCCGGAACCAACGGCCACCCTAGGAATGATTAAGCCTCCGTTCAGGCCTCGTGACGACAATGGCGCTTTTTCAGGCCAGGCGTTGTCACACGCCCTGGGACCGTAATCGAGACTTGAAACTGAGAACAGGGTTT
>CAZUGZ010000085.1:0-2535 GCA_964620555.1 uncultured Alteromonadaceae bacterium
GAATACCCCGTTCGCCAACGGGAAGACTTATGCGGACTGCTTCGGCGAGCCGGGCGTTCAGCACCACTACCCGCGGTGGGACAAGGAGCAGGGACAGGTTGTCACCTTGGCGCTTGCGATCAACCAATGCCGCGAGGCCCATGGCGAAGAACCGCTGAAGTACAAGAAAGGTCCGATTGTGGATCTTCTGGCTTACATGGCATATGAATCACGGGGCCAGATCATCAACGTGGTAGTGCCCGAGGATGACCCCGGCGCACTGGAGGCGTACAAGAAGGGGCGCGAGTTCTATTTCACACGCCGCGGGCAATTGAATTTCGCTTGCGCGCACTGCCATTTCAGCATGGCGGGGCGTACGCTTCGGACCGAGCCCCTAAGCCCGGCGCTGGGCCAGGCGACCGGCTGGCCGGTCTACCGGTCGAAGTGGGGCGCGATCGGCACCCTGCACCGCCGCTACACCGGCTGCAACAAGCAGGTCCGCGCCAAGCCGTTCGAGGCTCAGGGCGAGGAATACCGGAACCTGGAATACTTCCATACCCACATGAGCAACGGCTTGCCCCTGAACGGGCCGGCAGCACGGAAGTGAGGCGATCATGAAATCAAAGGTGCCAGTTTTTATGGTTTTGGCCTTGTGCCTGGGTTCGACGGTTGCGTTGGCGGCCGATCAGGCGGGTTTCGACAAGGCATACGAGGCAGCGGTCGCGGCGCAACAGAAAGCGGCTTCGGTCAGCGGCGAGTGGCGCGATACCGCGAAGATGCTGAAAGAGGCCAAGAAAAAGGCTGAGGAAGGCGATTTCGAAGGGGCGATCAAGTTGGCGAAGAAAGCGGAGCACCAGGGACACCGGGGCTACGAGCAAATGACTTCGCAGGCTGGCAAAGTCGGACTCGATCCTTTCCTGCAATAAAGTTCCGATGCACCTGAACCGACGCGAATTTCTGTCGGTGATGGTGGCGGCTTCGGCGGCAGGGATGTTGCCGTACCGCGGCGCACGGGCTGCGGCTGCCCTGTACGATCTTCCACCTTTCGGCAACGTCCGGATTCTGCACTTCACCGACTGCCACGCGCAGTTGCTGCCGGTCTACTTTCGTGAGCCGGACACCAACCTGGGATTCGGATCGGCATTGGGGCGACCGCCCCATCTGGTCGGGCAAGCTTTCCTGAATCACTTCGGTCTGGATGCAGGCAGTGCGGAAGCACATGCACTGACTTACCTTGATTTTCCATCTTTGGCGGAGAAATACGGCAAGGTTGGGGGGTTTGCCCATCTATCCACCCTGATTTCGCGCCTGAGGGAAGCTGCGGGTGTAGGGAATACTTTGTTGCTGGACGGCGGCGACACCTGGCAGGGATCGGCGACCGCCATGTGGAGCAAGGGTGCGGACATGGTAGAGGCGTGCAACCGCTTGGGGGTGGACGTGATGACCGGGCATTGGGAATTCACGTACGGAGAAGAAGCGCTGCGTGCCAATCTGGCGCAGTCGCAAGCCGAATTCGTTGCCCAGAACGTTTTCCTGACGGAAGAGGCCCTGTTCGATGAACGCCCGGCATTCGACGAGGAGACCGGGCATGCCTTCCAGCCTTACACCCTGCGCGATGTCGGGGGTGTGCAGGTGGCTGTGATCGGTCAGGCGTTCCCGTATACGCCGGTTGCGAATCCCAAGCGATTCGTTCCTGACTGGAATTACGGGATTCAGGAGGCTGCCCTGCAGGCGCTGGTCGGGGAGATTCGCGCACACCACAACCCAAGCCTTGTCCTGCTGTTGTCGCACAACGGCATGGACGTGGATCTCAAGCTCGCTTCCCGGGTGTCGGGACTGGATGCAATTTTCGGCGGGCATACCCACGACGGGGTGCCGGCGGCGATCGAAGTCAAGAATTCCGGAGGGATGACGCTGGTGACCAATGCGGGGTCGAATGGCAAATTCCTGGGCGTTATGGATTTTCAAGTGAAGCAGGGCCGCATGGCCGATGCTCGCTATCGTCTGCTCCCGGTGTTCTCCTCGCTGCTTCCGCCGGACCCTGAAATGCAGAACTGGATCGATCAGGCGCGGTTCCCGTACTTGGAGACCTTGAACCAGCCGCTTGCGGTGGCGGGGCAGACCCTGTACCGCCGGGGCAATTTCAACGGGACTTTCGACCAGGTCATCTGCGAGGCGCTTCTGGAGCACTACGATGCCGAGATCGCCCTGTCTCCGGGCTTCCGCTGGGGGACGAGCGTATTGCCGGGCGAAACCCTGACCATGGAGCACGTTTTGGCCCAGACGGCCATCACGTACCCGGAAACGTACATGAACGAGATGAGCGGGGAGCAAATCAAGCTGATTCTGGAGGATGTGGCGGACAACCTCTTCAACCTGGATCCCTACCAGCAGCAGGGAGGGGACATGGTGCGCGTGGCCGGGGTCGAATACAGCCTGGACCCGATGGCCCCGATCGGGGAAAGGCTCCGCGACCTGCGCACCCGTGACGGCGGAGCGCTGGACCCGAAGCGCCGCTACAAGGTGACGGGCTGGGGGGTGGTCGGCTCGGTGGCA
>CAZUGZ010000086.1:0-2443 GCA_964620555.1 uncultured Alteromonadaceae bacterium
GCTGAGGCTATCGAGTCTTTGCTCGGGCGCCCGGGTAGGCTGGCGGCCATGTCCGTCGAGTCCACGAGGCGGTATTCGCAGTGCCATCAGATTGCAGCTGCCGCAAGGACCCTCCGAGACCACATGCTGCCTTTTATCTGATTGGGACTTGGGACTAGCGCCAGCGCAACTGGAAAACCCGCGTAGCAGTCAGCCAGGTGACCGCCGGATGCTCGTCCAGGATCCCGAGCAGCCGGCGAATGAAGTCGAAGCAGTCCTCGCCATGTACGAGATGATGCGACAGTATTCCCGTGGGTTCCGCCCGGTCCACCAGTTCCTCGCGCCTTGCGCGCAAATGACCGATCAGCTGCGCCAGTGCCGCCGCCTCACCAACGAACTTCCTGCCGGCTTTCCAGTCCACCAGGTCGACATGAGTGTTGATGATCCACACATCCCCCTCGGCCTGTGGGAACGCCCGGGGCCCATAACAGGAAAGACCTCGGTAACCGAGACTGCCCAGCAAGGGCAGCATTCTTTCATCCATCCGGTTCCATGGCGGAACCAGCACCGGCAGTGCCCTGTGCCCGAAAAGACCCGCGAGCTTCCGCCACGCTGACGCCAGGTTTTCCTGCCAGTCTTCCCCGGGAAGAATGATCAGTTCCTGCTTCTTCTGGCCTTCTTCCGCGTGATTCCGGTGAAGAATCCCATGCTGCAACACCTCCAGGTTTCCATGTTCGGCCAAGGTATCCGCCAGTGCCTTATCCGTTTTCCCGGGAATAACCGCCAGGGAAGCAGGAACATCCCACCGGGCAAGGATGTCCAGCAGCTGATCCAGGAGAGGATGCACCTGGGCGGCATCATCATCACGCCACCACAGGGTGGCCTCCTGGCCATCGAAGTTCCACCGGTCGAGTTCTTCCAGCAGGGAATCGAAGGGTTTCATGGCCGCATTCGTTGATGGAGTCGTTGCAATATTCCGACGGAATTTTCCGCACCGTTCAGTTGCACCCTTGGAAAATCGCGTGCCAGGGCATCCCTTGAGGCACGTGTAACCTCGGCGAGCAGGGTTCCGGCCGACAGGTCAGTTTCTCGTAACACCCGGACGCGCCCTTTATCCGCGAATATCCGTGCCCGGGTTACCTGTTCGGTTTCACCGTCGGATTCATATGGAACCACCACCGAGGGACAATTCGCACGGAGGAGATCAACCGCGGTATTGTAGCCAAACTGGGAAACGGAAGCGTGGCAGTGGGTCAGCATCGCGCTGAAGTCCGCGCGATTGGGCTCCACTACCAGTCGGTCGCAATGCAGCGACTGCCAGTCCCGGAGCCGCGCTTCCGAAACTCTTGGTCCCGCCAGGATGCGCCAGCGACGCTCCGTCTGTTCAAGCGCGGCTTCCACCGCGGTGGCAAGGAGGTGATCACTCACGGCACCCCCACCGGCAGATACGATCACTTCATCCCGGCCTTCCGGGGACTGCTGTTGGTTGGCTCCATTGTCCATATACCCCGTGTACCGTATCGGGCAGGCGATGTCCCCGTGTTCCGGGAAACTCGGCGACAGATCCACCAGCGCCGGATCACCGTGGATGAGGACCAGGGACAGGTACTGCCGGATCCGGTCAAGGGTTTCCATCCGTCGAGCTCTGGTTCGCTGCTGCAGCACATCACGGATCGAAGTCACCAGAAGTGGCGGTCTGGACCACCCGGTCACGCAATCCAGCATGGGTAGGATTTCAAACTCGAGTTGCCTGCGGCCGAAGGGCCAGGTTTCCAGGATCAGCAGGTCCGGCCTGAGCGTCTCCAGGCAGGCCACCAGCCGATCCCTTCGGGCAGCCTTCCAATCATCATCGACCGGTCGTTCGTCATGATCCAGCAGTGTGAGGAAGTCGCCCGGCCGGGTCTTCAGCACGGGCAGGCGGATCACCTCATATTCGGCATCGCCCGTGAAGGAGCCTCCTGAAATCAGGGTAACCCTGGATCCTGCGGCATGCAGGGCGGACGCCAGGAGTCGCATCCTGACGAGATGGCCGCTGCCCAGGAGGTGTTGCACATAGATAGCGGCGTGCATGCCATGAAACCGCGGCCTGCGGTTAGTTCAGGCGGCCCTGGCGCGCCGGTCCAGGAGTTGGACCACTCGGCGACAGATATTGTCCATGCCATCCAGCATCCCGGGGCGCAGGCTGGTGGAGGGGGGAGGCTGGCTGCCCAGATTCTCAAGCAGGGGCACAAGGCACTCGACACGGAAATTCTCCGGCTTGAGCATCCTGACAAGGCCGAGTTCCTCTGCCCGTCTTGCCCGGATCAACTGCTCCGTGCGTGGTTCGTAACGTGGAATGATGATCGAAGGTTTATCGAAGCTCAGGATTTCACAGAACGTGTTGTAGCCCCCCATACTGACCAGTCCTGAGGCGTCCTGGATCAGGGACTCCATACGCGTACTGTAGCCGATGACGTGGAAGTGC
>CAZUGZ010000087.1:0-2245 GCA_964620555.1 uncultured Alteromonadaceae bacterium
CATCGCCCGCGCGATAGCGGACATGGCTCTTGCACGGTCAGAGATGATCCGGCAACGTTTTTACAGCATGTCTTCACAAATAATGACCGAACGTAAGGACTACTACCATGTTCTCGAATGGACGCAGAAGGGCGACATGGATGTTACGCGCTGGCAGGAGTGGTTCCTTGGATGCCTGTGCCGGGCAATCGGAGGCAGTGCGGTAACCCTAGACGCGGTCATGATCAAGGCAAGGTTCTGGGACCGGTTCGCCAAAGAGCCCCTCAATAGCCGGCAAATAAAAGTCATGAACAAGTTGCTCGATGGTTTCGAGGGCAAATTGACCAGCTCAAAATGGGCCAGAATCGCGAAATGCTCACAGGACACGGCGTCCCGTGACATCAAGGATCTGATTGAACGCGGCGCCCTCAAGAAGAACCCTGGCGGAGGACGCAGTACGAGTTACTCGATCGTAGAGCAACAGCTTCCATGAGCCGTCATCCGGGCTCGGGGTACCCGGCTCATGGCCTGCCCGATTCCATGGGGCAGGGGGCCCCAGATCGGCGATCGTGCGCTGCCTCCGGCATCGTGAGTTTCATGGTTGACATGCAGTGCCACTTATAAAGTGCTCGTGGGTTGGATTGCGAAGCCGGAGCGTTTGTTTGAAAAACGCCCACGGCATGAACGATAATCGCCCAGATCATGAGCGTTTTTACATACACCCCACGATTCGCCGGCGGACTGCTCCGCAAGGCGCTTGCTGTTTCCCCGGTCGTCATCCTCATGGGTGCCCGGCAGACCGGCAAGAGCACACTGGTGCAACACGAACCCTCACTGACAGATCATCTGTACCTCACCCTCGACGACCCCGGGGTTCGCGAACAGGCGCGCCTGGCGCCGGAAGATCTCCTTCGCAGTGCCCCGCACCTGGTACTGGACGAGGTGCAAAGGGAACCCGACCTGCTGCTAGCCGTGAAGCGCATCGTGGATGCCGACAGGCCGCGCAAGCACGGTCGTTTCGTTCTCACAGGATCGGCCAACCTGCACTTGATGCGGCGGGTTTCGGAATCCTTGGCGGGGCGGGCGACTTACGTCAATCTCTGGCCACTCGCGCGACGGGAACGGCTTGGCCGGGGTGAGCCCGGCATCTGGTCGGCGCTGCTGTCCTCACCGGCAAAGGAGTGGGCCACAATCATTGAAGGCGAGGCGGAGGTGTCCGCGGACTGGCGCGAATCGGTACGCGAAAGCGGCTATCCGATCCCCGCCCTGGAGTTGCCGGATCCAGAGGCCCGCGCCCTCTGGTTTGACGACTATGTTCGCACTTATCTGGAACGCGATCTTCAGGTGCTGTCGGCGGTCGGTGATCTTGTTGATTTCCGGCGCCTGATGCGCGCAGCCAGCCACCGTCTCGGCGGCCTGGTGAACCAGGCAGAAATTGCCCGTGACACCCGAATTCCCCGGGCCACCGTGCAGCGCCACCTCAACCTGCTCGAAACCTCCTTCCAGACGTTTCGGCTGCCAGCGTATTCAGTCAACCGGACAAAGCGCCTGATAAAGAGCCCCAAGCTCTATTGGAGCGACCCGGCGCTGGCGCTTTGGCTGAGCGGCGCCAACGAGTTGACGGGAGCCCATCTGGAGAACCTGGTGCTCGTAGACCTTCTGGTCTGGCGCGAGGGCCAGACTCCCGCCCCAGAGGTGCTCTATTGGCGCACCACGACGGATCGTGAAGTGGACTTCGTGATCGAATCCGGCAACCGCTTGCTGGCCATCGAGGTCAAGGCTGCGGCGCCGCGATACGCGGACACCACAGGACTGCGTCTGTTCCGGGAGGAGTACGGGGACCTGTTCGCTGGTGGCCTGTTGCTGCATGGCGGGGACGAGGTCCTGCAAATGAGCGAGGGAATCCTTGCCGCGCCCTGGTGGCGAATCCTGTAACAGGCACCGGTGGAGCGATGCGGGCGACTGTCAATTCCCTTATAAGAAATAGCTGATTTTTGCAGGTGGTGATTCCTGGAAATCATGGAACCAGGTTACAGCAGGGCCGCCACCCGGCGCGCCACCTCCGGAGCCAGTTCCCGTTCGAACCAGGGATTTTGCTTCAACCAGCCGTTGTTGCGGGGGCTGGGATGCGGCAGGGGGATCACCCCGGGCAGGTACTCCCGCCAGCAGCGCACGGTTTCCGTCAGGGATTCCTTCCGCCTGCCGTGCAGGTGGTAGCGGTGGGCATGGGCCCCGATGGCCAGGACCAGTTCGATCCGCCCGAGCA
>CAZUGZ010000088.1:0-2191 GCA_964620555.1 uncultured Alteromonadaceae bacterium
AGTCCTGCTTGCCACATTTGCCGGCAGGATCGCCGCGCGCCTGGCCAGTGGCGCGGGCGTACGCATGTTCAGAGGTGCGGCAGGCGGGGTGTTCGTTCTGGCGGGGGCGTATCTGCTGACGCTGGAGCGGCCTCGCTGACATCCGCTTAAGGACCACTGGCGCCGAAGGGCGGCTGGAAACCGCCAACGCTCTCTACGCAGTCTACACAATCTCATTGGTTGGAAGTGCTGAGCAGTAGCTGGAAGATTCAGCTCTATCACAGATAATCTCAGGTTACTGCACGTATCGACCTCTAACCGGAACCCGATCATTCATACCCCCGACTGCGGCAGAATCAGGGCCCGCTGTTGACAATTTCACGGAACACGCGGTTCGCATCCTCAAGGAGATCGGTGTCGCCGGCAGTCACCGTGACCGTTACTGGCGGCCCACACGAAGACATTCCTGTCCGTAGCTTCGGCCTAGGCGGGCGCCCTATGAGAAGCTGAATGTCTATCTTCCCGGCAGCGAACCTGCAGATTGATGTCAGCCCGACTGGATGTTCGCCTGCTGGTTGTTGCCGGGTTTTCGAGGCGGGCCGCCGACCACGGCTGATTCGACGACGATCTCCCGGACGGCGGTTTCGGAAGCGCCTTAACGATGCCGACAACTGTACCGGGCCAGTGCGGCATATTTCACCCTGCGGGGCAACCGGCCATCGATGAACAGCAGCCCCAGGCCGATGATGGCGGCGCCGGCGAGTTCATGCCAGATGAGTGGCTCGGCGAGGAACAAACTGCCGAGCAGTAGTGCCGTCACCGGGATGAGCAAGGTGACCAGCATCACGTTGCTGGCCCCCGCGCGGGCAAGAATCTCGAAGAAGACGACATAAGCGATGGCCGTTCCGAACAGGGCGAGCCCGATGAGTGCGAGCCAGGTTTCCATGCCGGGTGCAGGCAACGACCAGGGACGTTCGACAGGGACAACCACCACCATCATGATGCAAGTCGACGAGAGCAACTGGCAGGTCGCCGTCTTCAGCGGGGGAATATCCATCAGGTGCCGGCGCCCCCAGAGCGCGGCGAAGCCATAGCTGAGCGCTCCCGCCAGGCAAAGTCCGATACCAAGGAGCCGCGCATTGCCGGCGGCCATGTCCGGCAGGCTGATCAGCATAACGCCGGCAACCCCCAGCAACACACCGGTCACCCTATGCATTGTCAGCCGCTCCTCGCGGAACGAGGCCATCACTAAGGCGGTGAAAAGGGGAGTCATGCCATTGATAATCGCGGCCAGGCCGACGCTGATCATGGTCTGCCCCATGTTCAGAAAGCTGAAAGGCAGTACATTGTTCAGCAAACCCATGACCAGAAAAGGGGTCCATTCGGTCAGGCTGCGCGGAAGTGAATACCCCAGGAACGAAATCAGGGCGAGAAGAAGCAGCGAGGCAATCCCCACACGGGCCAGGGCGATAGTCAGCGGCGGCACTTCGATTACCGCGACGCCGACAAAGAAGAAGGCGCTGCCCCATAATACGGACAGCAACACCAGAAGGCCCCACTCGGCGGGGTTCATCGTTTTTGGTTCCTGCACGGGAAGAATCGGTTTGGTATGCCGGGAGAGTATCAGTCAGATTGTTGTTATCCCGTGCAGCAGAGCAGCCTGACAGCAGGCGCACGGCATGTCCGGGGCTTTGGGCCAGTTGTGGTTGCTAAGTAAGCGGTTGTTCGGCGGCGTTCTTTCGTCCTTGGTCAGAGGAAGTTTTCCGGCCTGGGAGTTACCGCGGGGCATACGGGACGACAGAAAATCCCGATGCTGGTGACACCGGTGAAAAAGCAGCCGTCAAATGCCGGGTTCTGGGTCCGTACCGCCTCGTAGCAGGCCGTAATACTGATCTCCATGAAACCGAGTATAGCCAGTTCCGGTTCCCGTGCTGGCAAATTTCGGAACTGGACGTCTGCCCTGTTGACCACCTCCCGGCCGTGCAACCCGCCCCGGGAGCCGACCACCATGCCGGTGAATGAACCGGGCGCAATTCCCGCAAGAACGCTTGCTGGTCCGGACAGTACTGCCGGTGCGAGCGGCGGATTTCCCGTGACGTGCCGTCCAAACCCTTTGCAAAGGCCCGATCTTGTGGTTTGATCGCTGGCTTCAAAATTCCGATCCCGAACATGAATATTGAAGACAAGGTGGCCGTGGTGACCGGCGCGGCCA
>CAZUGZ010000089.1:0-2077 GCA_964620555.1 uncultured Alteromonadaceae bacterium
TCAAGACTGCCCTGGCTAATGCATGGGGCCGTGTTCCCGGTAAGTTGGAGGAGTTGCAATCCAAGTCCAATGAAGAGTTGCTGGGTTTGATGGAATCACCTGAGTTTACCGGGCGCGCCATTGCCGCTTTGGCAAATGATCCGAACATCAAAGAAAAGTCCGGGAGAGTTTTTTCGGTAGTCAGCCTGGCGAAACACTATGGCTTTACCGATTTAGACGGCTCTTCGACGCCGGATGGCCTGCAGCTGTTGGAAACGGATTACTGGGGTCCGCTCGAGGAAGTGTAACAATTCATTACTCCTCCCATTATGGGTGGTGAAAAATGAAAAGTGAACATCGCGAAGGCGGTCAATCCAGCCCGCACAAAATGCTGCGCGCCATGGCTCCGGCGACATCTTTCTGGCGTTCTCGACCGCAAATGCGAACACGCTTCCCTATTTCCGTGTGTCAGAGAGCTTACTTCACCTCAACATGGTTCCAGATGAACATATGGACGGGTTCTTTGCAGCAGTCGTTCAGTCTACCGAAGAGGCGATACTGAACAGCATGATCGGGAATGTTGACATGACCGGCCGCGACGATAACTTTGTTCCGGCAATTCCACATTCGGTGCTTTTGGACGCGATCAACACCGCCCACTAATCAAGTGAGACCTCGTACAGCTATCTGAAAAAGCCTGAACTACTCGAAATTAGGCTTACGCTTTTCTACAAAAGCCTGCATGGCTTCCATCGCGTGGGGGCCGTCCAATATATCGATGTGCCTTGCGGTTTCCAGTTCTGAAAAAGTTTGCAGGGGTATGCCTGTTTCGGCTGCAAGATAGTTTGCCTTCATGGTAAGCAAAGCCGTCGGTGAGCTGTCCACAAGACGAGTCACCAGTTCAGCGGTCTCGGCATCAAACTCTTCATCAGAAAAGACCCGCGCTACCAGTCCAATTCGCTGTGCTTCCTGTGCCGAGAATTTTTTGCAGAGAAAGGTCAACTCCCGTGCCTTGGATGCGCCTACGAGGCGGGGAAGGCTCCAGGGCAGACACATGTCGCCAGCGACGGCCACATCCAAAAAAGCGGTGTTGAGCATGGCTGAGTCTTTGGCGACGCGAATATCGCAGGCGCAGACCCAGCCGAATGCTGCGCCGGCACAGGCGCCGTTGATGGCCGCAACAGTGACCTGGGGCATATTGTGGAGAAGGACGGGCACCTCATATTGGACGAATTCACCATACACATCCGCATCGGCGTCGGGGTCTTCCTTGCCGGCCATGGTCAGGTCTGCACCGGGACAGAACCACTTACCAGTGCCGGTAAAAAGCAGCACACGAACGTCATCTCGCTGTGAAACCTGTTTTATCGCATCGAAAGTTTCGTGACCCATAAGCTCCGTCATACCGTTGCGGGCATGGGGTCTATTCAAGCGCAATGTAGCCAGTGCACCATCAATACTAAGATCAACTGTCCGATAGGTCATGTAATCTTCGGCTCTTCTGTTCGGGGAATAATGTGGTGATGAACTGCTGTCAATACTAGCATCGAAGTTGTCGAGGAGACCAGTCGCAGCCACTCGTATCGATTTTAAAATCCCTGCCGGCAGTTGCGCGAATCATTGCGGAACAAGCAGGACTTAGGTAAGATGCCCCGCACAACCCAAAACGGTTTGTGACCGCAAATTCAAATCCGCGCCACCCTCGTGTTCCAGCGCCGCCCGTGTGTTTGGATATAATCTTTCGCTTAGCAGAGGTTGTCCCCGCCCATTCGAGGCATAGGGTCGGCCGGTAAGTTATCGAAGAAGCGACTGTTTTTTTTCAGTCTGTCAGAAATGCCGATCCAGGTGGCGATGATACCGGTCGCCACTTTTATCCCCAATTATTACGGCGCCGACCTCGGGGTGAGCCTGGTGGCGGTGGCCAATGTGTGGCTGATTGCGCGGCTCTTTGACGGGATTATCGATCCCGCTGTTGGTTATCTGAGCGACAAGACCCAAACCCGCTGGGGGCGCCGACGCGTCTGGATGGTCGCTGCCGTGCCCGTCATGATGATCGCCACCTACAAGGTGTTCTTCCCCGAACCGCCGGTGACCGCCT
>CAZUGZ010000090.1:0-2036 GCA_964620555.1 uncultured Alteromonadaceae bacterium
ACCGGATCGAACCGTCTGGCCAGTTCGACAAAGTCTTCCACCGAGCTGGCAAAGGTATTGACGATGACAGTGACGCCCAGCTCGCGCAAAGACGGCATCGCCTCTTCGATGAAAGCGTCGACGCCCATATTGGCCAGGCCAATCGAATTGAGCATCCCGGCCGGGGTTTCCACGGTGCGCGGCGGCGTATTGCCGGGGCGTGGTTGCAACGAGAGCCCCTTGACGCTCACCCCACCCAGTCTGGCCACATCGACCAGGCCGGCATACTCGAGCCCGTAACCAAAGGTACCGGAGGCATTGATCAGGGGGTTGTCCAGGGTCAGCGGGCCCAACGGGGTGCGCAACCGGTTACTCATGGGCCCGGCTTCCATAAATCTCCGGTGCGGCAAACACCGGGCCATCCTGGCACACGTACCGGTAGCTGCCGTTGGTGGTCATCACGGCACAGCCCTTGCAGGTGCCCATGCCACAGGCCATGGGGGCTTCCAGACACACCTGGCAGGGCACCCCCGCCGCGGCGGCCACCTGCGCCACCGCCTCCAGCATGCCCTCGGGACCACAGCTATACACCTGGCTTTGGGGAAGTTCCGCCAACACCCGTTGCAGCGGCTGGGTGACCAGGCCCCGCTCGCCCACGCTGCCGTTCTCGGTGGTCACCAGCAGTTCGGCAACCCGGGCAATCTCCGGGGAGAGCGGCAAATCGTTTTCGGTACGCGCACCGTAGAGAAAAACCGCCCGCCGCCCGACGGCAGCCAATTGCTCGGCGAGCAACAGCAGGGGTGCGACCCCCACCCCACCCGCCACCAGCACCGGGGTTGCCACCGGGTCGACTTCAAAACCGTGACCCAGGGGACCGAACACCACCAGTTCCTCGCCCTCCTGCATCGCCGCCAGCCAATCGGTACCCGGGCCGACGGCCTTGACCAGGATGGCGCCGACTTCGCCACATTCCACCAGCGAGAAGGCCCGCGGCAGTACCGGATGTACCCCCCAGTCGGCCAGGACCATGACAAACTCCCCGGGTACGGCGGGTATCGGCTGCCCGGCGCTGAATCGCAACACCGCATGGTCGGGAGCCGGATAGAGGACTTCGGTGATTCTGGTGCGCAAATAGTTCATCGCCGCCGATGATAGCATTCCTGCCCACCGCGCAGGACAGCAATTGCCGGAGACGGGACGGGTTGCGGCTGTGCGCCTTCCCTCCTTTACTGAAAAGGTCCGCCGGCGGATTGTTTTGCTGGTGGGAATGAGACCAGGCCCCGTCGAGCAGGGGCGTGCTCAGAGAAGTTGGGAAATTGCGACGTCGAGTGCCAATGCCAGGGAAACGATGAGGAGCATGGCTTTGATCATACCGTACTGCATTTCCTTCATTTCTACACGAAGGTCCTTCATTGAAGAGTAGAGTTCGCCTTTCAGAACAGCGAGATCATCCTTTGTGGCCAGATGTGACGTTGCTTCCACGAGTGCGTTGGTGATGAGCTCCGCCTGTTCAGAAGTGAATGCGCCACCCCGTTGGAGTTGTTTCGATTGTTTCAATGTGTCCGGTTGCGGCATTGGGACACCCCTCTTCGGTTGGTCGCAGTATGACAAAAACTGTCGGGGTTTACGAGGCAACGGTTAGACCAGGCCGCGTTCAACAGGGGAATATTCCTGGTCGTTGCCGATGGGATTGGCTTGCGGCGTTTTTGTACGACAAAAAAACCTTTCCTGTTTTCATGTCAGCCCGGGGGTTTGTCGAGGATGGGAAACAGCATCGGTTGCGCGTTGTGTGGTTTGAGGTGGTTGATGATGTCATGGAAATTGACCACATAGGCGTCTACCAGAAAGATGTCCTCCTGTTCGCGAAGGAAGCGGAGCGCATCGTTCCTCGAGCGGATGTTGACAGCCTGGTGTCGCATTGCCGGTGTAAGCATCATGTATTTTGCCTTGAGTTGAATTGGCAGTTCCGTGAAAAAGTCTGCTTCCCTGTCAACCTGCCGGCGGTGTTCTCTGGTCTCCAGTTGCCGGACGGTTCGCTCGGGATGATCGGCGATAAG
>CAZUGZ010000091.1:0-1941 GCA_964620555.1 uncultured Alteromonadaceae bacterium
AGTCCGTCTCCCGCCAAGCCAACCCCCCGGACCGCAGCCGCACCGGCAGGCGCTGTGTTGTATGTCACATTATTTGGCGCAAAAAGGGGGGTGTTTTTTCAAATCGAATGATTCTGGCGGGCGGAACTTTCTCAGAGAATGTGAAAAATCCTCGGCCCGCGGCCAGCCAGCCCAATGGCCCGCTGCGGCACCCGCTACCCGGCCTCAGTCAGCGATTCTAAGTTTGGACCAGAGAGCGTCCCTTCAACCACCTAAATTGCTCCTAGAGCCTCTTTGGGGACATTCGTCAGGCATTCAGGTTGCTATGGGTCAGCCTAATAACCTGTGGTTCAATCAGATGTTATGGAGAATGTCATCCGAACGGTGGCCCAGCGCCTGCAAGCGACCGCCGACTGCCTGCCCGACGCCCGCTCCGGACCCAACCTGCGCTACCGCTTGGCCGACGCCGTGCTGAGCGCCTTCGCGTGCTTCTTCCTGCAGTCCCCCTCCTTCCTCAACTTCCAGCGCCGCCTTGAGAAGCGCCATTCCCGCTCCAACTGCCACTCCCTGTTCGGCATGAGCGCCATCCCCTCCGACGCCCAGATCCGCAACCTGCTCGACGGCCTCGATCCCGCCGCCTTCGCCGCCGCCTTCACCACCGCCCTCCAACACGTGCTCGACCGCTTCCGACTCGCCCCCCTGATGCGCCTCAACGGTCACCTGCTGATCGCCCTCGACGGCCTTGAGTTCCATAAGTCCTCCCGGATCCACTGCGACCAATGCTCCACCCGCCGCACCGGCAAGGCTAACAAGCTGCAGTACTTCCACGCCCTGCTGGCCGCCACCATCGTCGCCCCCGGCACCAGCCGCGCCCTGCCGCTGCCACCCGAGTTCGTCGGGCCGCAGGACGAGCCTGACGACTCCCGGCCCGCCGCCCGGCGCAAGCAGGACTGCGAGACCAACGCCGCCAAGCGCTGGCTGGCTCGCTGGCACGGCCTCGTCAGCCACCTGCAGCCGATCTACCTCGGCGACGCGCTGTACGCCACGCAAGCCTTCTGCAGCCAGGTCCTGGCGGCTGGGGCGGACTTCATTTTCGTAGTGAAACGCGGTTCTCATCGCACTATGTTCTCCTCTGTGGACTCACGACACTATTTCTCCACCGGCTGGCTGCGCGTCCGCCATCCCAAGACGCGGCGCATCGAGTACCGCCGCTACCGCTGGCAGAACCGGGTGCCGGTGCGCGCCGGAGCCGACGCGGTGCGCGGCCACTGGGTTGAGCTGACCGTGCGCCGGCGGTTGCGGGACGGCTCCTTGAAGCAAACCTACCGCTGCTGCTTCTTCACCAGTCTGACGGTGACCTCCGGCAACGTGGCCCGCATCGCGCGCTGCGGGCGCACGCGCTGGAACATCGAGAACGGCTGCTTCAACACCATCGCCCGACAGGGTTGGCACTTCAAGCACAACTTCGGGCACGGCCGGCAGGGGCTGGGCAACCTGCTGGCGGTGCTGAACCTGCTGGCCTTCGCGCTGCACACGGTGCTGGATCTGCTGGAGGGGCCGTGGCGGCTGTGCCGTCAGCACTTGGGCACGCGCTACGAGTTCTTCGAGGAGCTGCGGGTGCTGGTTAACAAGTTCCCTTTCCCGGACTGGCGCAGCCTGTGGGACGTGATGCTGGATCGGCGGCCGCCGCCCTGGCAGCCGGGGCCGGCGACCCCTTGAGCGGTCCGTCCGCCGGCTGAGCGAGCGGCGCTGAAGTTCCCGGGCGGGCCGGGGACAGGCAGAGCTGCGTCCGCCCGCGGCGGGTCCGGCTCCCAGCGGTCGACAGGCCCCGGCCGGGCCCCTCTGGGCCTGCCGCAGGCCTGCCAACTGCTCCCGTGAGCACACCTGCCGGCCCGATCCAGCCGCATAGTGGCTGCCGAACACGGAAAACCACCTCATTGGCTGCCAAACTTAGAATCGCTG
>CAZUGZ010000092.1:0-1936 GCA_964620555.1 uncultured Alteromonadaceae bacterium
GACCCTGATTTTCATGCGAATCTGGTTGATGAAAATCACCATGCTGTTGGTCTGCTTGATGGTCGCGGTCAGTTTGCGCATGGCCTGGCTGAGCAACCTGGCCTGCAGGCCAACGTGGCTGTCGCCCATTTCGCCCTCGATTTCCGCCTTGGGCGTCAGTGCCGCCACCGAGTCCACCACCAGTACGTCCAGTGCCCCCGAGCGCACCAGCATTTCGGTGACTTCCAGGGCCTGTTCACCGGTGTCCGGTTGCGACACGATGAGGTCGTCGATCCGCACCCCGAGCTTTTCGGCGTAGAGCGGGTCCATGGCGTGTTCCGCATCGATAAAGGCCGCCGTTCCGCCACTCTTCTGGGCCTCGGCAACCACCTGCAAGGCCAGGGTGGTCTTGCCGGAGGATTCGGGACCGTAGATCTCCACGATGCGGCCACGCGGCAGGCCGCCGATGCCCAGGGCTATATCGAGCCCCAGAGAACCCGTTGAGATGGCGGGGATGGCCGCCTGCTCGGTGTCGCCCAGGCGCATGACCGTGCCCTTGCCAAACTGACGTTCAATTTGGCTCAATGCTGCTTCCAGTGCTTTTTCCCTGTTGGTGTTCATAATCTGATTGCTCCAGTGATTTGCCTGCGGTGCCGGTACCAGCTTCGGCTTCCGCAGCAGTGGCCAGGTACCGGTGGTTGGCCGATTGGACCACAGGAATTCATCGGTACAAAGCACTGTATATGTAACCAGTAATCAAAAAAAAAGCAAGCCTTTCCGCAAAGAATATTTCATCATAGACGGTCAATATCCAAAGCTGGCGAATACAACGGCCACGACCGTCGATTCGGGGAGTAAAAACCATGATCAATATCCTGTTCCGCTACGACATGCGGCAACCGGAAATCTGCGAAGTCTCCAAGGCGGACCTGTACAGCGCCGCCATCGAACAATGCGCCTGGGGGGAAAAAAACGGCTTCACCAGTGCCCATCTGTCCGAGCACCACGGCACAGAAGACGGTTATTGCCCTGCCCCCGTGCTGCTGGCCGCGGCCATCGCCGCACGCACCAGCAGCATGACCTTGTATATTGCCGCGTTGATTGCGCCGCTGCACGACCCGGTGCGACTGGCCGAAGATCTGGCGGTAGCGGATATCATCAGCCGCGGCCGGGTCATCCCGATACTCAGTGGCGGGTACCGGGAAGAAGAGTTCCAGGCTATGGGCAAGACGCTGGGGGACCGCAGGCAATACATGGATGAAATCATTCCCTTCCTGGAACGGGCCTGGAGCGGCGAAACGTTCCGCCACGGGGAACGCAGCATAACCGTCACCCCGACGCCCCACTCCGAGCCGCGGCCGGCGCTGCTGATGGGGGGAAACAGCCGTCCGGCGGCACGACGAGCCGCACGCTACGCGGATTTCTTCGTTCCCGGTGGCCCCGAGATATTCGAATACTACCGGGAAGAGTTGAAGCAACTGGGCAAAGCCGACCCCGGACCCATGCCGAGCGCCCCGACTACGGTGACCTTCGTCGCCACTGACCCGGATGACTACTGGCAGCGGATTGCCCCCCACCTGCTGCACGAAACCAACAGCTACGCCCTGTGGGCGGAACGGGCCGGGGTGTTCACTCCCTACCGGCACTTCGACCACGCCGACGACCTGCGCGCCAGCGGCGCCTACCGGGTCTGCACTCCTGCCCAGTTGCTCGACACCAGCGGCGCTGGGGAGCAATCCCACATGATTCAGTTTCATCCACTGTGTGGAGGCATCCACCCCGACCTTGCCTGGCAGAGCCTGCACCTGTTTGCCGCCGAAGTACTGCCGGAGCTGCGGGCACAGGGCCTCGCCTGACTGGGCCAGGAGCAGGTTTCTCCGACTGGGAGGGTGGGGCACTGGCTCAGCTATGCTCCGCCTCTGCGTGGCCGTGGGCGGCATCTGCCGAATGGCGGCGT
>CAZUGZ010000093.1:0-1853 GCA_964620555.1 uncultured Alteromonadaceae bacterium
CAGGTGTTGCCCGCCGAATTGCTGCACCGGGACACCATCTATCATCAATCCCACCGGACCGCCGGTGACAAAGCGTCCGGTGGGATTGATGTGATAGATGGTGTCCCGGTGCAGCCATTCGGCGGGCAACACCTGGGTGATGATGCTTTCGAGCACCGCCTCCCGGATCTCCTCCTGGCTGACCCCCTCGTGGTGTTGGGTGGAGAACACCACGGCGTCGACGGCCACCGGTTTGCCGTCGGCGTAACGCAGGGTCACCTGGCTCTTGGCGTCGGGGCGCAACCAGGGCAGCGCCCCCGTTTTGCGCAGGCGCGCCTGGCATTCCATCAGCCGGTGGGCATAGTAGATGGGCGCCGGCATCAGCGTCTCGGTTTCATTGGTGGCGTAGCCGAACATCAGGCCCTGGTCGCCGGCGCCCTGCTCCTTGCCGTCGCCTTCATCCACGCCCCTGGCGATGTCGTCCGCCTGCTTGCCGATGGCGTTGAGGATGGCACAGGAGGCGCCGTCAAAGCCCATTTCGGAACTGTCGTAGCCGATGCCGAGGATGGCCTCGCGAACCACGTCCTCCAGGTCGATATGGCAGTTGGCCGAGACTTCGCCGGCAATCACCGCCATGCCGGTCTTGAGCAGGGTCTCGACCGCGACGCGCCCGTCCCGGTCTTCGCGGAGGATGGCGTCGAGAATGGCGTCGGATATCTGGTCGGCCATCTTGTCGGGATGCCCCTCGGACACCGACTCCGAAGTAAAGGTGGCGAATTCACTCATGTTGTCGTATTCCCTGATAAAGAACCGGGCCGATGACCGAACAGGCGCACCTGTACCTGGAAACCGTTGCGCTGGGCCAGGTAGACGGCGGCGACTTCCTCCAGCCCGGCGGCCGCGGCCCAGTCACGCAGGTCGTCGGGGTCGAAGCCCAGCCACAGGTCGCCGCAGGACTCCCGCGCCCAGGCCTGGTGATGCTGGCAGAGGTCGGTGATCAGGAGGCGGCCGCCGGCGGCCAGGGCGGCAGCCAGGTCGCGAAAAATAATGGCGGGGGACGCGGTGTGATGCAACACCATATTGACCACGATACAGTCCGCGGACAGTTGGGCCAGGCGCGGATGACCGGTGTCGCCGAGCACGAATTCGATGTTGTCCAGGCCCTGTTGCCCTGCCAGCGAGCGAGCGCTGGCCAGCATCTGGGCAGAATTGTCCAGGGCCACCACCCGCTGGAAGGCCGGCGCCAGTTGGGCCAGAAAGCGCCCGTCCCCGGGGCCCACTTCCAGGGCCAGGCGACGCTCGCCGAACGAGGCGTCGCGGAGCAGCGCCGCCACCGTGTCGGCGTACTGTTCGTAGCTGGCGATCAGATCCTGCTGGCGGCGAAACTTGTCGGCATTCTGGCGGAAGAACTGCTTGGAGGATTGCACCCGCTCGCGCTGCAGCCGGGCCAGCCCGCGCTCCAGGCTGGCGCTCAACGGCAGTTGATCCACGGTGTCGAACAGGCGTTGCTGGAGCCTGGTCAGGCCGGCCGACTGCCTCAGGGGGTCGCGGCGATAGTACATTGAATTGCCCTCCCTGCGGCTGCAGATCAGCCCGGCGTTGGTCAGCACCTTGAGGTGGTGGCTCAGTGCCGGCTGGCGCAGGTCAAACAGTGAGCACAGCTCCAGCACCCCGAAGGAATCCTGGCGCAGTACCCGCAGAATCTGCAGCCGCCGAACGTCGCCGCTGGCCTTGCACAGGGCCGCGAGCTGCTCGACGGCAAAGCCGGAGCCTGTGGTAGACGGCGGGGAAATGGGAGCGATGGCGGACATGGCGGGAGAGTCTAGCAAGCCTGGCAAGCTATATCAAAATATTTTGATATAGCTTGTGGCGTG
>CAZUGZ010000094.1:0-1723 GCA_964620555.1 uncultured Alteromonadaceae bacterium
CATCTTAATATAAATTGCCATGAGGTGCCAGGTGGTGTCAGAAGGTGCCTATAATGTGATAAATCAATAAGTTTTGTCTTAAGTGCAAGCAGCGGGAGGGTCAAACGGTGCCATGAGGTGCCAGTGGGTTACTTTCTCGTGTTGTCCTGAGTGTTGTCTTTCTTTGGGTGGTAACGTACACTCCGCCCATGCCCCAAACCACCGGAAAGCGCATCGCGCGGGTCAAGATCGCCCTCTCCAAACGAACCATTGATGCCCTTGAGCCTACTGATACAGCCTGGGTGGCATGGGACGACAAACTGACCGGTTTCGGTGTTCGTGTTTATCCCTCCGGCCGCAAGTCCTTCATTGTCAACTACCGGGCCGGTGACGGCGGCAGGAAGGCGCCCAACAAACGCGTTGTCCTCGGGCGCTGTGACAGGATAACGGCCGACCAGGCGCGGCGCATGGCGCACGAGGTTTTGGGTAAGGTCGCGGGCGGAGGCGATCCAGCGGGCGAGCGCGCCGAGGCGCGTGGCATGCCCGTCCTGCGTCAAGCCTTCGAGGAATACATGGCGTCCAATCCCAATCGGGCACCTAGCACCGACAAGGACTATCACGCCTACGTCAATCGTTATCTCAGCGATTGGCTCGGCCGCGCCCTGGACACTATCACACGCCGGGATGTGGAGAACAGGTTCATCCGTATCAGCACGAATCATGGCGGGACAACGGCCAACCACACGATCTCGCTTTTGCGCTCGATCTACAGACGGCCTTGCGTCGATCTTGACGGTCTGCGCAACCCGGTCGATCAATGGATCGCCGGTGGCGGCAGGTTTCATCGCAAGAAGCGGCGGAAGATTCCAGTCCCCGCCGAGGTGCTGCCGCGCTGGCGCGCGGGCATTGAAGCCGTGGTTGAATGGCCGCCCGCACGGGACGCCTTCTGGTTCGGCTTCTATACCGGAATGCGGCTCAACGAGGTGCTGCCGCTTCGATGGGAGCGCGTTGACCGTGAGGCCCGGATCTTCATGGTCGAGCAGACCAAGACCGGCGTGCCGCTGGAGTTGCCTATCACCCGGCAACTGGCTGCGGTTCTTGCACGCCGTTGGGAGGAGAGCAATGGCACGCCCGAGGGGTGGGTGTTTCCCTCATCCGCCAGCAGTACGGGTCATATCCGGAACCTGGCGCAACATTACAAGCCGATCGGTGAGGCCGGGGGTGCGAAGTTCTGGTATCACGGTCTGCGCAATGCCTTTATCACCGTCGCCGAGCGCGACCTGATGTTGCCCCATGTCCTGACCAAGCGGCTGGTCAACCACGCACCGCCCAACGATGTCACGGAAGGCTACGCCGCCGACTGGACCATCGGGCAACTGCGCGAACCGGCTCAGCGTATCGCCGACCGGGTCGAGGCATTGATGAATAAGCCCACGCCCGATGTGGAGGCAGAGTAACTCGCCATCCTTTCCGCGTTAGAGGCGCTTGATCAACCTATAAACAACCACTATTAATCCCTTAATCTCTCAGACTGTCCCCATGAATGGGGGGCAAACGGTGACCAGCTCAGCACCTTCACTACTTACCAGACAAGTTCCAAACTCCAGCATCATTCACAATCGCCACCTCCCTAGGAGAATGCCCTATGCGGACTACCAACTGTCCGTCGTCAGAGTATTTGGGACAGCAGGGGTTGATAAACTAAGAGAGAGTTTGGCCCATCTTGGTTTTCAGTTTAGGCGGC